>CAXTBA010000003.1:0-275159 GCA_964242665.1 uncultured Hymenobacter sp.
GAGGCCCGCGGCAACGGGGCACGGGGCAGAGCCCCGCGCCAGCCGCGTAACAGCAGTTCTGAGAATTAAGAAAATCAATGAGAGCTGGCTATCAGATGGGCATGACGTTCTGTTTTTGCCCTACTAATTCGGGAATAAGTCTAATGAACAGCCGCCAGGGCCTTACCCGGCCAGCACCGGCGAGCGTAGCAGCAAGTTCGGGTCGGGGCAGAGCGCCGCCCAATAATCGCGCTCCTCGGGCCGGGCCACGCCGGGGAAGTCGCCCTGCCGTCCTTGCATATCCAGCATCAATTGAAAATGCAGGTGCGGGGGCCAGTCGCCGTTTTCGGGGTAGGGCCCCACATCGGCGAAGGTTTCGCCCGCCGCCAGGGCCTGGCCGGGGCGCAGGCGCTGCCACGCGGCCCGCGCCAAGTGGCCGTAAAGGCTGTAAAATGTGGTGCCGGCCAGCGCGTGCTCCAGCACCACGGTGGGGCCGTAGTCGCCGAAGTTGTCGTTGTCGGCCAGGCTGTGGACGCGGGCCGGCAGCGGCGCGGCCACGGGCGTGCCGGCGGGCACCCACACGTCCACGCCCAGGTGCAGGGAGCGGGCCCCGGCGTCGCCGTCGGGGGCCCCAAAGTGCGGGCTGCGGCGGTAGATGACGCGGTTTTCGAGGTAGCCGCCGAGGCCGGTGGCGGCGTGCTGGTCGGCCAGCAGCTGCTGCACCACCTGGTCGAAAGCGGCCGTGTCGCGCAGGTGCTCGGGGTGAGCCAGGCGGGGGTTGGCGGCGGTGAAGTCGAGCCGGGCGGCCTGGGGCGCGCCGAGGGCCACGGGCAGCACCGGCGCGGCCGGGGCCTGCGCCAGGGCGCGGAGGAAAGGGGTGGGCATGAAAGTAAAAATCTGACGGTTCGGCAAACGGCCGGGGCCGCAGCAAGTTACTTTTGTAGTCCGGTTTGCGCCGCCCGGCGGCCCGCGGCGGACCAATTTCGCTCTTCTGTTGTTAAGGCTGGAGCGCGCCCCCGCCGCCCGCCTTCTTTTAGTTTACTCCTCCTATGTACCAAACCCTGACCGTTGTTGCCCTGACCCAGGAAACGGCCGATGCCATCACCATTCACCTGGAGCGGCCCGACGGCCAGCCCGTCGCGGCCCGGCCCGGGCAGTTCCTCACCCTGATTCTGCCCTGCGGCCCCGGCGGCAAAAAAGAGCGCCGCGCCTACTCGCTCAGCAGCACGCCGCAGGAGGCCCCGCGCTTGTCCGTGACCATCAAGCGCGTAGTGGGCGGGCTGGTGAGTAATTATCTGCTGGACACCGTGCGCGTGGGCCAGCAAATTGAGGTGATGGAGCCGCTCGGCAACTTCACCCTGAAGCCCAGCCCCAAAGCCGCCCGTTCGCTGGTGCTGGTGGGGGCCGGTTCGGGCATCACGCCGCTCATGGCCATGCTCAAGGCCGTGCTGCACGGCGAACCCGCCAGCCACGTGCTGCTGATTTACGGCAACCGCAACGAGGAAAACGTCATCTTCCACGCCCAGCTCGCGCAGCTGGAAGCCCAAAGCCGGGGCCGCCTGCAAGTGGAGCACGTGTACAGCCAGCCGCTGCGGCCCAGCGGCCCGCACCAGCACACGGGCCGCCTCAACCGCACCACGCTGTTGCGCATTCTGGAGCAGCGCCACCAGTTCCCGGCCGAGCAGGCCGAGTATTTCCTGTGCGGCCCCGAGGGGCTGATGACGGAGGCCCGCGCCGCGTTCGCGCTGCTGGGCGTGCCCGAAAGCCGCGTCCACTGGGAGAGCTTCGTGGCGGCGGCCAGCACGTTTGAGGAAGCGGCGGTGGCGGCGGCCGGGGCCCACGGCGAGGTGTCGGCGTCGGCCGCCGACGCGCCGGGCGGGGCCCGCACCGTCATCATCCAATACGAAGGGGCCGAGTACGTAGTGGCCGTGCCGGCCGGCGTCACCATCCTCGACGCGGCCCTCGACCAGGACATCGACCTGCCGTACTCGTGCCAGGCCGGCGTGTGCACGGCCTGCCGCGGCAAGTGCCTGAGCGGCAAGGTGCACCTCGACGAGCGCGACGGCCTGTCCGACTCGGAGCTGAAGCAGGGCTACATCCTGACCTGCGTGGGCCACCCGCTCACCGACGACGTGGTGGTGGAAATCGGCTAGCCGGGGCCCCAAATTTTGCCGGAATGCTCAGTTAAAGCTACCTTACAACCCACAAGGTTTGGGAGCTTTCGGCTGCCCGGCGCGGCGTTTGCTGCGTAAGAAACTTTTTGGCCTGTTCCCACCGCTTTTGGGCGGCCCCAACGATAACGTGCCCTATGTTGTTTACCGCCGAACCCACGGTCGCCTCGGCCACCGACACCCAACGCCCCCCGCGCCACTACGTGCCCGAAGACTTTCGGGTGACGGACTGGGCGGCGCTGGAGCCTTATTTCCAGGAGCTGGACGCCCGCCCGCTGGCCTCGGCCGATGAGCTGGAGCGCTGGCTGCTCGACCGCTCCGAGCTGGAAGCGGTGCTGAGCGAAGACCTGGCCTGGCGCTACATCCGCATGACTTGCGCCACCCAGGACGCCGACTTGTCGGCCGCGTTTCAGTACTTCGTGAGCGAGATTGAGCCCCGTGTGGCCCCCTACGACCACGCCCTGAACGAGAAAATGCTGGCCTCGCCCTACCTGAACGGGCTCGACGAGCGGCGCTACGGCGTGTTTCTGCGCTCGGTCCGGCGAGCATCGGAAATCTACCGGGCCGCCAACATCCCGCTCAAAACCGAAATCAGCACCAAGCAGCAGCAATACGCCGCCACCGCCGGGGCCATGACCGTCACCCTCGACGGTCAGGAGCTGACGCTGCCCCAGGCCGCCGACCGCCTCAAGAGCCCCGACCGGGCCGTGCGCGAAACCGCCTGGCGCGCCGTGCAGCAGCGCCGCCTGCAAGATGCCCAGCCCCTCGACGCCTTGTTTACCGAACTGGTGGGCCTGCGCAACCAGGTGGCCCTGAACGCGGGGTTTGCAAACTTCCGCGACTACATGTTCGCCGCCCTGGGCCGGTTCGACTACACGGCGCAGGACTGCTTCAACTTCCACCGCGCCATCCGCGAAACGGTGGTGCCGCTCATCGACGACCTCGACCTGGAGCGCCGCCAGGACCTGCACCAGCCCGCCCTGCGCCCCTGGGACCTCGACGTGGACCCCAGCGGCCAGCCGCCGCTGCGCCCTTTTGCCACCGGCGCGGAGCTGTTGGAAAAGACGGTTACCGTCTTCCAGGCCCTCGACCCGTACCTCGGCGACTGCCTGCGCACCATGCGCCAGATGGGCCAACTCGACCTGGAAAGCCGCAAGGGCAAGGCCCCCGGCGGCTACAACTACCCGCTCGATGAAACCGGCGTGCCGTTCATCTTCATGAACGCGACCAGCAGTTTGCGCGACGTGGTGACGATGCTGCACGAGGGCGGCCACGCCGTGCACAGCTTCCTCACGCGGCACTTGGCGCTGGGGGCCGACAAGCACCCGCCGTCCGAAGTGGCCGAGCTGGCGTCGATGAGCATGGAGCTGATCAGCATGGACCACTGGCACGTGTTCTTCGAAAACCCGGAGGACCTGCGCCGGGCCAAGAAAACCCACCTGGAAAGCGTGCTCGAAACCTTTCCCTGGGTGGCCACCATCGACAAGTTTCAGCACTGGGTGTACGAGCACCCGCAGCACACCGAAGCCGAACGCCACCACCGCTGGACGGAAATCTTCGACGAGTTCAACCAGCGCACCGTGGACTGGCGCGGCCTGGAAGGCATCAAGCCTTACCTATGGCAGAAGCAGCTGCACCTCTACGAAGTGCCGTTTTATTACATCGAGTACGCCATGGCGCAGCTCGGGGCCATCGCCGTGTGGCGGCATTACCGCCAGAACCCCGCCGAGGGCCTGGCGGCCTACAAGCGGGCCCTGGCCCTGGGCTACACCGCGCCCATCGGCCAGATTTACGCCGCCGCCGGCATCCGCTTCGATTTCAGCACCGACTACCTCCGCACCCTGGCCGACTTCGTGCGCGAAGAGATGGCCGCGCTGTAAAGCAGCGGCTCCGCTTATATAAAAAGCTGCCTGAATTATTTCCAGGCAGCTTTTTTGGTTTTACATTATGAAGCTTTGCCTGCGGCCAAGGATTGGCTCCCGTGCTGCCGGGTGGGGGCGGCGTGCCGCGCCGGCCCTGGGATTTCAACGCCCAACCCTACTGGATGGTGAACAGCGGCAGCGGCTGCGGCACCGGGTACTTGCCGCCGAAGTGGGCCACGTCGGCTTGGTGCAGGGCCAGGTAGGCGTTGTACTGCTTGGCGGCGTGGTCGTACTGCACGCGGAAACCCACCACGCCCGCGTCGAGCTGCTGGAGGCCCTCCACGAAGTTGCGGGCGTTTTCGGAAGGCGCGGCCCCGCCCGGCGCGGCCACCGGGAACACGGCGTGCAGCACCGAGTCCTGGGCGGCGTCGTAGGCGTCGATTTGGGCCGAGGGCAGTGCCGTTTGGGTGTAGCGCCGGGCCTTGAGGCGGTCGTTGGCCGTGCCCAGGGCTTGCAGTTGGGCCTTATTGGCCTCGGGCTGCTGTTGCAGCTCGCGCAGCAGCAGGCGCGTGAGGCCAATTTTCTGGTCGTCGCTGGCCAGCATGGCACTCCACTTCGCGTCGGCCGAGTCGCGCAGCACCGTCAGCTGGGCCTGCACCGCGGTGGCCGAGGCCGGGTCGGGCACGGCGCGGGTGCCGCCGTCGCGCTTGCACGAGGCGGCGCAGGCCACCACCACGAGCAGGGCCCCCAGGATGGATTTGACAGAGAAAGTGGAGCGGAGCAGGCGCGGCATAATGGCGAGTAAAAGGGTTTGGGGTGATAACGGCAAAGGTAGCCGCGCAGTGTGCCCAAACCGTGCGCCCAAACGCCCGGGGCCCCCGGCCGTACCTTTAGGTCCGGGCTGCTGCCGGCCCGTTTTCTGCGCTCTGCCCATGTCCGAACTCACCCCGCTCCACGCCCTCGGCGAATTTGGCCTCATCCGCCGCCTCCAGCACAAAATTGAGTTGCGCCAGCCCGGCACCGTGCTCGGCATCGGCGACGACGCCGCCATCGTGGCCCCCGCCGCCGGGCACGACGTGGTGATGACCACCGACTTGCTGGTCGAAGGCGTGCATTTCGACCTTTCTTTTTCCCCGCTCAAGCACCTGGGCTATAAAGCCGTGGCCGTGAACGTGTCCGATGTCGCCGCCATGAACGCCCTGCCCACCCAGCTCGTGGTGGGCCTGGCCGTGCCGGCGCGCTTTTCGGTGGAGGCCGTGGAGGAATTGTACGAAGGCCTGCGCCTGGCCTGTGAAGCCTACGGCGTGGATCTGGTGGGCGGCGACACCACCACCACCCGCGCCGGCCTCACGCTGGCCGTCACGGTGTTGGGCCAGGTGCCCGCTGGCCAGGCGGTGCGCCGCTCGGGCGGCCAGCCCACCGATCTGCTCTGCGTGAGCGGCGACCTGGGGGCCGCTTACCTGGGCCTGCAAGTGCTGGAACGCGAGAAACAAGTGTTCCTGGCCGACCCCGAAGCCCAGCCCGAACTAGGCAACTACGAGTACGTAGTGCAGCGCCAGCTCCGCCCCGAGGCCCGCCTCGACGTGGTGCACGAGCTGCGCGAATTAGGCCTGACGCCCACCAGCATGATTGACATCTCCGACGGCCTGGCCTCGGAGGTGATGCACTTGTGCGCGGCCAGCGGCACGGGGGCCCGCGTGTTCACCGACAACATCCCGGTGGCCAACCCCACGCTCGAAGCCGCCGCCGAGTTCAACCTCGACCCGCTCACCTGCGCCCTCAACGGCGGCGAGGACTACGAGCTGCTCTTCACGCTGCCCCTCGCGGCCTACGAGAAAATCAAAAACCACCCCGACATCACCATCATCGGCCACCTCACCGACAAAGAAGACGCGGTGAGCCTCGTTACCAAAGCCGGCCAGGCCGTGCCCCTGCAAGCCCAGGGCTGGAAAGCGTTCTAAAGCGCCAATGCTGAACGGCGCGGGCGGCCGGCTTTTTCGCCGGCCGCCCGCTAATCGTTGAATGATTCAGGAACCCCGGGGCCCTGGCGATTACCGGGCGGCCGGCGAAAAAACCGGCCGCCCAGACCGGCCCTTAATCTTCCGGGTAGGGCACGAACACGAATTTCGTGAACTCCTCGTCCAGCACGAACAGGCAGCAAAACTCGTCGGAGTTTTTGTAGCTGGCCTCGAACGCATCCACGCCATCGGCCCCGATGATGCCTTGCTGCATGAATAATTCGACGTAGCTGGCGTACACGTGCCACTGCAAATTCAGCTCGTCGGCATTCACCAGCAGGCTGCCCAGCGGCACCTCCTGCTTGGCAAATACGAAGATGGGATACTTGCTGATGTCGCGCTTGCGAATCTGGTACGACGCCTCCTTCAGCGTATCGGACACGGTCGCAAAATCCTTGGTGATGGTGCCGAGGTATTTGCCGTTCAGTTCAGGGTCGTTGAAGTAGTCCATAATTAATTAACGAGCTGAGAAAATTGATAGGATTAAATTATACAGTCTCTGTAAATATCTGGCTTTCTTTGGCTCGAAATTATTAATAATGATACCTTCTTCTCAGATGGGCTCTTCTTTATAATTGTACATCCTCCTAACAAACAAATTATTTTCATTCGTTAAACTGATGACAATTGCACGGAGTAAAGAGTCATCCTCAAACTTTAAAAAGATTTCAATTCCTTTATCGAGGTACGCAAAAGTTTGTTTTGGATTAAGCCTTTGCGCAAGTGCTTTAAATGTAGCTGCGGCTTCGGTATTATTGCTTATCCAGGGCCCTTCCAGATACCACATATTTGGTATAGGGTTGTCAAGAACGCCTATCTCTTGCTCTTTCCAAAGAAGCTGAATTCTCTCATTAGACTCCATAAGTCAGGAATTTTACTTCAACTCCAATAGCACCACATTTTCTACGTGGTGGGTGTGAGGGAACATATCCACCGGCTGCACCCGCGTCACGCGGTACGCGGGGTTTAATAATTCCAGGTCGCGGGCTTGGGTGGCGGGATTGCAGCTGATGTAGACGATGCGCGGGGTGCGCAGCTCCAGCAGGCGCTGCACCACGTCGGGGTGCATGCCGGCGCGGGGCGGGTCGGTGATGATGAGGTCGGGGCGGCCGTGGGTTTCGGTGAAGGCAGCGGTGAGGATGTCTTTCATGTCGCCGGCGTAAAACTCGGTGTTCGTGATGCCGTTAATTTCGGCGTTCACGTGGGCGTCGGCCACGGCCTGCTCCACATATTCTACACCAATGACCTTGCGGGCCTTCTTGGCTACGAAGCTGGCGATGGTGCCGGCCCCGGTGTAGAGGTCGTACACCAGCTCGGTGCCCTGCAACTCGGCGAAGTCGCGGGCCACTTTGTAGAGCTGGTGGGCCCCTTCGGAGTTGGTTTGGTAGAACGACTTGGGGCCGATGCGAAAGCGCAGGCCTTCCATGTCCTCCTCGATGTAGGGCTTGCCGCGGTAGCACACCACCTCCAGATCGTGGAAGGTTTCGTTGCCCTTGTCGTTGAGCACGTAGTTGAGGGACGTGATTTCGGGGAACTTGGCCAGCACCGCGTCTAGCAGCGGCTCGATGGCGTCGTGGGCGCGGTAGCACTGCAAAATCACCATCGTTTCGCTGGTGCTCGGGGCCGTGCGCACGATGAGGTTGCGCAGCAGGCCGGTTTGGCGCACCAGGTTGTTGAAAGGCAGCGCGTGCCGGTGGGCATAATCGCGGATGAAGAGGCGGATTTCGTTGCTCGGCTCGGGTTGCAGCCAGCAGTGCTCCACGTCGATAATCTTGTCGAACCGCGCCGGCGTGTGGAAGCCCACCACCTCGCGGTTGTACTGCTGGGTGTCGTCGTTGATCTGCTCGGTCGTCAGCCAGCCGTTGTCGCTGAACGTGAATTCGAGCTTGTTGCGGTAGTAGGTGCGGGCCGGCGAGGGCAGAATCTGGCGGATTTCGGGCAGTTCGACTTTGCCGATGCGGGTGAGCTGGTCTTCCACCTGCTGCTGCTTGTAGCGCAGCTGGGCGTCGTAGCTCAGGTGCTGCCACTTGCAGCCGCCGCAGGTGCCGAAGTGCTGGCAAAAGGGCTCCACGCGCAGCTCCGAATAGGCATGGAATTTCGTGGGTACGGCCTCCAGGAAGTTCTTCTTGGCCTTGGTCACGCGCAGGTCCACCACGTCGCCGGGGGCCACCTGGCTCACGAAAATCACCAGGTTGCCGATGCGCACCAAGCACTTGCCCTCGGCCACCATGTCCTGAATCTTTACTTCCCGCAGCAGCTCGGCGGGGATATTTTTTGCGGCTTTGCTTGACATATAGGGCAAAGGTACGGGCGGGCCGGGGGCTGGCTGCCGGCCCCTGGTTTTCGCCAAAGCCTTGCTGTGCTTGTATGGTATTTTCTAAAAACAAAAAATACCATACAGATTTTGGTGAGAAAGTGTATGGTATTTTTTGTTTTTAAAAAATACCATACACTTTTCCGCTGATGATACGCGGCTGGCGCGGGGCTCGGCCCCGTGTCAGCCGCGGAACGTCTGTGCTTAATCCGTTTTGTTTCTTATTTCACCACTTCCACCCACCCCTTGGTGCTGCGGCCGTTGGGCAGCTTGAACAGGTAATAATAGACGCCCGGGGCCACGCTGGGGTCCTCGCCCCAGGTGTTCTGGTAATTGGTGGTGGAGTACACCTCGCGGCCCCAGCGGTTGAAAATGGTGAGCGTGTTGCCGGGGTAGAGGGCCACGTTGTCGATTTCGAGCCGGTCGTTGCGGTTGTCGCCGTTGGGGGTGATGACGTTATAAAAAGCCAGCGGATTATCGAAGGTCACGAGGGCCTCGTTGGAGTTCGACGCGAGCCGGCCGTCGGCGCTGAAGGCCACCACCCGGAAGTTCTGGACGAAGCCCGCGCCGCTGCTGGCCCCCAGCTCCCCGTTGGGCACGGCGAAGGCGAGCGTGGTGGCCGGCACGGTGGCCAGCAGCGCGGCCCCGTCGGCATCGAGGCGGCGGTAGACGCGGTAGCCGCTCACCGGAAAGCCCACGTAGGCGTTCCAGCGCAGGGCCACGCTGCCCTGGCTGTAGCCGCCCGCGCCGGGCGTGGCCGTGGCTTGCAGGCGCACGGTTTGGGCCACGGCGGTGGTTAGCACCGCGCCGCAGCCGTTGGCGACGGAAAGCTGGTACTCGTAAGAATTGGCGTTGGCGTCCACCGCGTTGGCGTCGGTGTAAGCGGTGGCGGTGGGGGTCGCCGTGCCCACCACGGCAAAGGGCCCCGTGCCCGCCACGCGGCGCAGCACCTGCACCTGGTTGGGCGTATTTTTGCCGTTGGGCACGGCGAAGCTGAGGACAATGCGGGCGTTGCTAGCGGCATCTACCGAGGCCATGCTAAGGTTGATGGTGGGCTGGTCGAGCAGGATATTCAAGCTGGAAGCCGCCGCGCCCGTGCAGCCGAACACCGAGGTTTCCACCACGCTCAGCGACCGGCTGGGGGCCCCCGACGTGAACCGCACCGCCACCTGGCCCGTGCCTTGTCCGCTGAGCAAGGTGCCGCCCGCCACCGTCCATTGGTACGTAGAAGTAGCGCTGGCCCCGGCCACCGCATAAGTGCCCGTAAACGCCTGCGACGAATCGCACACAAAGCCCGGCCCGGTAATGGTGCGCTGCGGCGGCAGCGGGTTCACCGTCACCAGCACCGAATCCTGGGCGGCGCAGCCTGCGGCCGACGTGCCCGTGACGCGGAATTTTATTACAATTGGCTCCGTAGTGGGGTTCGCGGCGGTGTAGGTGGGCTGGGCGGTCGTGGCGCTGCTCAGGCCCGCGGCTGGCGTCCACTGGTAGGTGTAGTCCGCCCGGGCGGGGGCCCCCAGGGCCACGGTTTGGCCGGCGCACAGGGTGGCGTCCTTGCCCGCGCTCACGGCGGCCGGGGGCTGGACGGTCACGGCCACCGTGGCGGTGGCGGCGCAGCCCGTGGCCACTGTAACGGTGAGTGTGTAAGTCGTGGTGACAGGGCCCCCGGTGGGGTTGGTCAGCGTTACGGTAGGATTGGCAATGCCAGGGTCGCTCAGGCCCGTGGCCGGGGCCCAGCGGTAGGCGTAGCCGGCCACCGGGGCGGCCCCCAGCTGCGCCGTGCCGCCCGAGCAGATGGCCACCGCCGGGCCGGCGCTGGCGGTGGGCAGCGGCAGCACGACTACCGTTGCCTGCGCCAAACCGGCGCAGCCGCCAGTGGCGGCGCTCGTCACGGTGTAAGTTGTGGTTTGGGCCGGGGCCACCACGAAGGTGCCGGCGCTGGTTTGGGTCGTGCCGCCCCCGGCAAGGGTGTAGGGGCCGTTGCCGCCCGTCACCGTCAGCGTAGTGGCAGTGCCCTGGCACACGCTGAGGGCCCCCGCTACCGCCAGCGCCGGGGCCGGCAGTACGGTCACCGGCAGCCGCACCGAGTCGGTGAGGCAGCCGTAGGCCGACACGCCCCGGACCGCCAGCGTGCCGGTGCTGGCCCACACCACTTGCACCGAGGGGCCGGTGGCGCTGCCCACAATGGTGCCGCCCGCCACCCGCCAGCGGTACGCGGGCGTGGTGCCGGCAGCGGTGTACGTGTGCTGCGTCCGGGGGCACACGGCGGCGTCGCCGGTCAGGGCCCTGGGGGCCGCCGCCCGCGTCACGGTAATGCGGAAAACGTCGGCCGCCATTTTGCCGCCGCAGCCCAGGTCCTTCACGCTCAGGGCGAGGTCGTAGGGCGTGGCGCGGGCATCGCCGCAGGCCGAATTGTACACGAAGGTGGCCGTCGCGGTGCCGGTGCCGGTGGCCGTGGCCGTGCCGGTGGGGTTGCCCGGGGCCCGCGTGCCGGCGCTGCCGTTGAACGTAGCGCCGAAGCCCCCCGCCCCGTCCAGCAGCTCGCTGTTGGCGGTCAGCACTAGCGTGTGGCCGTCGGCCTGGGTGGCCGTGATGGGGATGGTCAGCGCCTGGCCTTCCTCAATGGTGTAATTGCGTGGCGTGACGGCGGCCGGCGCCAGCGCCGGGGCGCTGGTGGCCGGGCAGTGCGACACCACCAGCTGCAAGTCGCGCCGCGTGGTGCCCACCAGCACCTCGACCCCGCCCACGGTGCGGTACTCGGCCACGTCCACGGCCACCACGTACTTGCCCTGTTGGGTCGCGCCGTACCGGGCCACGCCGGTGTTGGCGTCGAGCAGCGCGAAGTTGCCCGCCCCCGTGCCCAGGGGGTCGGCCAGCGAGTAGCCGGCGTTGTAGCCCACGGCCAGCGGCAGGGGCGGGAACGCCGTCGGCAGGTTCTGCCCCGAGCTTTGAAACAAGCCGTAAGGCGTGCCGAACGAGTACACCAGCCGGTCGCCGTCGGCGTCCACGGCGTTGTTCAGGCTGATGGTCGTGTCGTTCTGGCACACGATGGCCACGGCCGTGTCGGCAAACACCGGCGCGTGGTTGGGCAGCAGGGCCGGGGCCATGCTGGTGTACAGGGTCAGGGGCGCGTTGTTGTTGACGGTGTTGAGGTTGGTGATGTCCACGTTGCGCGAGCTGCGCGTGTACACGGCGTAGTAGCCGTCGAACGAGACGGGCAGGTTCACGACGCCCACGAACTTTTGGAGCTGGAACGGCTGCGAGGGCCCCGTCACGGTGCAGCCCGCCCCCGCCGGCGGCTGGAGCACCGGCGAGAGCGAAGTCGAGAGGATGTCCATCAGACCGGAAGTGACCCCCTGCCGGATGATGCGCGGGTAATTCGCCGTCGTCAGCACAATCTGGGCCCCGGTGCTGCGGTCGTAGATGCCCACCACGGCGTCGGTGTTGGGCGGCCGGGTGTCGATTACCAACGAGTTGTTGTAAATGGTCACCGTTATCTCGTAGCGGAACGGCGCGGCGGCGGGCCCGTTGGCGTCGAGGTAGCGGTAGCTCATTTCGCCGCCCAGCAGGTGGGTGGCCCGCGCCGGCCCGGCCAGGGCCAGCACCAACAGGGCCAGCAACGGCCCCAGCCCACGAAAACGCCGTAGTAGAGTTGTCAGCATAAGAAGGGCAGGAAGAAGGACGGAACCAGCCGGCACCGCCGCCGCGGCGGGGCCCCGCGTGGGATTTCCAAGGCGCGCGCAAGCCGGGGAAATGGTTAGCTTTTCCCGTGGTTAAATGTAATAAGGAAACCCGCCGCCCCACCGCGCAGTCGGCCAAAACCGCGCTTCCACCGCCCATTCAGCCAGTTGTGCCGCCTGCGCCCGCACCCCGCTGCGTTACGGGCAAAAAAAAACCCGGCCGCTAGGGGCCAGGTTTTTGGGTGATAACCGCTGCCAGGGCCGGCTATTCGGCCGCAACCTTCGGCTTGCGGCCGCGCTTGCGGCCCGGCTGCCCCGGCTCTGCGCCGTCTTCCGCCGCTGCTTTCGGCTTGCGGCCCGGCTTCTTGCGGGCCGTGGCCTGCGTTTCGCCGCTCAGCAGCTGGTCAATTTCTTCCAGCAGCGCGGCTACTTTCGCCACCGTGCGCTTTACCTGGGAAATAACGGCCTCGTTCTGCTCGGCGTTATTAATGATTTCCTGCAATTTCGACAAATCCGTGGCCATGTACTTTGGTGCGTTGTGAAAAAATAAAAGCGAGGCAAATGTACGCTAAGTCCGCAGATATTTTCCAAAATAATTAAGCAATTATTTCAGGTTTAGCTTATAGAGTTGTGCCCGAATTAGCAAAAGAAAAAAAGAACGTCATGCTGAGCGCAGCGCAGCGGAGTCGAAGCATGACGTCCACGTTTGGTTGGCAACTTTTAATTTAGGAACAATTCTTACAGCTTAATACTTATTGCCGTGCCTTTGTAAGCCACTACTTTATCAATTTTATCAACCGGGGCCCCTGCTATTCCGTGGCCTTGTTTTACTAGCACAACGTTGAACAAACGGCTGGCTGGCATGCCGGGAAACGTGCCTTTTCGGTCGGAAATCGTGAGCTGCCGCAGCTTGTCGTTCCACTTAAAACGAAAGGTGGAGTAATTGCCTTTCTCGTAATTATAATTGTCGTTTTCATCCTCATAAAACATAAATTCGCCGTCGGCTCCCGGGTAAATGCGCAGCTCAATGGGCCCGCCGGCGTTCTGCGTGGCGTACTCCACGTCGGGGCCCATGGGCACGATGGAACCGGCCCGCACGTACAGCGGCAGGGTTTCGATGGGGGCGGCCGCGGCAATGGTTCGGCCGCCGCGCTGGGTTTCGCCGGTCCAGAAGTTGTACCATTGGGCGGCCGGCAGGTACACGTTTCGGGTGCCGGCGGGGGCCCCCGCGTGGGGCCCCGAGTACAGCTGCCGGGTCACGGGATTCACCAAAAAAGCCGGGCCAAACATGTATTGGTCGGGGATGCCGTACACGTGGGGGTCCTTTCTAAAATCAAAAGTCAGAGCCCGCATCATCGTGTAATTTTCCGTGGTCACGCGCCCGGACAGCGAGTAGATGTAGGGCAGCAACCGGTAGCGCAGCCGGTCGTACTTCAACAAAATGGCCTTGGTGGGCGCGTCCCAATTGTCGGAAAACAACGCCCGCTCGCCCTTGCCGTGGATGCGAAATATCGGGCTGAAAGCCCCGAACTGAAACCAGCGCGTGAACAGCTCCCGCGCCTGCGGGTCGGCCCAGTTGGGGATGCCTTCGGGGGCCGTGTTCGAGCGGTAGCCGCCGATGTCGGACGTCCAGTACGGCATGCCCGACGCGCAGGCGTTGAGGCCCTGCGGCACCTGGCTCTGGAAGGCCCGGAAGGTGGTGAGGATGTCCGACGACCACAGCGTGGTGGCGTTGCGCTGCTGCCCGGCAAACGCCTGGCGCACCAAAAAGAACGCCCGCTTGCCGCCCATGTCGGCGCGCCAGCCCTTGTACAGGCCCTTGGTGTGCTCCAGCGAGTAGGTGTTGAAGTAGTCGATGCCGGGGCCCACGGCAAACACGGCTTTGCGGCGCTCGTCGAGCAGGGCCCCGTTGTCGGGCTCGCACTGGTCCACCCACCAGGCGTCCCAGTCGTATTTTTTCACGAGGCTGTTGCGGGCCTGCTGCCAATACAAGTCCCGGGCTTTGGGACTGTGGGCATCGTAGTAAGTATCAAAGGTTTTGGTTACAAAATTGTCCCAGGTGACGCTCGTTAAATCGCCCGCTTTTTGCAGCGCGTCGAAGTTGGGCGTGCCTTTGCCGAACACCGGCCAGATGGAAATCATGGCGTGCAGGTTGGCTTGGTGCAGCTCCTGCACCAGCGCTTTGGGATCGGGGTAGCGGGCGGGGTTGAGCGCGTGCGAGCCAATGGGCAGGGGCTCCCAATAAAACCAGTCCTGCACAATTGCATCGACCGGAATGTGATTTTGGCGGTAACGGTCTTTTACCGCCAATACCTCGGCCTGGGTCTTGTAGCGGTCCTGCGACTGAAACAACCCGAACGACCATTTCGGGAACATCGGGGCCCGGCCGGTGGCCGTCCGGTAAAGGTCGATGATGCGGTCGAAACCGGGGCCGTAAAAGAAATAGTAATCCACCATTTTCCCGCTTTCCGACACGTACTTGTATTGGGTTTTATTGGCTTCGGAACCGTAGAAATTCGACGCCGAATAATTGTCCCACAACAAGCCGTATCCACTGGTTGACAGCAGTACGGGGATGGCCCCGGTCATGTATTTGATAAGCATTTCCTGGTTGCGGCCCTTGTAATTAATCGAGAGCGTATCCTCGGGGTGGCAGCCCAGGCCAAACAAGCCTTCGTCGGTCGGCGAATTAAATTGCGTTTCGCAATTGTAAGTGGCGATGCCGGCAATTGTGGCAGCTTTCATGCTTTTATTGTGCGCGGCCTCCGAGGCTATAATCGCGCCTGATGAATTGGCATAAGTAATGGCATTAGTAGCCTTATTTACGCTGATTTGCAGCTTAGCGGTCGTGATAATAATCTGGCTATTTTTTTCTTCTAATTTGAACGGTGTTTTTTGCGTCCACTGGTTATTGACCACCAGGGAGTTCTTTGGCAGAAGCGCATCGAGAACGGTGTACTGCACTTCCACGATATCGGCTTTGCACACCCGAACGCTCATCCAGCCTTTGTCCAGCCTGAACGTGACTTTGTCAGCGCTTTGGGTGTAAGAAATGACGGCCCCCCAGCCCGTGCGGACGCAAGCCAGGTTCAAAACAAAAAGGATGGTCCATTTGAAAACACCCGCGCTGTTTAAAGAAAATTTTGAAGGCATTGGTCGGAAAGATTGGGTGGGAAAAACCAGTTGCAGCAGCGCCGTCTGGAAACGCCCGTTCGTCGCGAGGGCCCCCGTAAACATCCGCTGCCGAAAAAAATAAAGACGTTTGCGATGACCCCGGAAATGTAATGCTTAACGCGGTTTTGCTGCACCAACAATGGCTTCAACTCAACGGCCCCCGTGCCCCGCGCTTTTGTAGCGGAAGCGAAGAATATTTTGGGAGTTGCTCCGACACATCACTTCTCATCACTGTGCCCGGAGCGAGGCGGGCCGCCCCGGCCGCGGCACCGTAATTTTGGTCCATTTCCCAAACGCATTTTTCATGTCCCAAAAAACTGTACTTATTACCGGGGGCACGTCCGGCATCGGCTTGGCCTGCGCCCTGGCGTTCGGCCGCGCCGGCTACGCGGTGGCCGTCACGGGCCGCGACGGGGCCCGCCTAGCGGCCACCGCGCAGGCCCTGGCCGCTGCCGGCATTGCCCACCTCACCGTGCAAGCCGATGTGGGCGACGAAACTGCCGCCGCCCAAGCCGTGGCGGCCACCGTGGCCCGCTTCGGCCGCCTCGACGTGTTGCTCAACAACGCCGGCATCTCCATGCGCGCCCGCTTCCAGGACGCCGGCCTCGACGTCATCAAGCGCCTGATGCAAACCAACTTTTTCGGTACGGTTTTCACGACCAAGTTTGCCCTGCCCCACCTGCTGGAAAGCAAGGGCAGCATCGTGGGCATCAGCAGCATTGCCGGCTACCGGGGCCTGCCGGGGCGCACCGGCTACTCGGCTTCCAAGTTTGCCATGAACGGCTTCCTCGAAGCCCTGCGCACCGAGCTGCTGCCCCAGGGCGTACACGTACTCACAGCTGCCCCCGGCTTCACCGCCTCCAACATTCGGGCGGCGGCTCTGGCCGCGGATGGCTCGGCCCAGGGCGAATCGCCGCGCGACGAAGGGGCTATGATGAGCAGCGAAGCTGTGGCCGCCGCCATCCTGCGGGCCGTGGCGCAACGCCGCCGCACCCTCGTGCTTACCGGCCAGGGCAAGCTCACCGTGCTACTCAACAAGTGGCTCCCCGGCTTGGCCGACCGCCTTGTGCTCCAGCACTTCCAAAAAGAAGAAGGTTACAGTTAACATTTAACAGTTATCACTTGACATGCAACAGCCGTGCAGTAAACACTGCGGCGCAAAGAGCAAACTGCGCGGTTGCTAATTGTTAAATGTTAAGTGATAACTATTAAATGTCAATTGTCCACCACCACCAGGTCGGCGGTGCGGATGTAAGCATCGCGCTGCTGCCAGCGCACCCGGCACCAGATGTCTTGCCGGCCCAGCACCAGCAGCCGGTCGCCGGGCGCGGTCGTGCTGAGCCAGGCCGCGCCCGCCCCCGGCCCGGCCATCAGCACGGCCCCCGGCCGGGCCACCAGGCCCACGGGCCCCGGGGGCAGCACCAGCAGGTAAGCGCCGGCCAGCACCAGGTAGCCAGCGTAAGCGAGCCACGCGGTGGGACGGGCCCGGCGGTACCAGCCCAGCCCCACGAGGCCCAGCACGGCCCCGGCCAGCAGTACTTGCAAGCCGGGGTAGTAGTAGCGCTGGGCCCGCACCTGCAACTCCTGCTGCCAGGTGGTGGGGTAGCCCACCAGGCGGTACCGGGCGGCCAGGGCCACCTGTTGCCGCCAGGTGTCGAGGCGAGGCTCACGGGCCTGGGCCATGGCCAGGTAAAGCAAGGCCGCCGGGTAGTGGCCCAGCTGCTGCTGGGCGTAGGCCATCTGCAGCAGCACCCGCGCCGACGTGCGCCGCCGCTGCCACACCTGCCGCCGCAGCGCCGCCGCCGCCGCCCCAAACTGGTCGGCCGCCAGCAGCGAATCAGCCCGCCGCAGGGCGCTGGCCTCGGCGGCCGCGGGTGGCAAAAGTTTTTTTTGCGCGCCGGCGCCGGTGCCCAAGCACCAGAAAGGCAGCAGCATAAACCCCACCAATACGGCCCGAGCGAAGTGCCAGGGCGCTTTTTTTTGCGGCTGGGTTGTATAAGTGGAAAGCCCACCGTACTTTTGTACCCACAAAAAAGGTAACGCCTTTCTTGTTCCCCCAAAATTGATTCTGTAGCTCAGCTGGTAGAGCAGTACACTTTTAATGTACGGGTCCTGGGTTCGAATCCCAGCGGGATCACACGATTGTAACCAATTAGTCGCAAAAAGCCTCAAATCGCATGATTTGGGGCTTTTTTGTTTTGTCTTACGCATGATCTATTCAATAATTTCTGCCAAAACAGGGCCCCAGGCGGAACCTGATTCTGGGGCCCGTTGCCAGGTGCCTTTTGCTTGTCATAACTGCTGTTAATCGGTTGGATAAATAATTGGCTTTACGCTGTAAACTTAAATATTCTTCAACAGCCTAAGGGCCCTGTCCATCATTCAGGAGCTATTCTCTAGCCGTTTTCGACTACCTGAAAGCATCCAAACCCGATGCTAGCACCAGATTAGCTATCATCTGTCCGCGCTTTGCCGTTGATAGCAAGTGCGCTGAGATTTCGGCCAAACCCGGAAAGTGGCAAAGCTAAGGGTACCAAGGAGGATACTTGGACGCCGAATGCCTGCCTGGAAAGCCTCCGCGCCAAGCTGCTCCGTCAGTTTAACCAACTGCTCAACGGTGTTGAGCCCGTCACGCAGGAACTGCTGAAAAACATTTTTCTGGCAAAGACGGTCCCCACCAATTCAAACAGGAGCCGAAACTCAGCCTGCCTTGGCTTGCTGTCCGTTTTTATTGGACCATCCCAGTTGAACGCACCCCTCTTTTTTGGAGAGGGGCCGGGGGTGGGGTTTGCTGGGCGCAGCATAATGTACACCGTTGCTGAAATGCCTCTAGCACCAACTTGACCTGGCCCCAGAGCCCTCAGTAGGTAAAGACTTTGCCGCCGACCAGTACTTCCTGGGTTTTTTCATCGAACGTGGCCTTGAGCCCCGTGTGGGCGGCCGCCGTGGCCATGATGTTGGCGATGGAATGGCTGTAACCGGCTTCGACGGGCGCGTTGGGCGCTTGGCGGCTGCGCACGCATTCCATCCAGTTGCGGATGTGGTTGGAGGTGAGCAGGTCGCCGCCGGTGTTGGCCGACGCCACCACGGCTTCGGTGCTGGCCAAGCTGAACGCCGGCAGCAAATTCGGCGGCAGGTGCATGGCGTCGGCAAACGGCTTGGTGAGGCCCCCGGCCGGCGATACCTGGTTGGTGTTCAGGTTCAACTCGCCGCCGTTGGAGTAATAAATCTCAGTTGGGCGCTCGTCGCCGTTGTGCATCCGGGAGGTAAACAAGACCTGAAAGCCGGTGGCCGGGTCGTTGGCGGGGCCGTAGTCGAAGGCCGCGGCGATGGTGTCCCAGTTGCGCCGCCCGTCTTTCCACACGTAAATGCCGCCGTTGGCCACCACGCTGCGCGGGTGCGGCAGGCCCGTAAACCAGTGCACCGTGTCAATCTGATGGCTCATCCACTGGCCCGGCAAGCCCGAAGAATAGGGCCAGAACAACCGGTATTCCAGGTATTTGCGCGGGTCGTAGGCTTCCGCTGGCCGGTTCATAAGGTAGCGCTTCCAGTCCACGTCGGCGGCCCGGAGCTGGGCCACCAGCTCGGGCCGGCGCCAGCGCCCCGGCTGGTTCACGTTCCAGGTCAGCTCCACCATCGTGACGGGCCCGAACCGGCCGGACTTGATGAACTGCTCGGCGGCCTGGTAGTTGGCCCCGCTGCGGCGCTGCGAGCCAATCTGCACGATTTGCTTCGCGGCTTTGATGGCCTTCAGGGCGGCCCGGTTGTCGGCCATTGTCTCGGCAAAGGGCTTCTCCACGTAGGCATCGCAGCCCGCTTGCACGGCTTCGATGGCGTGCAGCGCGTGCTGGAAGTCGGCGGTGCCGATGAACACCGCGTCCACGCTTTTGCTGGCGTACAGCTCCTCGTTGTTGCGGTAGGCGGCCACGGGGTGCTGCATTTTTTCCTGCCAAGCGGCGGCCCCTTCCGCGCGGCGCTGGGTCCAGATGTCGGACACGGCCACCACGTCGAAGTTCAGGGCTTTGTAATGGTTCATAAAGCACGGCATGTGCGAGGAGCGGTGGCGGTCGGAAAACCCGATTACCCCGACGCGCAACCGGTCGTTGGCCCCGATGATGCGTTTGTAGCTGCTCGCCGACCAGGTAATTTGCGGCACCAGGGCCCCCGCGCCGGCCAGGGCCAGCTGCTGAAGGAAAACACGGCGGGGCTGCGGCATAAAAAGGCGTGGTTTGGGAATGAGAATGTTGTAAGGTGTTCTGCTTTAGCTAATTCAGCGTCTTTATTTTGATGCTGCGAAACGACACGCGGTTGCCGTGGTCTTGCAGCAGCAGGTGGCCCGCCGGGGCCTCGCCAAAGTTTGGCCAGACGTGGTACTTGCTCTGGGCCACCAGGTTTCGGAATGCTGGGGAGCCGCGCTCGTACTCCAACACTTTGGCCCCGTTGAGGTAGTGCTCGACGTGGTTGTTGGGAAAGACGACCACGCGGCCCACGTTCCATTCTCCGATGGGGTGAATGAAGCGCGGTGGCTTGTCGGCGGTCTTCAAATCGTAGAGCGAGGCCAGCGTGCGGTCGCCGTCGCGGCCGAGCTTGGCGTCCGGGTGCAGCGCATCGTCGAGCACCTGGTACTCCAGGCCGATGGCCGAGCCCTCGGTTTTTTCGTCCAGCGTCACGAAGTATTTCACCCCGCTGTTGGCCCCTGGCGTCAGCTTAAACTCGAACGATAAGTCGAAGGCTTTGTATTCGTCGATGGTCACGATGTCGCCGCCGTTGGCCGCCTCCTTGCCTTCCGACGGCAGCACGGTCAGCGCGCCGTCCGCTACCTGCCAGCCCTGCGCCGGGAAAGCGGGGCCCCGGGCGCTACGCCAGCCCACTGGGCTTTTGCCATCGAACAAAAGCTTCCAGCCGTGCTGCTGCTCATAGTCAGTCAAGTAGTTGGGTACGAAGTTGACCACGTAGACATCGGCCGGAAAAGCGCTCGGTTGCAGGTTCGTGGTCTTGATTCGAATGTTTTTGAAATACACCTTTTTGCCGGCCTGCGCCGGGCCGGTGATGCAGTGGACCTGCAAGCCGATGAAACCCTTGGGGTCCACGGGGTCCACCACGTAGGCCACGGGCACGTGGTTGATCCATGTTTTCATTTCGTTGCCGAGGCATTCTACCCGCACGTGGTTGTACTCGCCCACCCGGAAAGCCGATTTGGCCTGCGGGTGCAAATCCAGCGGGTAGAGCCATTGGCGGCGGGCCTCGTCGTACACGCCTCCCGACCAGCTCCGCGCCGACGGGTCGATTTCGACCTGCCGGCCGTACACCTGGCCCGGCTGTTCGGGCGAGTCGAAATGGCTGCGGGTCTGCACGCCGGAGTTGCCCGTCGGGTCTTCAATCTTAACGTCCAGCTCCAAGGCAAAATCACCGTATTCCTGCGCGGTGACCAAAAACGTATTGCCCGAGCCCAGAACGGTGGTGCCCACGATGGCCCCGTTTTCTACTTTGTAATCTGCGGTGCCCGCCAGGCGTTTCCAGCCGTGGAGCGTTTTGCCGTCGAATAAATTTTGCCAGCCATCAGCCGCTTTTGCCGGCTGTGGCCGGGGGCGAAACGCCGTGAACAAAGCAGCTGCCGCGCAAGCGGTTAGCAGAACGGTCTTCCTTGCGAAGCTCATGGGTGGGAAGGGAAATGATTGCTGCTTTAAAAGTAGTGGTTGCGGGGCAATGAAACACAGGGGCCCTTGCGCATTCCGGTCAAGCTGAGGCAGTCGCGGTAGCCGGAACGACCAGCGGACGTATCTTGACACCTCATCCATTCCCATCCGACGCCATGCCAAAGCACTTGTTTTCCGTCGTTATGCTGCTCCTGCTGGTCTTTACGGCCCGGGCCGCGGCCGCCCAAGCCGGCCCTGCTGCTCCCCTGCGGGTGGGCGTGGCGGGCCTCACGCACACGCACGTGCACGGGCTGCTGGGCCGCGAGAAGCGCGGCGACATCGTCATCGTGGGCATTGCCGAGCCCAACCGAGCCCTGGCCCAGCGCTTCACCCAGCAGCACGGCCTGAGCATGGACTTGGTATATAACTCGCTGGAAGAAATGCTCGCCAAAACCAAGCCGCAGGCGGTCACGGCGTTCGGCAGCATCTACGAGCACTTGGCCGTGGTGCAAGCCTGCGCCCCCCGTGGCATCCACGTGATGGTGGAAAAGCCGCTGGCCGTGAGCCTCGACCACGCCCGCCAGATGGCGGCCCTGGCCCAGCGCTACCACATCCACCTGCTCACCAACTACGAAACCACCTGGTACGGCTCCAACCGGCAGGCCTACCAGCTGGCCGTCCAGGACAAAGCCCTTGGCGACATCCGCAAAATGGTGGCCCACGACGGCCACCAGGGCCCCAAAGAAATCGGGGTGAACAAGGAGTTTTTGGACTGGCTGACCGACCCGGTGCAAAACGGCGGCGGGGCCCTGCCCGACTTCGGCTGCTACGGGGCCGACCTCATGACGTGGCTCATGCGCGGCGAGCGGCCGCTGGCCGTCACGGCCAGCGCGCTGCACATCAAGCCCGAGGTGTACCCGAAAGTAGAGGACGACGTGACCATTTTGCTCACTTACCCCAAGGCCCAGGGCATCATCGAGGCGTCTTGGAATTGGCCCTACGCCCGCAAGGACCTGGAAGTGTACGGCCAAACGGGGTCCGTGCTGGCCCTCGACCGCGACCACCTGCGGGTGCGGCGCAGCGAAAAAGACGCCCCCCAGGACCTGACCGCCGCCCCGCCGCCGGCCCCCTACGACGAGCCTTTTGCTTACCTGACGGCCGTGGTCCGGGGCACTGCGCCGGAAGACGTGCTCTCGTCGCTGGCGACCAACCTGGTCGTAGTGGAGATTCTGGACGCCGCCCGGCAGTCGGCGAAAGAAGGCAAGACCGTGTTCCTGGCGCGTTAACCAACAACTGGTTAGATCGTTATTGCTTGACTACTCGCCGGGGTAGCGCAACCCGATTTGCTGGCGCACGGCGTCCAGCACCCGCATCAGCTCCTGGCTGAAGGCCAGTGGCAGCAACGGGCTTTCCAGGAGCCCTTGGCTCAGGCACTGCTGCACGTGCGCCGCTTCGTAGTGGTAGCCGTACCCTTCCTTGGCGCAGGGCGTCGGCTGCGCTTCCTGCCCGAGCAGCTGCACCGCCACCCCGTTGGGCGCGTGGAAGCGCCCGGTGAGGCGCAACTGCCCTTTGGTGCCGTACAAAATGCACTGGTTGTCGGTGGTGGCGGCCAGCGTGGAAAACACGCTGGCGGTGGCCCCGCTGGCGTAGGCCAGCACCACGGCGCAGTTCAGGTCTACGCCCGTGCCGGCCGGCGTGGCCACCGCCCGCACCGCCGCCGGCGCGCCCAAAAAGAGCTGGCTGATAAAAAGGGGATACACGCCAATGTCCAGAAGAGAGCCGCCGGCCAGCGCGGGGTTGAACAGCCGCCCCGTGGGCTCGTAGGGGGCCGCGAAGCCAAAGTCGGCGGCCAGGTGCTTTACTTCGCCAATCACCCCGGCCCGCACCAGGTCCAGGGCGTGGGTGACGGCGGGAAAGAAGCGCGTCCAAAACGCTTCCATCAAGAAAACGGGCCGCTGCCGCGCCGCTTCAATCATTTCCTGGGCCTGGCTGCTGTTCAGGGCAAACGCTTTTTCGCACAGCACGGGCAGGCCCGCCCGCAGGCAAAGCAAGGTGTGGGCGCAGTGTTCCGAGTGCGGCGTGGCGATGTAAACAACGTCGATGCCGGGCACGGCCAGCAGGTCCTCGTAGCTGCCCACGGCGTGGGGCCCGCCAAAATCGGCGGCAAAGGCCTGCGCTTTGGCCAAGCTGCGCGATGCGACGGCGTGCAGGCGGGCGTGCGGCACGAGCGCCAAGTCCTGGGCAAATTTGCGGGCGATGTTGCCCAGGCCGAGAATGGCCCAGTTGTAAGTGCGCATAGCGGAAGGCAGTCGGCGTGAGAAGCGTAACGCAAGGTAGGGGCCCTTACCGCGGACCAAGGCGGTTCGGGTGAGACAGTGGGAGAACTTAGTGTTGTTTTGCCAGCAATGGCGTGGGCCCCACCAAGTGTGAAACGCCCGCTACGACAGCACCGCCAGGCCCGCCTCCCGGTACCGGGCGAGCAACTCTGGGGCGGCCCGCTGGTCCGTTACCAAAGTGCCTACCATGGACAATGGCGCAAACTGAAAGTACTTATCCTGTTCCAGCTTGCTTGCGTCGCACAACAAATACACGTGCCGCGCCGCCGCCGCTGCCGCTAAGCTAATGGCAGCTTCCTTTTCGCTATTGGCGCTTAGCCCGCGCCGGAGCGAAAAGCCGTCGACGCCCAGAAAGGCTTTGTCGACGCGGTAGCGTTGCAGGTGTTCCGCCGCCACTACGCCGTGCACGGCCTGCCGCTCGGCGTCCACTTCGCCCCCGGCCACGACCACCTGCACGGCCGAGCCCACCAGCGCAAAAAGTACCGGCAACGAGTTGGTGACCACCCGAATGTTTAAGGTGCGAATGAGGGCGCACAGCGGGAACGTGGTGCTACCACAATCAATAAAGATGGTGTCGCCGTCGGCAATCTGGCCCGCCGCCAACCGGCAGATGTATTCTTTCTGCTCGGAGTTGACCGCAGATTTGGGCAGGAAGCCGACCGGGTCCTGCGCCACGCCCGGCAGCACGGCCCCACCGTGGGTGCGCACCACCAATCCTTTGGCGGCCAGTTGCGCCAGGTCGCGCCGAATGGTGATGGGGGTCGTGTGCAGCTGTTGAGCCATTTCGGCCACCGTCAGCCCTCCCCGTTGTGCCAACGCAGCAAGGAGGTGGTGCTTGCGCAGTTGAAAATTCATGGGGATTTCGTTACTTGCATCTATCTGATCACAAATGAACAAAATAAAACATAAACGAACAATCGCTTCAACATGAACGAACGAATTCGTCTGCGCGAACAGGTGACCCTGTCGGATAACTGGTACACCTTGCGCAAAGTCACCTTCGATTACCAGCGCAAAAACGGCGCGTGGGAAACGCAGTCGCGCGAGGCTTACGACCGGGGCAATGGGGCCACCATCTTGCTGCACAACCCCGCCGCCGACACGGTCGTCCTCACCCGGCAGTTTCGTCTGCCCACCTTCGTCAACGGCAACCCTTCGGGCTTGCTCATCGAAACCTGCGCCGGGTTGCTCGACGACGAGCAGCCCGACGTCGCCATCCTTCGCGAAACGGAGGAAGAAACGGGCTACCGGCTCACGGCCGTGCAAAAGGTCATGGAAGCCTACATGAGCCCTGGTTCGGTGACGGAGCGCCTGTTTTTTTACTTGGCCGAGTACTCCGCCGCTACCGAACGGCAGGCCGGGGGCGGCGTCGAAGAAGAGGAGATTGAGGTGTTGGAATTGCCACTGCCGAGGGCCCTGGCCATGATAGCAACGGGCGAAATCCAGGACGGCAAGACCATCATGCTGCTGCAATACCTGCGCTTAAAACAACTCACGGCTTAGCCATAAACCCTCTTTTTTTATGATGATTCTCATCGCCGGGCCCTATCGTAGCGGCACCAACGACGACCCCGCACGCATGGCCAGCAACCTGCGTCGACTTGAGGCAGCGGCCCTGCCGCTGTTCCGCGCCGGCCACCTGCCCATGATTGGCGAGTGGGTGGCGCTGCCCCTGCTGGCGTTGGCGGGCTCGACCCGGCCCGGCGATGCCCCCTACGAAGAAATTCTGTACCCCGCCGCGCACCGCCTGCTCGCCAAGTGCGACGCTGTGTTGCGCCTGGATGGCCCATCGAAGGGAGCCGACGAAGACGTCCGCATTGCCTTGGAACGCGGCCTGCCTGTGTACTACCGCCTCGAAGAGGTGCCGGGCCATAGTGCCGGGTAGCCGAGCGATTTGAACCGGAGTTAAGGAAAAGTGTCTGCGAAAAGCGTCGACTGCCGCCCACCAAGTCCAACACGGCATTTACCTAAAACCAATGTAGCTGCCTGCCAGGCACCCGCTCAACTGGCCTTGCGCCAAGCTTGGGTTGGCCGATAACCTTCTTTTCAAGTCAGGGCCACGACGCTTACCAGAGCGTTCCGCTTTCTGGGCCCCTCGGGTGTGGGGCCGGCCGGGGGCCGGGGGCCGGGGCCCCGGCTGCTCTTATTTTAGCGGCCCAAACCGCATCCGCCACCACGCCTTCCCGCCGGGCAGCCGCCCGAAACTTAACTCCCAAATCAGTATGAACGACCCCGCCCGCTCGCGCACCTTTGTCTGGCAAGACCCACTTTTGGGGGCCCGCGCCGCCCGCACCCTGAACGGCCTCGACTACCTGGCCGCTATGGGCCGCGGCGAGCTGCCCTATCCGCCCATCATGGCCGCGTTGGGGTTCGACCAAGTGCCGCCAGAGATGGAGCCGGGGCGGGTCACCTTTTTTCTGGAGCCCCAGGAGTACCACTACAACCCGATCGGTTCGGTGCACGGCGGTGTATTTGCCACTTTGCTCGACTCGGCGATGGGCTGCGCCGTGCATTCGCGGCTGCCGGCGGGCACGGGCTACACCACCTTGGAGCTGAAGGTGAACTTCGTGCGCCCCCTGCGGGCGGGCTCCGGCCTGGTTCGGTGCGAGGGCCTGGTGCTCTCGCTGGGCCGGCAGGTCGCCACGGCCGAAGGGCGCATCGTGGACGCGGCCGGCAAGCTCTACGCACACGCCACCACCACCTGCCTGCTGCTGGCCGGGCCCGGGCCGGAACCGGCGTAGTGGCGGGCGTATGCGCCTTGCTGGCCCGCGGGGGCCCTGAATAAAGGCCATGCCAAGCTGTTCGCCTTTAACTAGAATTTTTAACACAAGAGCCCCCGCTCTCAGCTGAGAACGGGGGCTCTTGTGTTAAAAACAAAAAACTGCGGTCCTACAACTGCGGCTCCACCTGCCCGCTCATTTCACGGCAGTAAGTGATGAAGTCGGAGTTAACGGGCTCCAGGCCGGCTTCGCGCATTTTGGTGGCTACCTGGCCCCGGTGGTAGCTGGCGTGCACCACGGCATGGGTCAGCACGTCGCTCACCTGCGAGTCGAAGGGGTCGCCCTGCGAGTTGGTGTACTGGATGTGGCGGGCCAACTCGGCGTCGTCGGCTTGCTCGCAGCGCTGGCGAAACGCCTCCGAAGTCTGCTCGTGCCAGTGGTGCAGGCCGGCGAGGTCGTGCTCCTGCCACACCTTGAGCGGGCTGGCCGTGCCGGTGAGGCGGGCCAGCCAAATGGCCTGGGCGTTGATGAGGTGGCTGAAAATGCGCAGCGCCGGCTGGGGGGCCTCTTTGCCAGCGACCACCGACGAGTCGAGGCGGCGCAGCAGCGTTTCGTTGGCCCACACGTTGAAGGCCCCGAGCTTGGCAATGGTGTTAATCATTGAGTGAATGACTGAGTGAATAGATGATGGGTTATTTGGAATCAGCCGGCAAAGAACCGGCTGAATTCGCTATTTCGCCCGGTTGTGCCCGGAACTTGGGGCCGAGGAAATAGTTTTCTGCTTTAACCCATCGTAAGCCAAGGGCCCCCGGGCCCTCAGCGCGGGTCCTGCCACACGATTTTTTCGTTGGTCTTATGCTTGTCAAAATCGGCGCACTGGCCGTCGCCTTTGCCCGTGATGCCGCCGTCGGGGTGGCAGAGCACGTTGCCCTTGGTGTCGTACACCGTCGACTGCTGGTCGCAGCAGGGAGCCGTTTCCCAGTAGATGGTTTGGTCGCGGTACTGGTAGCGGTAGATGCGCACGATGGGGTACTGCTTGCGGTGGCCCAGCGTTTCGGCGATGCGGGCTTTCAGCCACTGGGGCCGGGCGGTGGTGTCCTCCACGCCGATGCGGCGGGGTACGGGGTCCACGGTGTTGGCCGAGGTGGGGGCGGGTGTGTCGTTGCCCGACACGTTGGGGCCGTTGGGCTGGGTGGTGGGCGTGCCCATCGTCACGCGGTCGGCCCCGCAGGCGGTAGCCAGCAGGAGGGTGGCAACAAAAAGGGTAAGAACTTTCATTTAACAATTAACATTTATCATCTACCAATCAATATTTTAGCCTGGTCAATTGATTTATGCAGGATAAACCGGAATAGGCAAAGGGTCTGCTTGCTTACGCCCGAACCGGGCAATGGTTGGCTGCTCCGCTGGCTCGGCAGCCGGTCCCATACTTCCCATATTAAATAATAGGCGTTACTTATTAAATGAAAACACGTGCGGCCCGAACACCAGGGCCCCCACCACCAGGGCCCCCAGCGCCGCCAGCAGCACGGCCCCGGCGGCCACGTCTTTGGCCTTGCCGGCCAGCGCGTGGTAGTGCGGCGAGGCCAGGTCGGTGAGGGCTTCCACGGCGGTGTTCACCAGTTCGGCCGTCCACACGCCGGCCACGGCCAGGGCCACCAGGGCCCATTCCAGCCGGGCCAAGCCGTAGTAAAAGCCCAGCCCCACCACGGCCACCGCGGCCAGCGCGTGGAAGCGCAGGTGCAGCTCCGAGCGCCACGCCGCCGCTACCCCGCGAAACGCGTGGCCAAAGCTGGCTGCCCGGCGGCGCAACAGCTTGGCGGGCAGGCCCCGGGGCCGTGGGCTACGCATCGAACTCGGCGAAAGTGGAGTGCCGCAGCACGTCCCATTCGGGCCGGATGACGCTGAAAATAACCGTGTCGCGGCGCACCCCGCCCTGCGTGAGGCGGTGGCGGCGCAAGGTGCCTTCTTCGGTGGCCCCCATGCGGCGCATGGCCTGCTGCGACTGCAGGTTGCGGCTGTCGGTCTCCAACTCCACCCGCTCATACTGCAGCTCGTCGAAGGCGTGGCACAGCAGCAGGTGCTTGGCCGCCCGGTTCAGGCCCGTGCGCTGAAATGCGGCGCCCACCCACGTGTAGCCGATGCTCAGGCGCTGGTCGTCGGGAAAAATATTGTAGTAGCTGGTGCTGCCGGCCAGCTGCCCAGTGGCACGGTCGACGATGGCAAACGGGTAGCGCCGTTCGGCCTGGCGCTCGTGCTGGGCCTGGGCCAGGTAGGCAGCCAGGCTCACCGCGTCGTCGGCGCGGGCCAGGGTGTAGCGCCAGATCTCGGGGTTGAAAGCCACGGCCTTCAACGGTTCAAAATCGGCGGTTTCGAGGGGCCGCAAGCGCACGCGGCGGTTTTCGAGCACGAGGTTCTTGGCAAAGTCCATAGCTGTGCAAAGATGTGGATAAAAAAGCCGCGCTACCCCAGGCGGGCGGCGCGGCTTTTTGAAGGGCGGTCAGGTGTCATCCCGAGCGCAGCGAAGAAGCTAGACAAGATGAACCCAGTTTCTTCGCTGTGCTCGGAATGACGATCAACTACTATTTGATTTCCCCTACCATCTCCTCCGGCCGCAGCCATTCGTCGAACTGTTCGGCCGTGAGGTGGCCGAGCTGTACGGCGGTTTCCTTCAGCGTCGCGCCGTTTTTGTGGGCCGTCTGGGCAATTTCGGCGGCTTTATAGTAGCCGATGTGCGGGTTGAGGGCCGTGACGAGCATCAGCGACGACTCGACGTGCTTTTGGATGTTGGGCAGGATGGGCGCGATGCCCACGGCGCAACGCTCGGTGAACGACGCGCAGGCGTCGCCAATCAGCCGGGCCGAGTGCAGGAAGTTGTAAATCATCACCGGCTTGAATACGTTCAGCTCGAAGTGGCCCATCGAGCCGCCGACGGTGATGGCCACGTCGTTGCCCATCACCTGGGCGGCCACCATCGTCAGGGCCTCGCACTGGGTGGGGTTCACCTTGCCGGGCATGATGCTGGAGCCGGGCTCGTTGTCGGGAATGGAGATTTCGCCGATGCCGGCCCGGGGCCCCGAGCTGAGCATGCGCATGTCGTTGGCGATTTTCATCAGGCTCACGGCCACCGTTTTGAGGGCCCCGTGGGCTTCCACGATGGCGTCGTGCGCGGCCAGGGCTTCGAACTTGTTTTCGGCCGTGACGAAGGGCAGGCCCGTCAGCTCGGCGATGTGGCGGGCCACGTTTTCGGAGTAGCCGGGGGGCGTGTTGATGCCCGTGCCCACCGCCGTGCCGCCCAGGGCCAGCTCGCTGAGGTGGGGCAGTGTGTTATTAATGGCCCGCAGGCCGTGGCTGAGCTGCGCCACGTAGCCCGAAAACTCCTGGCCCAACGTGAGCGGCGTGGCGTCCATGAAGTGGGTGCGGCCGATTTTCACGATGTTCATGAACTCCGCCGCCTTGGCTTGCAGCGCGTCGCGCAGCTTCGTAATGCCGGGAATTGTGGTTTCGACCAGGATTTTGTAGGCCGCGATGTGCATGGCCGTCGGGAAGGTGTCGTTGCTGCTCTGCGACTTGTTCACGTCGTCGTTCGGGGCCAGAAACTTCTTTTCGTCTGCCAGTTGGCCGCCGTGCAGCACGTGGCCGCGGTAGGCCACCACCTCGTTCACGTTCATGTTGGACTGCGTGCCCGAGCCCGTTTGCCAAACCACCAGCGGAAACGAGTCGGCCAGCTTGCCTTCCAAAATTTCGTCGCACACCCGGCCAATCAGCTCGGCTTTGTCGGCCGCCAGCACGCCGGCGTCGCGGTTGGTGAGAGCGGCGGCTTTTTTGAGGTAAGCGAAGGCACGGATGATTTCCTTGGGCATCCGGTTGATGTCCTGCGCGATGGGAAAGTTTTCGATGCTGCGCTGGGTCTGCGCGCCCCAGTAGGCGTCGGCGGGCACTTGCACGGGGCCCATCGTATCTTTTTCGGTGCGGAATTGCGTCATGGCCTCGGGGGCGGGAATGAAAAGGGGTGAGAAAAAATAACCGGCAACGGCGGCAAAAGTAAGCCGCTCGGCCAGCGCGGGCAGCCATTGGGGGCCCCGGCCCGTACACCCGGTCGATTGTATTACTTTAAAATTTTCGCCATGAGCCAGCCCACGCCCGCCCCCGATCCGCCCCACGAGCCGCCCGTGCCCACCCAGGGCGACGGCGTACCCGACTACAGCGAGGTCGAAATCAAAACCGAAACCGACTTGCCCACGCCCACCAAGCCCGGCGGCAGCGCCACCGAGCCCGAAAGCGGCGGCGGCTACAGCGGCTAAACCCGCACCGCTCTTTCCCGGAAAAGGACCGCTCCAGTGTTGGAACGGTCCTTTTTTCGTTTCCTTCCTAGAATAAGCAGTAGCTTGGCGCACTGTTCATTTTCAGCTAACTGACTTTTTTATGAAGCTTCTTTCACTGCTGCGGCGGGCCTGCGGGGCCCTGTGCGCTGTTGCGCTACTGGCCGCTTGCCAGTCGGCCCCCGCCGGGGCCCCAGCCGCCGCTTCCAGCGCTTATTTCCAGCCGGCTGGCACCGGTGTGCAAACGGGCGGCGTACAGGTTGTGACCATCCAGACGCCCAAGGGCCCCTTCAAGGTGTGGACGAAGCGGTTCGGCAACAACCCAAAAATCAAGGTGCTGCTGCTCAACGGGGGACCCGGGGCCACGCACGAGTACTTCGAGTGCATGGAAAGCTTCCTGCCGAAGGAAGGCGTCGAGTTCATCTACTACGACCAACTCGGCTGCGGCAACTCCGACAACCCTCGCGACACGGCCATGTGGAGCCTGCCTCGCTACGTGGAGGAAGTAGAGCAAGTGCGCAAGGCCTTGAACCTCAACCGTGATAACTTCTACCTGCTGGGCCACTCGTGGGGCGGCATCCTAGCCGCCGAGTATGCCTTCAAGTACCAGCAGAACCTCAAAGGCCTTATCATTTCCAATATGATGATGAGCTGCCCCGCCTACGGCCGTTACGCCCAGGACGTGCTGGCCAAGCAGATGAAGCCCGCCGTGCTGGCTGAAATTCGCAAGATTGAAGCTGCGAAGGACTTCAGCAACCCGCGCTACATGGGCCTGCTCGAACCCAATTTTTACGCCGAGCACCTGTGCCGCATTGTGCCCAACCCGGAGCCGGTAACTCGTTCCCTGGGCAAAATTAACCAGTCGCTGTACGTGACCATGCAAGGCCCCAGCGAGTTCGGCATCTCCGGCAAGCTCGTCAACTGGGACCGCACCAAGGACTTGCCCAAATTAACTGTGCCGGTCCTGTCTATCGGCGGCACCTACGACACCATGGACCCGGCCCATATGCGATGGATTGCCACGCAAGTAAAAAACGGCACCTCGCTCATCTGCCCCAAAGGCAGCCACATGAGCATGTACGACGACCAGCCCACCTACATGGCGGGCCTGCTAAAATTCGTGAAATCCGTGGACGATAAATCTTTCAAGCCCGGAATGGCGATGTAGGCGGGAGTAATAAGCAGTTGACAGTGTTAACGTTCACTAAATAGCTGCTCACTGCTTAAAACGCTACGTCCATCTCCACGGGCAGGGCGGCGCGGCGGCCGGCCGCCACGCCGGGTACCCAGCCGGGCCCCGCGCACAGTAGGCGCAGGGCCTCGGCGTCGTAGTCGGCCCGCAGGCCGCGCAGCACTTTCAAACCGCTGATTTTGCCGTCGTCGCCCACCACGAAGCGCACTCGCACGGAGCCTTTTAAAGGGGCGCCATCGGGCACAAACTCGGTAGCTTGGCGCCGCAGGTACTCGCGCAGGGCCCCCAGGCCGCCCACTGGCGCGGGGGCCAGCGCTGGCGCGGCCGGCATGGGACTGAGGGCGGCGCTGTTGGGCGGCAGGGCCCGGGCCATTTTGCGGGCGGCGGGCGGGGCCGAGGCCGTTTCGTTCGTCGTTACGGCCACGCCAGCGGCCCGGCTCATGAGGGTTCGCGCACCCAAGGCGCTGGGCTGGTCGGGGGCCGGGGCCTGATCCGCGAGGGCCATCGAATCGGTGGCCACGGCCGCGCCTGCGGGGGCCGCCGCGCTGGAAACGTCCGCCAGGGCCGCCGCAATTACCGGCGGAGCTGCCTTGGATGGTTTTGCGTTGTTCTTCTCGTCGAGTTCGGGCTCTTTGTAAGCTGCTGGCGGCGCATTGTATGCCACCGACGGCGCGGGCCGAAGCCGCCGTTGAGGCGCGACTGTCACGACGGGTGCAGTCCTCGCGGATAGGGCCCCGGCTACTGCGGCAGGTGGGGTAGGAGCCGCCAGCGGCGCTGCCTGGCGCGGCGCGGGTGCTGGGGCAACAGCGGCGGTTTCACTGGCCAGCGGCACGGCGCGGCGCTGCCATTCCCACAAGCCGCCGCCCGCCAGGCCAGCCACTACAGCGGCCGCTGCGGCCAGGCGGGGCCAGTGCCAGGCCCCGGTGGCCGGGCGTGGGTCGGCAGCTTGGGCCACGCGGGTTTGCAAGCGGGCGCGCAGGGCGGCCACGGCCCGCTCGGTGGTGGCCGCGTCGGTTTGGGCAAGGCCGTCGAGCACGTCGGCGCAACGCTCGCAGGCCAGGGTATGGGCCTCAATACGGTGCTGCTGAGCGGGCGCGAGGGTGCCGGCCGCGTACTGGCGCAGCGTGTCGGCGTCGGGGTGGGGGCCCAGCGGGGCCGCGAGGGCCGCTTGCAGCAGGTCAGCGACGGGGGGCATTGGTAGGGGTGGGGGCCGGGTGGTCGAGGAGGCGGCGCAGCATGCGCTTGCCGTTTTGCAGGTAGCTTTTTACTTGGTTGAGGTCGAGGTTTAACACTTCGGCTACTTCGTGGTACGATTTATTTTCGAGAAAAAACAGTTCCAGGCAACGGCGCTGGCCGGGGGGCAATTGCGTGAGGGCCTGCTCCATATTTTGCAAGGCATTTTCTGCTTCGATGGTCTCCTGTTCGTCGGCAGCCGCGTCGGGAAGATGCCGGGCGGCGGCCGTTTCCACACTGGCCGCGTCGGGAAAGCTGAGCACCAGGGGCCCCGCGCTGGGCCCGGCGCGCTTGCGGGCCCGCAGCTGCATCAGGCAGTGGTTGCGGGCGGTGGCGTGCAGCCAGGCAGGAAAGTTGTCGGGCGCGTGCTTTTGCAGGGCCCCCACCAGGTGCTCAAATAGCTGCATGCTGGCGTCCTGGGCGTCTTCGTCGGGCGGGGCCAGGTAGCGGCGGCAGGTGGCGAACACCATCGACAGGTGCCGGTCGAACAACTCGCCAAGGTCGCGCACGTCGTGGCGCAGGCGATAGCGGGCCAGCAGCTCCTGGTCGGAGAGGGGCGCGGCAGCGGCGGGCGGGGCACGGCGGAAAAACATCAGGGACGGAAGGTAGCCCGCGGCCGCAAATTTTTTCGGCGGGGCCGTGTGCAATCCAGGTGGGCGCGGCATCTCCCCGGCAGCTTTCACCCCTAACCCGCTCACTGCCATGAAAAAACTTTTGTTTCTGCTGCTGCTGGCCGGCTGGGCCCCCGCCCGCGCCCAGCAGCTCCTGCAACCCGAAATGCCCGCGGTGCGGCCCCGCGGAATCTTATTATTTGACTCCGTTGCCCTCCGCGCCCGGGCCGTCAGCGGCACCGTGCGCGAGGCCGGGGGCCAACCGCTGCCCGGCGTCACGGTGCTGGTGAAAGACACCCGATTGGGCACCAGCACCGACGCCCAGGGCCATTACGCGCTGGTAGTGCCCGGCGCGGCGCGGGCCACACTGGTATTTTCAGCGGTGGGCTTCGTGACCGTGGAGCGGCGGCTGGGCCCCAAGGCTATAGCGATTGACGTGGTGTTGAAAGCCGGTGCCAAAGCCCTCAGCGAGTGCGTGGTAACGGGATACGGCACCCAAAACGACGTGCAAGGCCGGGTGCCCGGCGTGGCCATTCGCGGCAATGCCAGCCCCAGCCGGGCCGCCAAACGGGCCCTGCGCGACGGCGGCAATACTGCTTACTACCCGGCCCCGCTGCCGTACCCCGCCCGGCCCGAAGCCGGAGCCGGCGATACCTACGCCCACACGAAGGAAAACGCTTTTTTCGATGTAAAAAAAGAGCCGCTGAGCACCTTCGCCCTCGACGTGGACAACGCCAGCTACGCCAACGTGCGCCGCTTCCTCACCGAAGGGCAGCTGCCCCCGGCCGACGCCGTGCGGGTGGAGGAAATGCTGAATTACTTCCACTACGACTACCCCGCGCCGCCTACCGCCTCGCCCGACCCCGTGCGCATCAGCACCGAGCTGGCCGTATGCCCTTGGAACCCGGCGCACCAGCTGGCCCGCATCGGCATTCGGGCCAAGAACGTCGAAACCAGTGCCCTACCGCCCGCTAACCTGGTGTTTTTGGTCGATGTGTCGGGCTCGATGGACAACCCCGACCGCCTGCCGCTGGTGCAGGCCGGCCTGCGCCTGCTGGTGCACCAGCTGCGGCCCCAGGACCGCGTGGCCCTGGTGGCCTACGCCGGGGCCGCCGGCCTGGTGCTGCCGCCCACGCCCGGCAACCAGCCCGAAACCATTCTCGGGGCCATCGACCGGTTGCAGGCGGGCGGCTCGACGGCCGGTGGCGAGGGCCTGCGCCTGGCCTACGCCACGGCCCGGCAAAGCTTTGCCAAAGCCGGCAACAACCGCGTGATTCTGGCCACCGACGGCGACTTTAACGTGGGCGAAAGCTCGGACGCGGCCCTGGAACAACTGATTGTGCAAGAGCGCGAAAGCGGCGTGTTCCTGACCGTGCTGGGCTGCGGGCGCGGCAACCTGCGCGACGCCCGCATGGAAACCCTGGCCGACAAAGGCAACGGCAACTACGCCTACCTCGACAACCTGGCCGAGGCCCAGCGCGTGCTGGTGGCGCAGTTCGGCGGTACGCTCTTCACGGTGGCCAAGGACGTGAAATTGCAGGTTGAATTCAACCCCGCCCGCGTGGCCCACTACCGCCTCGTGGGCTACGAAAACCGCCTGCTGGCCGTCGAAGATTTCAACAACGACCGCAAAGACGCCGGCGAGCTGGGCGCGGGCCACACCGTCACGGCCCTTTACGAAATCGTGCCCGTGGGCGCAGCCCAGCCCCTGGTTGACGATTTGAAGTACCAAAGTAGCAATCAATTGATCAACCACTTGCTTCCGCAAAACGAAGTCCTGACCGTGAAGCTGCGCTACCAAGCGCCCCAGGGCCACACCAGCCAACTGCTGGCCCAGCCCTTGGCCGGCCCCGCGCTGCCCGTCGAAAAAACATCGGCCGACTTCCGTTTTGCCGCCGCCGTGGCCCAGTTTGGGCTGCTGCTGCGCCAGAGCGAACAGCGCGGCACCGCCACCTGGGCCGCCACCGCCGCGCTAGCCGACAACGCCCGGGGCCCCGACGCCGACGGCTACCGTGCCGAGCTGGTGCGCCTCGTGCGCCTGGCCCAGGGCCTGAGCGGCTCGCCGGCCGTGGGCGTGCGCTGAGCACCGGCCGGCCCGGACATAGCAAGGCCCCGCTGCCAGCGCAGCGGGGCCTTTTAATATATCACAAGAATAAATACACAACTTATCGGCGGCCGACAACGAGCCGTGTTGAGGTAAGATGCAAAACCGTGCCAATCTTTGCGAGAATTACCAAACGGCTTGCGCGTCGGCGCGCGAGCGGCCGGAAAAGTTTACCTTTGGGGGCCTGTTTTCACGCTATTAACATTTTTTGGTGCTTTTACCTTTCCGTTTCCTTGCCCTGGCCGCTGGGGCCCTCACGCTCGGCCTGAGTTTGCCCGCTTGCCAAACCCGCCCCACCGAGGGCGAAAAAGCCACCGGCGCTGCCGAGCAGCCCGCCAAGCCGGCCCCCATCGACACCCTGAAAATCAAGCGCCTAGCCTTGCAGCGCGACTCGCTGAAGGCCGACAGCATTGCCCGTAAAAACGGGCAGCTGCCGGGGGCCATTCTGCCCGGCCACCGCATCGTGGCGTTCTATGGCAACATCCGCTCGAAAGGCATGGGCATTCTGGGACGCGAGCCCAAGGACCAGATGTTTCGCAAGTTCGACGGCGTGCTGAAGGAATGGCAAGCGGCCGACCCCGGCCTGCCCATCCAGCCGGCGCTGCACAACGTGACCATCACGGCCCAGGGCGCGGCCGGCGGCGACGGCAAGTACCGCCTCATGAACTCGAAGGCCACCATTGAGGAAGTGCGCAAGTGGGCCAAGGAGCACAACTGCCTCCTGTTCATGGACGTGCAAGTGGGCCTGAGCGACCTGCCCCACGAGTTGCCCAAGCTGGCCGAGTACATGAAAGACCCGACCATTCACCTGGGCATCGACCCCGAGTTTGCCATGCAAACCAAGGGCGTGCGGCCGGGCAAAAAAATAGGCACCTTCGACGCCAAAGACGTAAACTACGCGACCAATTTTCTGGCCCGCATCGTGAGCGAGAACCACTTGCCGCCCAAGATTCTCATCGTGCACCGCTTCACACAGGGCATGGTTACGAACTACAAAAACATCAAGCTCGACCCGCGCGTGCAGATTATTATGGACATGGACGGCTGGGGCGACCCGACCCTGAAAAAGGATTCGTACCACGACTACATCCAGACCCAGCCCGTGCAGTACACTGGCTTCAAGCTGTTCTATGAGTACGACATCAAGCCTAAAAAATCGCACTTGATGACGCCCAAAGAAGTGCTGGCTGAACTGACACCCAAGCCGCTCTACGTGCAATACCAGTAAATTAATGGCTGGTAAGATGGTTAGTTTGACGTTCTCACTGTCCATTTTTCTTAACGCAAAGGGCCCCGGCAAATAAATGTCGGGGCCCTTTGCGTTAAGAAAAACCTAGTTCAAAATTGCACCTTCTACCACTGATGGCCCGTCCCGCGGGATTCTCAGCTGGGACAGTTGCGGAAGCCTAAAAAAGGTGCGTTTGATGACTCAAGCGCACCTTTTTACTGGTTAACTCTTTGCCGCTAGTGAGCGGCGTTGAGGTCGATTTTTCCGCCGGGCTGGCCGCGCTTCACCAGAAAGATAAGCGGTAAGCAGGCAACGAAGAAAATGCCCAGGGCCGTGAAAATCTGCGAGTACGTAATCAGCGACACCTGCTTCATGAGCACGCCTTCGAGGGTGGCGTAGGCTTGTTGCTGGGCTTGGTTGGTAGGGAAGCCGCGGGCGATGAAGCTCTGGGTGAAGGCGTGCAGGCGGTCGGTGGTTTCGGTGTTGTAGAGCGAAATGTTGGGCAGCTGGGCCACGCGGTTGTAGGCGATGCTGCGCTCGAGGTACGTGCCCACGATGGCCACCCCAAACGAGCCGCCGAGCTGGCGGATCATGCCGGTGAGGCCGGCGGCCTGGCCCGCGTCTTTGCCCTGCAAGCCGGCGAGGCTCATGGTGGTGATGGGCAGGAAAATCAGGCCCAGGCCCACGCCCCGCACGATAAGGGGCCAGAAAAAGTCGCTTTCACCGGCCGTGGGTGAAATTTTTTGGCTCATCCAAATCGTGAAGAAAAAGAAGATGGCGAACCCCAGCGGCAGCAGAAACTTCTGCGGCACCCCGTTTTGCAAGGCTTTGCCGATGACCGGCATCATGAAGCCCGAAGCCAGGGCCCCCGGCAGCAATAAAAACCCGGTTTGGGCCGCCGTGAAGCCCAGGATGCGCTGGGTGAAGATGGGAAATACAAACACCGAGGCGAACAGCCCGAACCCGAGCACGAACGACAGGAAGGCCCCCACCGCCAGGTTGCGGCTTTTGCCCAGCACCCGCAGGTCCACGATGGGTTTGTTGGCCGTAAGCTCGCGCCAAATGAAGCCGATGATGCCGATGACTGACAACGTGGTGAACAGCAAGATGTAGTTGCTATCGAACCAGTCTTCGGTTTCGCCCTGCTCCAGCACCAGCTGCAACGAGCCCACGCCCAAAATCAGCAGCCCGATGCCCGCCCAGTCAATCTCGCGCAAGGGCCGCGGAATGGCGTTCTTGATGCGCTCCGGGTCGCGGATGAACAGCAGCGTGAAGATGCCGGCCAGGATGCCCACCGGCACGTTCACGTAGAAAATCCAGGGCCAGTCGTAGTTGTCCACGATGTAGCCGCCCAGCGTGGGGCCGATGGTTGGGCCAATGATCACGCCCATGCCGAACAGGGCCTGGCCCAGCGGCAGTTGCTTGGGCGGAAACGTATCGATCAGAATGGCCTGCGAGGTCGCCATCAGGGCCCCGCCGCCGATGCCTTGTATGAAGCGGAAGGCCACCAACTCCCACAGGTTGGTGCTCTGGCCGCAGGCCATGGAGGCCAGGGTGAAAAGCACCACCGAGAAGAAAAAGTAGTTTTTGCGTCCGAACTGCTCGGCCAGGAAGCCGGTCATCGGAATCACAATCACGTTGGCGATGCCGTAGGCGGCCACCACCCAGCTCACTTCCTGCTGCGTGGCCGACAGGTTGCCCATCATCTGGGTCAAGGCCACGTTCACAATGCTGGTGTCAATTAGCTCCAACAGCACGCAGAGAACCACCGTGACGACAATGATCCACTTGGTAAATCCGGTTTCCATAAAATTAATTGGTTAAGCCCGTCTTTGCGTCGTTCCTTCTCGCAAAGACGGGCTTGATTCTCCTCACAAGGACAATTACTTCACCTGTACGACGGCGTTCACACTCATGCCGGCGCGCAACGGGTGCTGGGGATCTTCTTGGTTGAGTACGATTTTGACGGGCACCCGTTGGGTTACTTTCACGAAGTTGCCGCTGGCGTTGTCGGGAGGCAGCAGGGCAAAGCGGGCCCCCGTGGCGGCCGACAGCGACTCGACGTGGCCCTGGAAATCCTCGTTGGGGTAGGAGTCCACCTCAACTTTCACCGGCTGTCCCACCTTCATGTACTCCAGCTGGGTTTCCTTGAAGTTGGCAATGACCCAGGTCTTGTTGCTGGACACCAAGCCCAGGAGCTGCTGGCCGGGCGAGACCACCTGGCCGGGCTGCACGTTTTTCTTGCTCACGATGCCGTTGCCGGGGGCCACCAGCGTGGTGTAGCTCAGCTGGAGCTTGGCGTTGTCGAGGTCGGCCTGGCGCTGCTTCACCACGGCTTGGGCCACTAGGATCTGCTGCTGGGCCGCGATAACCTGCTGCTGGGCCACCTTCACCTGGTCGGAAGCCGTCGAGCGCTGGGCCGAGGTCGATTGCAGGTTGGCCTGCACGGCGTCGTATTCGCTCTGCGGGATGATGTCGGCTTTGCGCAGGAACACGCTGCGCTTGAGGTCTTTCTCCAGCTTGGCGCGGTTGGCGTCACTCACACCGATGGTGGTGCGCGCGGTGCTCACACCAGCTTGCATGGTGGCCACTTGGGCACGGGCGGCCACCACCTGGGCCTGGGCCGCCACCAGGGCCGCTTGGGCAGCGTTCACGCGCTGCTGGTAGTCGGCGGGGTCGATGGTCACGAGCACGTCGCCCTTCTTCACCACTTGGTTGTCGTCCACTTTTACTTGCAAAACGGGGCCCGACACGCGGGGCAGGATCGGGTACACGTCGCCTTCAACCTGGGCGTCGTCGGTGCTTTCGTGGGCTTTCGCAAACTGGTAGCGCGTCCAGCCGTAGTAGGCGAGGCCGATCAGCACCACGGCCAGAACAAGGTAGATGAGGGGGTTGCGGCGCTTGGGCGCTTCGAGGGGCTCGGCCCCGGCCGTGGGGGGCGCGTCGGGCGTCAGGATAGCTTGGGGGGCGGTGGAAGTAGCCATGTTAATATGCGTTAAACGTTGCGAAAAGTCAGTTCTGGTTGGTTTTTAAGCTGATCCGCGGCTCATGGGGCCGGCGGGCTGGCCCGCACCAGCAGCGTGGGGCAGGGCGCGGTGCGCAGCACCACTTCGGCGGTGTTACCCATCAGGAAGCGCGTGAGGCCCGTTCGGCCGTGCGCTCCGATAACAATTAAGTCGGCGTGACGGCGGCTGGCCTCGGCCACTATTTCGGGGGCGGCCTCGCCCAGCACCGTACCGGTGCTTACGTGCGCGGCCCCTGCCTGTTCGGCCGCGGCCTGCAGGCCGGCCAGGCGGTGGGCCCCGGCCGCAGGGGCCTCGGCCTCCAGGGGCTCGCGCACGTGCAGCAGGCGCAGCTCGGCCCCTGTGGCGGCCGCTAGGGCCGCCGCGTAGGCCACCAGCCCCGGCGTAGCGGCCGAAAAGTCAAGCGGGCAAAGGATGGAGGTAAGGGTCATTGGTTTCAAGCTGTTGGCTTTTAGCTGCTAGCTGTTAGATTTTTTGGTTTTCTGCACATGCCTTTCGCCTTCTTGAAGAAAGCTAACAGCTAGCAGCCAAAAGCTAACAACTCAAACGATTACTTCCAAATTTGCTCGCCGGTGGCGCGCTTGAGCTGGTACTGGCCGAGGGTGTAGTTGTACATGGCCTGGGCCCGCGAGAGGCGCGACTGGGCCAGCTGGGTTTCGGCGTCGAGCACGTCGAGGTTGGCCCCCACGCCGTAGCGGTAGCGGTCGCGGGCCCGGGTGAGGGCGTCCGTGGCCTGCGCCACTTGCTGGAGGGCGTTGTCGTAGCGGGCCTGGCTGAAGTTCATGTTGTTGACGGCCTGGCGCACGTCGGCCCGGATCTGCTCCTGCGTATCGGCGGTGCGGGCCACGGCGCTGCGGGCGTTGGCCAGGGCCTCCACGCGCTGGTTCTTGTTCTTGTTGCCGTCGTAAATCGGCACCGACAGCTGCACCACGCCCACGGTGTTGAACTTAAAGGTGTTGAGTTCGGGCAGGTAGCCGTTTTTGCCGCCCACCTGGGCCCCCACGCCCAGGTTGGGCAGGTTGCTGTGCTCGATGAGGCGCGTTTGTAGCTCGGCGGTTTTTTCGGCGTCGCGGGCCAGCTTCACCTCGGGGCGGTTTTCGGTGGCTTTGGCCAGCTCGGCGGCCAGGTCCACGGGCTGAACGTCGTAGCTCAGGCGGCCCCGCACGGGAACTTCGGTTTGGGTGGGCCGGTGCAGCAGGCGGGCCAGCTGCACCTGCTGGTTCTGGAGCTGGTTTTGCAGATCAATTTTGGTGTTTTGGGCCTGCGTGATGCGCACGTCCGTCGTCGTCACGTCGAAGCGGGTGCTCACGCCCCCTTCCACGCGCTTTTGCATCTCGTTGCGGTGGGCTTGCAGCGAGGCAATTTCCTGGTCCTGCACCCGGATGCTCTCGCGCATGAACAGAATATTGTAGTACGTCTGCGCCGCGTTGAACGCCAGGTCGCGCCGGGCCACCACCACGTTGTCCTGCGCCGTCTGCACCTGCGCCTCCGACAGCCGCACCGTGGCTTCGTTCCGGCCAAAGTCGAGCAGCAGGTACTGGGCCGTGATGTGGGCGTCGTAGTTGTTGTTGGGGTTGAACTGAACGGCCTCTGTGCCGGGCGCAAACGAGAGCTTCACCGTGGGGTCGATGCGGGTGTAGGTGGCCGTGCCCGTTACCAGGGGCAGCAGGCCGGTGCGCGACTGGGCCAGGCGGCCGGTGGCGGCATTAGCCAATTCGCTGAGGCTGGTAATGCCCGGGTTGGCGTCGAGCACCGACGTCACGGTGGCATCCAGTGAGAGCGAGTCACCGGCCAGTACAGCCGTGGGGGCCGAAGCACCTGGTAAGCTGGGCGAAGTTTGGGCCAGTGCCGGGCCGGCCAGCAGCAGCGCGGTTGCCAACAGCAGCGGCCGGGGGTGCCCAGCCAAGCCAGAGGGTCGAGATTGAGAAAGCATAAGCGGAAACGGTAAAGTGTTGCGCCCGCTTCTACTAAGCCCGTGCCAGGTGGAGCGCAATGCCCGGGTCTGGCAAGGAGTACGGCGACTATGCCGTTTGCGGCTATTCTAGGCACCTTTTATTTGATTAAGGGGCAGATCGAAACATTTGGCCCCTCTGTTCGTTTCCTTAAATAGCAGGAATTTCTCAAAAAATGCTCCTGTTATATCAGGAATGAACGCTGCCGACGATACGCTGTTACTGCACCTCAACGAGGCCATTGCCTCCATTCGCGACAAGGAAACCCTTTTCAACGTCGTTACCACCAAGCTGCGGCTCATCTTCCCGTTCGACATCATCGGCATTAGCGTGTTTGACGCGGAGGTGAAAAATAAGCGGTTGTTTTTGCGCGATTATTTCGACGCCGATGAATGCGCCGGCATGCCCACGCCGCTCGCCTATTTCACGCCCATCGCCGGCTCACCGCTCGAAAACGTGCTGACCACTCCGCTGGTAAGCCACGGCTTATTGGCCGACTACTTGGCCAAATACCCGGATTTCGAGTCGTTCCAGCGGATGTGGGCCCTGGGCATCCGGTACTTTACTTCGGTGCCGTTGCGGCTCGGGGGCCGCCTCACCGGCACCCTCATGCTGGCCACCCGCCGCCAGCCAGCGTTGGCGGTAGCCGATGATGTGCTGCTGGAAAAAATTGGCGCGCTGGTGGCCGTGGCCGTGGCCAACACCCTGGCCTTTGAAGACGTGGCCCGCCGCGAGCAGGAACGCACCTTGCAGCTCAACATCAGCACCGCCCTGCTCAGCATCAAGCAGCGCGAGCCGCTGTTCCGGGCCGTGGCCGAGGAGCTGGGCCGGGTGGTGCCGTTCGAGTATTTTGGCATCCGGGTGCAGCGCGCGGGGCAGCGCGAGCCGTTCGAGGGCTTTGCTGAGTTCCGACGCGGCGGGGCCCCCGGGGCCCCGCTCGAAACCCTGGCCCCCGACCGCTACCAGGGCCCTGGCCCCTTCGATCTCGCCAGCTTGTATACTCTGCTTCAGGCCCCGGGCCTGTACGTGGGCGACGAGTTCCGGGCCCTGGCCGTGCGCTACCCGCTGCTGCGCCACGTGTACGAGGAGTACGGCACCCGTGCGCTGCTGGTGGTGCCGCTGTGGCAGCGGCCCGACGGCGCGGCCGTGCTTAACCTGGCCAGCCCCGACGCCCACGCCTTTGGCCCCGACGACCTGGCCACGGTGCAGGCCCTGGCCCCGCAGATTGCCCTGGCCCTGGAAAACCTTTTCGCCTTCGAGCAAATCGAGGCCCTGAAGGCCCAGGTAGAACAAGAGCGCACCTATTTAATCGACGAAATCAACACCACGGCCACCGTCGACGAGCTGATCGGGACCAGCGAAGCCTTGCATACCGTGCAGGTGCGCATTGCCCAGGTGGGGCCCACCGACACCACCGTGCTGGTGAGCGGCGAAACCGGTACCGGCAAAGAGCTGGTGGCCCGGGCCCTGCACAACGCCTCGCCCCGCCGGGCCCGGGCCCTCATTAAGCTCAACTGCGCCGCGCTGCCGGCCCAGCTCATCGAAAGCGAGCTGTTCGGGCACGAGAAGGGCGCGTTCACGGGGGCCACGGAGCGGCGCATCGGCAAGTTTGAGCTGGCCGACGGCGGCACCATTTTCCTGGATGAAATCGGGGAGCTGCCGCTCGACTTGCAGGCCAAGCTGCTGCGCGTGCTGCAAGAAAAGGAGTTTGAGCGCGTGGGCGGCAGCCGCGTGCTCACCACCAACGCCCGCGTGGTGGCGGCCACCAACCGCGTGCTGGCCGACGAGGTGGCCGCCGGCCGCTTCCGCGCCGACCTCTACTACCGGCTCAACGTGTTTCCCATCACGCTGCCGCCCCTGCGCACCCGGCCCGAAGACGTGGAGCCGCTGCTGCGCCACGCCGTGCGCCGCCTGAGCCAGCGCCTGGCCAAGCCCCCGCGCCCCGTCCGGCCCGCCGACCTGGCGGCCCTGCAAGCCTACGCCTGGCCCGGCAACGTGCGCGAGCTGGAACACCTGGTCGAGCGGGCCCTCATCGTGAGCCAGGGCCCTTACCTGGACTTTGCCGGCCTGCCCGCCGGGGCCCCGGCCGAAGCGCCACCGGACGCCGTCGCGCCCCTCAAAACCCTGCGCGAGCACGAGCGCGACCACATCCTGAAGGCCCTTACCCGCACCAGCGGGCGCGTGAGCGGCCCCCAAGGCGCGGCCCTGCTGCTCGACATCAACCCCAAAACCCTGGAAGCGCGGATGCAAAAGCTGGGCATCCGCCGCACGGTAGCGGTGGGGTAGGCAGGGCCCCGAAAAAGCCGGGCCATAACGGCCGGCCGCTTTCGGTAGTATAGCCAAGGGTTGTTCCTCACCCTTTTCGCTATGTAGCCATGACCGACCGCGAAATGAAGTTTGCCAAAATGGCCGAGCTGGCGTACCGCGAGCTGACCGACCAGCGCCCGCAGTGGGAGGCCCGCAGCCCGGCAATGGCCGCCGATTTTGAGCGCCTCAACGCCACGCTGGACGTTTTTAACGAAATCGCCGGGCGCGAGGGCGTCAAGAATACTAAGGAGTACTCCGATGCCCGCGACCGGGCCGAGCACGCGGCCGAGGCGGCGTCGGGCCGCATCGTGCGGGGCCTGCGCGTGTTGCAGCTCAATGCGCCCAGCCCGAGCCCGGCCGCTGCCTTCACGCCCAGCACCCTCAACCCGCTGCACGGCCCGGCGTTGCTGGCCGCGCTCCGCACCATCGCGGGCGAGGCCGCCGCCGCCCGCGAGCTGCTGGCCCACGAGGGCGTCACGGACGAACACTTGCGGGTTTTCAACGATGCCATCGGCGTGTACGCCCCGATGGTGGACCTGCCCAACGGGCGCGAGCCCCAAGGCAAGGCCCTGGACGCCACCGCCCGCCAGGTGGTGAAACAGCTGCGCGCCGTGCTGCACCGCCTCGACGTGCGCATCGACAACCTGCGCGACGACATCCCCGGCCTGGCGCGCCGCTACGACGACGCCCGCCGCTCGGCCGATCCCAACTACGTGCCCGGCTCCAGCAGCGCCGACGACGACGCCAGCCTCGATGATGCTGCCGCCCAGTAGCTGTCGCAAGCTTCGACCGACCGCGTTGCTCAAACCGTTGGCATGGCGTGTTCCGTTGCCTAGAGGGCCTTCAGGGCCCCGCGCGGCTCCGGGTATTGGAACGTAAAACCTTGTGCCACTACTTTCGCCGCGCTCACGCGCTTGCCAGCGAGCGCTATTTTGCTTTGCTCCCCCATCGCGGGTTTGAGGACGAAAGCGGGCACGCTGGGCAGCCGCAGCGGGCAGCGCCTCAACCCGCGCTTGGGTAGGGCTTTGTGAGTGAAGGGGCCGGGGGCCACGCCGTTTCAGGCCCCTGCCTTTTCCTGGCAATTGGCAAAGGCCCGCCGCGCCTGGGCCACGGCGGGCGCGTGCGTCGCGGCCCAGTTGCCCAGCTCCACCACGGCCACCAGCAAGCTTTGCCCGAGGGCCGTGAGGCGGTACTCCACGCGGGGCGGCACTTCGGCGTAGACCGCGCGGCTCACCAGGCCATCAGTTTCCAACGAGCGGAGCGTAACGGTGAGCATCCGCTGCGAAATGCCGGTGATGCGCTTGCGCAACTCGTTGAAGCGCAGGCTTTCGGCGGTGCCCAAGTGTAAAATGGCTAGCATCGACCATTTGTCGCCCACGCGGTCCAGAACGTCGCGGATGGGGCAAAGCCCCGACCCGTTTTTCGGAGCGGTCAATATTTTTTTGATGGCGGCCGCCGTGTTAGCGGGCTGAACATCAGCAACGGTTACATACATGTGCCTAAGGAAGTAAAAAATGCCTTCTTGTGGAACGCAAACGGGATCAATACCTTTGAGTTACCAAAAGTAACCATTGGCTCTTTGACAGCCAAATCCATTTCAGCTCCCAAGCCCATGCTAGCCATCACCGGCGCTACTGGCCACCTCGGCCAGGCCACCACCCAGGCCCTGCTGCCCAAAGTAGCGCCCTCAGAAATCGTCGCCCTCGTGCGCGATCCACAAAAAGCCGACCGTCTGCGCCAGCAAGGCGTGCAGGTCCGCCGGGGCGACTACGGCGACGTGGCGTCGCTGGTAGCGGCTCTGCAAGGCGTTGATACCGTGCTGCTCATTTCCACCAGTGAGCTGGAATACGACCTGCGCATGCGGCAGCACAAAAATGTGATTGACGCGGCCGGGCAGGCGGGCGTGCGGCACATCGTGTACACCAGCGTGCTGAACCCGTCGCGGGAATCGCTTTTCAGCGCCTCGCCGAGCCATCTCGCGACGGAAGAGTATTTGCGGGCTTCGGGCCTCGCCTACACGCTGCTGCGCAACACGCTCTACCTCGACCTGGTGCCCATGTTCGCGGGCCAGGACGCCGTGCCGAGCGGTAAAATCTATTTTGCGGCCGGCGCCGGCAAGGTGAGCTACGCGCTGCGCGCAGATATTGCCCAGGCGCTGGCCAACGTGCTGACCACGTCCGGCCACGACAACCAGACTTACGACATCGCCCCCGGCCCCGCCTATTCGATGCAGGACGTGGCCGCGACGCTGGGCGAGGTGGCCGGCCGGCCCGTCGAATACGTGCCCATTTCGGGCGAAGCCATGGCGGCCGGTATGCGCCAGCACCAGGTGCCCGAGCCCGTGGTGTCGTTGATGGTGGAAATCGCCGGTGCCATGGCCCAGAACGAGTTTAACACCTCCAGCCCCGTTTTCGAGCAGTTCCTCGGCCGTAAGCCAACCGACCTGAAAACGTATTTAACCAGCGTGCAAGCCAACCAAACAGCCGCTGGCCCCGAATAAAAAGCAGCCAGCGGGAAGCCCAGATGCCTGCGGCGATTAAAGACTGATTTTCAGTTGGATAGGTGCTTAAGAAGTTGTTTGCGTTAGCGTTTCAGGAAGGCCCTCGTGCGTGTAAAGACGCCTCTTTGCGTCTTCCGTTAGGCCGGAATCGTTTAAGCCGGAGGCGCAAGGATGCGTCTCTACAGCGTCCTGGGGCCCACAACGCTAACGCAAACAACTTCTAAATAACTCGTAACCAAATAATTAAAGGGCCTGGCAGAGATTTTCTCTGCCAGGCCCTTGTTCGTTTTAGCGTTTGGTAAAGCAAATATTCGCCCCCGGGGCCCCAGAGCCTGGTGACCGCCTCAGTTTAAATGTTGAATGATGACTGGTTCCGCGGTTTCCTGCTGGCGGACGGCCCTTTGTGCCGCGTGGGGGTGTGGCCTTGGAAACGCTTGAAGAACCTGGTAAAATTCGAAGCTTCGTGGTTGAGGCCGGCCGCGATTTTGGCCCCCGGCCAGTTGGTTTTGGACTGGCCATACGGCAAATAGACCGCTGGCTTCAACGGGATTCTAAAAATGTTTAACGATAATTTTCAGATGTTTAGCGACAGTATGCAAAAAGTTATATATAAAGTTCGTATTCGTTGGTTACTTTAGCATTAACAAACGCTCGTGTTGGTATGGCACTCCGGTGCGGCAGGCCTCGAAGAGGCCATGAACAAGTGGCAAAGCAGCCAAGAGCTGCTTTTCGATACAAAGCATCACTCATCGTTCCGGCTGGCAAGCCGGCGAAATCAGGCCCAGGGACGCCTGTGCGGTTGCGGCTACGGCCCCCGTTTTGCCCCGCTATCACCGGTTTTCTGTTTCACTTAGCCCGAGAGAAGCCATGAATACCTATTCCCATTCTTCCAACGGTAACCGCGTCGACGACTTGCTGTCCAGCAACCCTTTCGCGGACGAGCTGACACTGGAATTTGAGGACACCAAGTACGAGGAGGCCCCAGCGAGCCAAGGCTTCGCCGGCGAGCTGGAAAACCCGTTTTTGTCGGAATACGAAAGCACCGGCGAAACCAAAACCGAAACCAACCCCCTGGCCGAGCAGATGGTGAGCCTGCTGGCCGAGCTGCACGACCACGAGTTCAACGAGGCGCTGTTTGAGCTGTCCAACGAGTTCGAGGACGTGGCCGCGACGCGGTTTGCCAACGAAACCGGCGGCTACTCGCTGCGCACCGTTTCGGAGCTGCGCAACCACGCCGCGCCGCTTATCTACGAGCTGGAAACGATGATTACCAACATCGCCGCCGAGATGGAGCGCGAAGACATCACCACGAAAAGCGAGGCGGAATTTGAGCAGTTTTTCGAGAAGTACCTCGTCAACCACGAAGGCTTTCCGCCGCGCTTCGAGCAGTTTTTCGGCAGCATCTGGAAGAAAGTCAAAAGCGTCGCGTCCAAGGCCGTCGATTTGGCCAAAAAGGGCGTGGCCGGCGCCGTGGACCTGGCCAAGAAAGGCGTGGCGTTCGCAGGCAAGTTCCTGCCCATCGGGGCCATCCTCAACAAGCTGAAAGGCCTGGTCCGGCCGCTTATTCACAAGGTCATCAACTTCGCCATCAACCGCTTGCCGGTAGCGCTGCGGCCCGTGGCCAAGCACTTCGTGAACAAGCTCATGAACCGCGAGTCGTTCGAGACGGAGAACACCTACGAAACCGAGTCCTTTGAGCTGGAAGCCGAAACCGAAGCCGAGCAGCCCACCACGTACGAAGTAAACGAGCTGCAAATGGAGTTCGACGCGCGGGTGGCCAACCTGATGTTCGCCGAAAACGAGCAGGAATCGGAAGTCACGGTCAGCAACTACATCCAGGAAAACGAGCAAACCCAGACCGAGAGCGAAGGGGCCGGTATCGACGCCGCCCGGGAGCGGTTCGTGCAGGAGCTGAGCGAGTTGAAGGACAGCGAAGACCCCACGCCGGCCATCCAGCGGTTCTTGCCGGCGCTGCTGCCCGTGCTGCGGATTGCCATCAAAATCATCGGGCGCGACAAGGTGGTGAACTTCCTGGGCGGGCTGGTGGCCCAACTCGTGGGCAAGATATTGGGCAGCACGCTGCGGCAGTACCACGGGGCCCTGGGCAATGCCATTGCCGACATCGGCATGCGCATTCTGACGCTCGAAGCACCCGACCAAACCAAGGAAAGCCTGGGTTTCGAGGCCTTCGCGTCCACCGTCGAAGAAGTGATGATGGAGGTCGGCAGCCGGCCCGAGAACTACGCCGCCGAGCCCGAAATGGTGCAGAGCCTGGTGAGCGAGGCGTTCGAGCGGGCCGTGGCCAACAATTTCCCGAGCTCCATGATCCGGCCCGGCCTGCGGCAGTCGACGGCCAACGGCATGTGGTTCAAGATGCCCCGGGGCCGTCGGCAGCCTGGACAGCCGCGGCTCTACAAGAAGTTCTCGAAGGTGTTCCCCGTCACCATCGGGCCGCGCACGGCCCAACTGGTGAAAACCTTTAAAGGTCAGTCGCTCGCCAGCTTTTTGAAGGACAAGCTGGGGCTGCCCCTCAACAAGGCCGTGCAGGCGCAGGTACACGTGTACGAGGCCCTGCCGTTCACCAAGCTGCCGGTGATTGCGCGCCTCGAAAAGCTGCCCGGCCTGAACAGCTCCCAGTGGCCGGCTTACTGCCAGTTCCATCCGCTCACGCCAGAGGCGGCCACGCTGCTGCTCGGCGAGCCGGGCATGGGCCGCGGCGTCGACCGCCGGTTCTTGCAGTCGCGCAATTTGATCGGCAGCGGGCAGCGGTTTTATTTCCTCGAAATCCCCGGGGCCCGCGTGATGGTGCCGAACGGGGCGGGCCGGGTGCGGCGCAGCCCGGTGCCCGTGGCCCCCGGCGTGCCGGTGGCTCCGGGCCGGGTGCAGCCGCCGATTCCGCGCTCCAGCGACGCGCAGTGCGTGCTCAACTTTCTCAAGAGCGAGGTCCGGTTCAACTTCTATTTCAGCAGCGAAGACGCCCGCCTGATTGGCCAGAAGCTGGGGGCCGGCGACTACCTGTCGGCCATCGGCACCATTCGCAGTGTGGTGCGCGACATCCTGACCAATACCTTGATTAACAACGTGCCGAGCAAGGTCAAAATCATTCACGAAGCCGTGCCGGAGCTGTACCTCGAAAACTTTGAGCCGGCCCAGGAGCAGCTGTTTGGGGGCCTGGCGAAAGCGGCGGGCGGCATGCTGGTCAAGTACGGGAAAGAAGCCCTGATTAAGCTCGTTGAAAAGCTGATCGACAAGTTTGCAACTTTGGTCTACAACGCGGTGGTGACTTACCTGAAGGCGCGCAAGCAGGAGTTCATCAACGCGTCGGCCAACCAGGACGGCGTCACGCTGAAGCTGCTCTTCACCGACGTGCCCATCATGGGCAAGATTCGCTTGGTTATCAACGCGATGAAGGGCAAAGCCAACCTCGGCGACCTCACAGATTTCGTGTTGCCGGCCCTGCCCACGCCCAGCATCATCATCGTGGGCGGGCGTCGTTTCGATTAGTCCGACGTTCGCAATCCAGTCATGCTACAAGTCTATGCCGTCCAGAGCGCCAAGCCCGGCGTGCGGCGCCAAATCAGCCACTGGGTGCAGGCGGCCAGCCGCCTGGCGACCTTCGACGAGCTGGCCTCGCCGGGGGCCTGGATGGGCATCGACCACACGCTGGGCGTCAAGATCAGGGCCCTGCTTACGCAGTCCGTTTCCGGCCTGCTGCTCATGGGCAAGCAGTTGGAATTGCAGCTGGCCGACGCCAAAACCGACGACGAGCTGCTGGACGTGCGCAAGCGGGTGATTAGTTTCCGCGGCCAGTACATCAAGTGCGAAACCACGGTGCACCTCTACACCGACGCCATCAACTCGCGCACCACCCCGCGCATCGCGGCCCTGATGCGGGCCTGCGACGTGCTCTGCACCCAAAGCTTGCAGGACATGCTTTCGCGGGTGAACAACGGCCCGGTGCCGCCCGTGCTCACCTACATCGACAAGGGCCTGGGCGCGTCCATTTTGAAGGCCGGGCTGCGCCTCTGGGACAGCTCGACGAGCCCGGTGGCGGTCATCAAAATCACCCAGCACAACCTGCTGCGGCCCACGTCGGCCATCCACGAAACCGGCCACCAGATGGCCCACATCCTGGACTGGAACGAGGAGCTGGCGCAGGCCCTGCGCGCCGGGCTGCAAGCCGCGTCGGGGCTGGTGGCCGAAGAGTTCGCGGGCTGGTCGTCGGAAATCGCGGCCGACGCCTTTGCCTTCGTGCACACCGGCTACGCGGCCATCGCGGCCTTGCACGACGTGATGGCCGGCGAGCCCTGGAGCGTAGTGCAGTACAACATCGGCGACCCACACCCCATCAGCTACCTGCGGGTGCTGCTGGGCATCGAAATGTGCCGGCAGTTTTACGGCCTGGGGCCCTGGGACGAGTTGGAGCGCGCCTGGAAAGGGTTTTACCAGCCCAAAAACAGCGGCTCGCACGCGGCCTTGGTCATCAGCAGCAGCGTGCCGCTGCTGCCCCGCGTGGTCGACATCGTGCTGAAGCAGCGCTACAAGGGGTTTGGGTTTAAGTCGCTTGCCGAGCTCATCAACCCCCAGCGGGTGAGCCCGCAGGAGCTGGCCAAGCTTGAATACGTGGCCGGCCCGGCGCTCTTCACCAACCACGCCTGGATTTGGAAGGAGTCGCTGCGGCTGCTGGCCCTGAGCGGCCTGAAAATCGCGACCAGCGACGACCCCGGCGAAGAATACAAGAAGCAGGAAGAATGGATGCAGAAGCTGGGCTGGGCCGTGAACCTGAACTGACGACCAAATTTTTATTCCACCCACCACACTTTTAGCGACATGGCAAAACGATCCAACGGCAACGACTCCTTCGATTCGCCGAACGAAGGGAACTACTCGCAAAGCGACTCCGACGACATGGCCGACCGGGTAAACACGGCCCTCGAAGCGGACGTTGAAGCCGAGCGGCAGCGCGAACAAAACGCCGCCGACGACGCAACCCGGTTCACCGCCTATGCCCTCGCGGCGGAACCCGGCATGGACCAGCTGCGCTACCAGTTGCAACTGCCGATGCAGCAAATCGTGGACTTGTTTCGGCTGATGCTCGACGAGCGCGGCCGGCCCATTGGCCTAGGCCCAACCGCCGGCAAGCCGGACGATTCGCCGGAGGTGCAGCAGTTCAAAAAGCGCACGCAAGTGCTCAAACAGGCTTACCCAAACACGCGGATTTAGGGCCAATCGCGCCGGTACTTTTCTGTTTTACCCGTAACCCTTACGCTCATGTCCGCGACCCTTAACCTGATTAAAGCGTACAACACGCTGTACAGCTTCAATCCGCCCGACGGCTTCCCCGAGTCGTTGCCGGCTTACCGGCACGGGGCCCCGCTGCCCGCCGCGCCCATCATCAACCGATGGACGTTTCCGGGGAATTTTGGCGGGTTTCCGGGGTTTCCGGCCCCCGGCCCGCCCGACTTGTTCGCGCTGGACCCCGATCCCAACGCCGACGATACGTCGCCGCTCAACGCCCAGGCCATTCAGGACTTTACCTCGATGCAGGACCCCTCCGTCCTCGAAAACTGCATCGGCTTCCACTGGTACCAGCTCATTTACAACATCACGGCCCCGGGCGTGCTGCCGGAAAACAAATTTCCGCCGTATCACCTGATGTTCGCGTACCTGGTTGAAAACACGCGCATCATTGCCATCTTCGAGCGCCTGATTCTCAAATTTTTGACCAGCGAGGACCTGGGGCACGCCAGCCCGTTCACCTACCACTGGATCCGCAACACCGCGGCCCTGTTTTACAAAGACCTCCACGTGCCGCAGCTCCGGTCGTTGGTCACGGCCATCACGCCCAACCTCGACGCTACCCGCCGCAACGCCTACTACCGCCTGTTCGGCCTGGAACTGGGCCACGGCAACCAGGACAACTCGCCCGTTGCCTTCGTTAAGCCCGCGCAGGCCAACACGCAATTCGTGCAGCTGCTCGAAAACTTCCTGCGGGAAGTGTGGCAGGGCATCATCAACAACCGCAACACGAGCGGCATCAACACCACCGACGTGGTGTACTTATCGGAGCTGGCGTTGCAGTTAAAAGACAGCATGTTGTCGCGACGCAACTCGAACAAAGACCTGAACCTGTACGAAAACAGCAGCCTCTCGCGCGAGGAATACCTGAGCATTATCATGGCCGAATGGTACTACCAGGTCATCGCCACCAACACGCAGATGATGCAGGAATTGAACACTGAAGCTGTAAAACCCGCCGAGCGCTTGGCCAACGTGGGCAAGCTGGTCGGCATCACGCCGCACTCCAAATCGCACGACCTCTACGAACTGGCTCCGCTGCTGGCCCGGCTGCTGCGCACGGTGGAAGAAGGGTTTTACGACAACCCGCTCATCATCCAAAGCCTGTTCGACCCGACCGTTTCGGGCACCTTCGCCGCCGAGATTTCCCTCATCATCAGCCTGTGGCAAAAAACGACGGGCACCAACCTCAAGCAAATGCCCAACACCGCTTACCCAAGCGGCGTCAAGCCGCCGCAGCGCACCATTGTGTTGGCGTGAGGTTTTGCCCAGCGGCTGCCTGAAGGCCGAGATTTAGGTTATTGAATAATTGCTGCCCAAGTTTTTTTGAAGGCCCTGACGCTACCGTCAGGGCCTTTTTTGTTGGTAAAGTCCGGGCCCACAGCCGGGGCCCCGGCCGCTGGGGCCCGCTGACTTTTTCATTCCTGCAAGCAGGGTTTCGTAGCAAATCCTTGCTGGTGCACGGCCCAATGGGTATCGGGCCTGCCGTCAAAGCAAATAAATTAAAATGACAAATTCTTTGCTATATTCTATTTTGTATTACATTTGGCTTGGTGGTCGCAATTGCATTGCGCTATTACTGGTTTTGTTCTACTCTTTCTTATCCAAAGACATTCCCATGAAGAAGTTCACCCTTGCGCACCTGATGTTGGTTGTGGGAGTAGGCATTTTGGCTGTTAATCTGGCGTTTAATCATTTTTTTGACGTACCTACAGCAGTAAATTATTTCTTCCGCGGAAGCGCTGCCGTTGCCGTTGCTTTTGGATTTTTAAGCTTTCAGTTAGTAGTAGCAGAATAATCATTATAGGTTTAGTTATATTAGCAGTCGCCGTGCCTAGCCAATTGATTGGCCGCGTTGTTGCGCGGCCAGCAGACCGGATAATATAGAATCATAATCGTCGTCCTTGCCTTCCCTGAGCGACAAGGGCCTGACGGCCGAGCAACGGCAGCAGCTGTCGCTGCCCGGCCGGCTGCCGCACGAGGTTTGCGGCACTCACTTGGTCTGGCCGACGAGTGTTCAACGCCGTGGGCGATGAAACCCGCGCTACCGCATAGCCGGTCCTCACACCGGCCCGGGAAACGGCTCGCATTTCTACACCAAGACTGAACAGCAACTTAAACTGCTCTGCCAGAGCGGTTTGCTAGGCAACGCGTGCCTTAGCGGAAGACCGATGATAGTGGCAATTAAGATAAACTATTTTATCTTTGAATTATGCCAGCTTATTCGCCGGAATCTCTTTCCGCAAACGACATGATTCGGGTAGAAGCCGCGCGGGCCGTGCTCCAGGGCCTGGTCGCGTACGCGGGGCCCCACGTGCCGGGATTTGTGGTGCACTTGCAGCACGATCCGGCGCACCCACTGCCCGACCCGGCAGCAATCGCCCAGTTTGCCGACTCGGGGTACGCATCAATGCCCGCGCTGTGCGTGGTGTTTGAGCAAGTGGATAGCCGGTGGGAATTCGTGCGCATCGAGTACGCGACCCCCGAAAAACCTTAACCCGGGCCAGAAAGGCACCAGCTCAGTTGCCCGGCAACGCGGTGGGGGCCTTGGGCTACTGCACGTTTTTGCGCACTACCAGGTTTTTCGACAGCTCCACGGCGGCAGCGGTGCCGTCGCTCAGTACCACCGGGCGGGCGGCGGGATTGTTGGGGGCCCCCGTACCGGTGAAGTTGGCGATGCGCACGTTTTGGAAGTGGTTGACCTCGATGCCGTTGGTGAGGAAGCCGGCGCGTGGGTTCGTCCATTCCAGCTTAAAATCGTCGATGGCCAACCCGTTCACGTGCTCGGCCAGGAAGGCCGGAATGTCGCGGGCAAACAAGCCAAATTTGGGGTCCGAATTGCCACGCAGGTCCACGTTGCCGCCGGCCACGCTGTTGAGCGGGCTGTCGGTGAACTCCATTTTTAGGTTGTTGAAAGTGATGTCTTCCAAGGGGCTTTCGGCAGTGCCGTAGAGCAAGATGCCGTTTTCGGCTTTGCAGCTGACGTTGGTGAAGGTCACGTTTTTAATGCGGCCCAACTTCACGCCTTCCTTGCCCCGGATGGCCGAAATATGGATGGGCTCGCCGTTGCCCCACCAGTCGCCGGTGTGCAGTCGGGTTTCGATGCGGATGTTGCTGAACGCGAGGTTCTCAATCGAGCCTTCGTCGCGCAAGAAGATGCCGATGCCCCGCGTCGAGTTGGTGATGTTGCAGTTCGTGACGTTGACGTTGCGCACCGGGTTCTGGTCTAAATACCCGATGCGGATGCCGCTGGAAGAAGATTGCAGGTTGCAGTTGCTGATGTTGATGTTTTCGCAGGGGTGCTTGAGGCCGCTGAAACCGGCTATTTCGAAGTGATGGTCGTAGCCGGCCACGCAAATGGCGTCGTCACCGGCGCGGATGTCGCTGTTTTCGATGGTCACGTTGCTGCTGCTCGTCACGTCGATGCCGTCGGCGTTGGGCACCAGCATCCCCGACCACAGCCGGATGCCGTCCACGTTCACCGCGTCGCAATCGGCGAAGTGCAAGGTCCAAAACGGCGAGTTGAGCAGGAGCACATCGGTGACGCGCACGTTTTTGCACCGCGCAAAAATCACCATCTGCCGGGGCCGGTCCTGGGGCACCACCGGCCCGTCGCCGATGCCGCTGGCCACGTGGCGGTAGTTATTTTTCTGGCGGGTGTAGCGCGTGCTGGCGGTGTCGATGGTCTTGGCGTGGGTGAAGTCGTAGAATACTTGGTTGTTGCCGTCCACGGTGCCGTGCCCGGTCAGAGCCACGTTCTGGGCGTCGGCGGTGTACAAGATGCCGTAGCGGTTGGTGCCGAACGTCGGCACCGAGTACGTTTGATAGTCGCCGAGATTGGCGCTGCCCTTGAGCACGGCCCCGGTGCTCAGGTGCAGGTTGACGTTGGTTTTCAGGTTGATGGTGCCGGTGAGGTAGGTGCCGGCCGGCACCTCCACGGTGCCGCCGCCGCCGCGATTGCAGGCGTCGATAGCCTTCTGGATGCCAGCGGTGGCCAGGGTTTTGCCGTCGTTCAGGGCCCCGTAGTCTTTGATGGAATACGTTTGGGCACGGGCTCCGGCGGCGGTTAGCACGAGGGCAGCGGCAATCAGAAAGTGGTTCATAGCAAAATGCAGGGAAAAAATAATCGTCGAGCAGCGAACCCGCCGTCAGCTCCAGTCAAAGTCGGTCACCTGGCCATCGAGCCGCCATTTGGTGGGGCGCGGCGAGGTCAGCCAATCCAGCGGTTCGCCCACGGGCTGCACCCGCGCGGCCTGGGCAAAGGCATTTTTGAGGGCAAGTTTTTGGGACGCGCCCACCGCCGCGGGCTGCGCCGACACGAACAGCGGGGCCCCGCTGCCGGCCAGCAGGCGCAGCCACTTTTCGTTCTGGGCCCACGGCACCTTAGGCGTGAGGCCCACGCAGTCGCCGTCAACGGCAAAGAACTTGTTGTGCTGCACCAGCCGGAACCCCAGCGTGTTGACGCCCATTTTGCGGGTGCGGTCCCATTCCAGGCCGCTGGTGTCGTCGCCGGTGCGGTTCAGCTCGAACAGGCCCGCCGCGAGGTGGCCCACCGTGTCGCAGCCGATGAGGTAGGTGGGCCCCGCCGCTTCGCGGATGGTTTGGTACAGGTTGAGAATGACTTCGGCCGTGGTGCGGCTGTTGTCGTGGAAGCGCCAGCCGGGGGCCGTGAATTGGTCGGCCATCTCAAAGCCCCACTTGCCCAGCAGGTCGTAGGTGCTGAAGTCGTGCTTTACCAGCTCGTAGCCCCACGCCTGGTAGGTGGCAAAATTCTGCCGGATGCGGTCCAGGTTTTCGGCGATGGTGGGGTCGAGCACCGGCTTTTGGGGTTCGTCGCGGCCCGCGATGCTGGGCAATAGCCGGGCAGGGCTGTCGTCGTGCCGGGCGCAGAGTGGGCGCGTCCACAGGCCCGGCCGCATGCCCAAATGCTGGATGTCACCGGCCAGCTTGTGCATGTCCGGAAATTTCGCGTTGGGCCGCGAAAAGTCGTCCTGCCAGCAGCAGTCGCCGGGCAGCGCGGGCGAATACGCTGCCCAGCCCGCGTCCACCACCGAAAACGGCCGGTTGTCGCCGTCCGGGGCCAGGTCGGTCAGCAAGGCCGTGTGCTCCAGAATGAGGGCGCTCGAATTCTGGCCGTAGGCAAAGTACCAGTCGTTGATGCCGTACACCGGCTGGCCCGGCAGCCGGGGCGCGGGGCACATCAAACCGCAAAAGCGGCGGGCGGTGGCAAACGTGTTTTCGCCCGTTTGGCCGGTAGTGGCCAGGATGGTGGCCGCCTCCAGCGCGCGGGCCCCCAGCTGCACGCCCACCCCGGCGCTGCTCGTGTCAAGGGTCAGCTGCATTTGGCCGTCGCCCACTTGCCAGTAGCAGAGGCTGCGGCAGCCGGTTTCCACGCCAAAGCACGCCGTGCGGCCGCTTTTGGCATCGTGCTGCACCAGGTACCAGGGCAAGCGCCGGGCGAAGGACGCCGGCTGAAACTGCACGTCGCCGTAGGTGCGCTCCCAGGCATCGCCGAGCACGGTGGCGGTGGCGTTTTGCACGTATTTCCACCGAAGCTGCACGGCGTGCAAGGCCGCAGTGAGCGACTGCACGGCCACTTGCAGGGCCCCGTCGGCCCGGGGCGCGAGGCGCACCACCACGTCGCGGTAGGTCCAGGTGGTGCGGTCTTTGGACGCCAGGGCCTGCATTCCGCCGTCGAGCCGGACGAGCACCTGGGCCGGCAGCGCCACGGCTTCGGTGGGCCCCACGGCCGGGCCCGCGGCCGACAAAACTACCAGGCTGCCCAACGCCGCGCCGGAAAGCTGGAGGAAGTGGCGTCTGTCCATACTGTCCATAGTCGTGGTAATCAGGGCGAGGAATCAGCCGTTAGGCGCTGCGGCGCAGAATTTCGAGGCAGGCGCGGCCGTTGTGGTAAGGGCATTTCCAGAGGCCAGCCTTGTCCTGGCCCGGCATCAAGGCGTGGTTGGCCTCTACGCCCCACACCCATTCGCCGCCCACGGGGTCCAGAATGTGGGCCCGGGTGAATTCCCATACGGCCTCAAACTTGTCACGAAAATGCTCGCCGCCGCCGAGCTGGTAGGCGTTGAAAAACCCCACCGTTGCCTCGGCTTGCACCCACCAGTGCTTTTCGCGCACCAAGTGGCCGGGTTCCAGCTCATAGTTGAGGCCCCCATCGGCGTCGAGCCCTTCGGCGGCAGCGGCGGCCATTGGCAGGGCCAGCTCCTGGAAGCGGGCCACTAGGTGCGGGTCGCCGAGGATTTCGGCGGCTTCGAGCAGCAGCCACGCGGCTTCAATGTCATGCCCGTAAGAAACGATGTCGGATTTTGACCGCCAGTCTTCGTCGAAAAACAGCCGCAGGTGGTGCGTATCCGGGTCGATGATGTGCGCGTCGAACACGCGCAGCAGGGCCCTAATTTGCTGGGCCAGGCCGGCGTCGGGCCACACGCGGTACAGGTTGGCGTAGGCTTCCAGTACGTGCAGGTGGGTGTTCATGGTCTTTTTCTCGTTGGCGTCTTTGGCGCTGAGGCGTAGGTCGGCCAGCGGCTGCCAGTCGCGGGCGAAGGCCTCCAGGTAGCCGCCCCGGGCCGCGTCGAAGCTGTGCACCTCGACGGCCCGGTACTGCGCCTGGGCCAAGGTTAGGGCGCTTTCGTCGCCGCTGGCGCGGTAATACTCGGCCAAGCCGTAAATGGTGAAAGCCAGCGCGTACACTTGCTTTTTGGTGTCCAGCGGCTCGCCGTGGGCGCCCACCGTCCAGTACACGCCGCCAAATTCAGCGTCGATGAAGTGCTGGCGGATGTAGCGGAAGGCGCGCCCGGCCAGGGCCCGGTACTCCGGCCGGGCCGCGTGGTTGTAGGCTGCCGAAAACGTCCACAGGATGCGCGCGTTCAGCACCGAGCCTTTGGGGGCCCCCGCCACCACGGCGTCGTGGGCGTCGAGGCGGCCGTAGAAACCGCCGTTTTCTTCGTCCACGGCCCGGCGGCTCCAGTACGAGAGGATGTTTTCTAACTCGCGCTGGAAAGCAGCTGGGTTCATGGAAAGGAATTAAAAATGAAGAATTAAAAATGAGGGAGTCAAAGTCTATCCAAAAAACAATGGAACGTCGTGCTGAGCTTGCCGAAGCATCTCTCCCGCTGACTAATCATGATTTATTGCCGCAGTAGAGATGCTTCGGCAAGCTCAGCATGACGTTCTGTTTTTAATTTTCATTGCCTTTCGGACAGGCTCTTATGCCGTCATTTTTCATTGTTAATTAACTCCTGCGACGGCGGCACTGGGGCCCCGGTTTTGCGCAAAAATGCCTCGTTGCGGTCAATCAATTGGTTGATGGCCTGCACGGAAGCCGCCGAGCGCAGCCCGTCGGGGGGCGTGTTCACCACGTAGTCGAGCAGCTGTTCCAGGGTGGTGGTGGCCACGTGCATCCGCGTGTCGGACGAGGCGTAGTACACGAACACGCGGCCGTCGTCGTCGGCAATCCAGCCGTTGCTGAACGCTACGTTCGACACGTCGCCGACCCGCTCGTCGCCTTCCGGGGCCAGAAAATAGCCGCCCGGCTTGTGCGTGATTTTGGTGAGCTCGTGCAGGTCCGTCAGAAACAAGTACAGCACGTAGCGCAGGCCGGCGGCGGTGTTGCGCACGCCGTGGGCCAAGTGCAGCCAGCCCAGCTTGGTTTTGAGCGGGCCCGGGCCCAGACCATTTTTAACCTCGGCGATGGTGTGGTACTGCTTTTTATCGACGATGACCTCTTGGTGCACCACGGCGTGCTCGATGGATTCGGACAGTCCAAAGCCGATGCCGCCGCCCTTGCCCGCGTCGATAAAGCCGTCTTGGGGCCGGGTGTAAAAAGCGTACTGGCTCTGCACGAACTCGGGGTGCAGCACCACGTTGCGCTGCTGGGCCGAGGAAGTGGTGAGGTCGGCCAAGCGTTCCCAGGTAACCAGGTCTTTGGTGCGGGCGATGCCGCACTTGGCCAGCGCGGCCGACTGGTCGGCGTCGGACGCGGCGGGGTCGCGGCGCTCGGTGCAGAACAAGCCGTACACCCAGCCGTCTTCGTGGGCCACCAGGCGCATGTCGTACACGTTGGTGTCGGGCTCGGCGGTTTCGGGCAGCGTGATGGGGCGGTCCCAGAACCGAAAGTTATCGACGCCGTTGGGGCTTTCGGCCACGGCGAAAAACGACTTGCGGTCGTGGCCTTCCACCCGCACCACCAGCACGTACTTGCCCTGCCACTTGAGGGCCCCCGCGTTCAGCGTCGCGTTCACGCCGATGCGCTCCATCAGGTAGGGGTTGGTGGCGGGGTTCAGGTCGTACTGCCAGGCCAGCGGGGCGTGGGCGGCCGTGAGCACCGGGTGGGCGTAGCGTTCGAAAACGCCGTTGCCCAGCTCCCGGGGGGCGTTGGGGCGGCGGAGCAGCTGGTCGTAACGGGTTTGCAGCAAGTGCAGGCGGCGGTGGAAAATAGAAGCCATTTTTCCTTTGAGCTGTTAGCTAGTAGCTGATGGCTGCTAGCTTTTTTGTAGATAAAATAATTGATTACAAGCGTATTATTAGCCAAAAAAGTCAACGGCCATCAGCTAATAGCTAACAGCCCAGAGAAAACCTAGTCGTCGCTGAGGCGCTCCCACCAGGTTTTTTTCAGGATGAGAACTACTACGATCAAAATCGCCACCGTGATGGCCAGCGGCACGTGCTGGCTCAGCAGCAGGTACATGGGCAGGATGGTGAGGCAAAGCTGCGCGATGATGCCCAGCACGATGTTGAACATGTTGCGCCGGAAGTTGCGGTTGGGCCGGAAAGCAGGGTCCTGGGCCTGCACCTGCGCCAGCACGGGGCCCCAGAAGCCCCAGGGCCGCACCGTTTTGTAGAAGGATTGCAATACCGCCGCATCGGTGGGCGGCGCGAGGTAGGTGCCGATGATGGAGCCCGCCAGCGAGATGGCGAACAGCAGCGGGAACCAGTACAGCAGGTTGCCGGCCTTGATGAGCACGCCGAACACCAGCGCCGCTACGATGCCCGTGAGCATCCCCACGAAAAAGCCCGTGGCGTTGAAGCGCCACCAATGCCACTTGAGCACGTTGGAGGCGATGTAGCCGCCGTACAGCGCCGACACGATGAACTGGAGCACCGTGTTCACGTCTTTGGCCAAAAAGCCCAGGGCCACGCCCACGGCCACCACCACCACGCCCACCACGTAGTTCATCGAGATGATGCTGCGGGTGGTGGCCTGGGGGTTGACGTACTTCAAGTAAATGTCGTTGACGATGTAGGCCTGGGCCGCGTTCACGGTGCCGCTGAACGTGCCCATGAAGGCCCCCAGCAGTCCTGTGAGCGTGAGGCCCACCAGCCCCACGGGCAGAAAATTGTTAATGGCGATGGGCAAAATCCGCTCGAAGTCGATGGTGCCGTCGGGGGCCTTCAGGTTCATCTGGTGGTAGTAGAGCAGGCCCAGGATGGTGAGGCCGATGATGAGCGAGTAGCGAATGGGCAGCAAGATGATGGACACGAAGCCGCTCATTTTGCTGGCCTCTTCCGGCGAGCGAGTGGAGAGGATTTTCTGCATGTCGTAGTTCGGCGCGGGGCCCGCCAGCGAGGCAAACACGCCCTTGAAGGCCATCATCATGAAGAACACGCCGAACAGCGAGTAGCCGTCGCTCGAAATCTTGCTGTTCACTTCCGGGATAATTTTCGTCCAATCCAGCCCCAGCCGCCAGCCGAAGAAGGGGTTGAACCAGCCGTGGGGCACGGCCAGCGACTTGCCTTGCAGGTTGTGGTAGGCGATGACGGCAATGGACACGCAGGCCACCGTCATGATGGCGTACTTAATCATGTCGCCGAGCACGATGCTGTGCATGCCCCCCACAATGGCGTAAAACATGGCAAACAGCGTGAACACGATGCCGTACACGTGCGGCACGTACTGCGGGGCCACCGCGAAGGGCACGTAGCCCTTCACCAAATCCCAGGGGATGAAAATCTCGACGAACTTGCCCAGCCCCACGAAGCCGTAGGCCAGGAAACCCAGGCAACTCAGCAGCGCAAAGGCGATGACCACCTGGTGCGAGGCCGTGACGCCGGGGCCCTTGGTGCCGAAGCGCGTGGCGAGCCACTCGGCCCCGGTGCTGGCCCCCGAGCGGCGCAGCCAGCGCGAGAGGTACATCATCAAAAACACCTGGTTGAACACCGGCCAGAGCCAGGGAATCCAGATGCTTTTCATGCCGTACACGAAGCAGAGGCTCACCATCCACATGGTGCCGCTGATGTCGAACATGTCGGAGGCGTCGCTCAGGCCCAGCTTGTACCAGGGCAGCGTGCGGCCGCCCAGCATGTAGCTGTCCTTGCTTTTGCGGGCTTGCTTGCTGTAATACACGCCGATGAACACGGTAGTCAGCAGGTACGCCAGGATGATTAAAATGTCAACTAAGTGTAATCTCATGCTATGGTAAGCTGTTGGCTGTTAGCTAATGGCTATCAGCTTTTGTAATCGGTTGTCCTTGCGAGAAGGAACGACAACGCTTTACATCGATTAAATCGGTTTGGAATAGAGGCGCAGCGGAGCAACCTTGTTCTCGAACAAGATTTTCTTATCCTGCGAAAACTGCTTGAAATCGGCGGCGCTGGCCTGGCCGGGAAAGGGCGCGAAGTAGTGCACAGGGTCGCCGTTGCGCCACGTCAGGGCGTAGGAAACCGGGTATTTCTGGAGGGCCGGCAGCAGCGTTTTGGTCCACCACGTGGGGTCGGGGAGGCCCTCGAATCCAAATTCGGTGAGGGCGGGCAGCTTGCGGTGGGCCCGGCTGACGGCTTGGAGCACCGCCAGCTTTTGGTCAAGCTCTTGCTGGAACTTGGCCGCGCTTTGCGGGTTGCAATAAGCATCGAAACCCAGCACGTCTACGTAGCCGTCGCCGGGGTAGCGCTCCAGGTAGCTGGCCGCGTCGGCGAAGTCGGCCGCCGAATAGGCAATAATCAGGTTGTGGAGCTTCTTCTGGTTGCGCAGGTAGTCGACGCTGAACTGCCAGATGGCCCTGAACTCGACCGCGGTGCACTCCTTTTGTCCCCACCAAAACCAACCGCCCGTGTGCTCGTGGAAGGGTCGGAAAATAACCGGAATGGCTTCGCCCTTGGGGCCCTTCAGCCCGCCCAAAAAGGTGGCCAGGCGGTCGAGGTAGCCCACGTACTTGGCGTGGTCGGGGCCCCCGGGCAAGATGTACTTCACGGTCTGGGCGGTATCCCAGGCGGTTTTGCCGTTGTGCGGGTTGTTGAGGTGCCAGCTGATGGTGACCACGCTGCCCTGCGCGTAGGCCTGCTTGACGTAGCCCTGGATGCGGGCAAAGGGCACGCCGTCGAGGTTGCGGGCGCTGTCCAGCTCCAGGTGGCCCAGCTCCCAGCCGAACACGGCGGGGTAGGAGCCGGTCACGCTTTTCACGTCGGAGCGGTCGGCATCGCCCTTCCACATCTTGCCTTGGTCTACGCCGTAGGCCAGGTCGTCCTGGTGGCCAAACATCACGCCCTTGGCCGTGAGGCGGTGCAGATTGGCCAGCAGCAGCTTGGTGGCGGGGGTAGCAGCGGGGTCGGCGGGCGGGGCCCCGGCCGAGGCGGCGGCGGTTTGCGCTTGGGCCCCCAGGGCTAGCGCGGCGGCAACGGCGGTCAGCGCGAGGGTGCGAAAAACTTTCATTAGCGAAGGGGTTTGCTGTACTGGCCAATCACGGCCCAAGTCGATTTGTCCGAGTCAAACACCGAGTTCAGGCCCTGCTCTTCGCCGCCGGGGTCGCCGAGGTAGGCGTCGCCGGCTTTCCAGAACACCTGGCCCGGCACCGGCCGCGCCGTGCCCCCGAAAGCCCAGAAGTTGTACCCCGCGATGACGCGGCTGGCCGGCCCAGGGCCCCGCATCAGGCCAAACAAAGCGGCGTAGTAGCGGTCGCGCAGGGCCGTGGGGGCCCCGGGCACAAACACCTGGCCGTCGCGCGGCAGGCCGAATTCTTCCACCACCAGCGGCTTGTTGAGCCTGGTGGCCGCGGCCACGTGCTTGTCCACGTAGGCCGTGGTGCGGGCCAGCACCGCTGGGAAGCCCCGGGCCGTGGCCGTGTCGCGGAACCAGCCCCAGTTTTTGGGCCAGATGTGAATGGTGAGGTAGTCGATGTTCGGGTCGGCGTGCAGGCGCTCGTACACGGCCATGTCGTTGTCGCTGGCGATGTCGCCCTCGCTGCCGGTAGTCAGCAAATGGTTTTTGTCGATGGACTTCACCAGGGCCGCTGTCTGCTGCATCCAGGCTTCGAAGGCCGGGGTGGCGGCCGGCAGCATGGGCCGCGGCTCGTTGATGATTTCCCAGGCCATAATGGCCGGGTCGTCGGTGTAGTTCTTCTTGGTCAGCGAGTTGGTGCGGGCCAGCACGTAGCGGATATAGGTGGCCACCGCGCTTTTGCACGGCTCGCAGGCGTAGAACTGCGCGATGTAGGCCCGGTACTTGTCCCAGTTATAATCCGGGTTGCGGGGCAGGAGCAGGCCCTGGTAGCCGTTCCATTCCAGGTACTGGCCCAGGCCGCCGCTCCATTCCCAGGTGTTGGTGAAGTGCAGCACGGCCTTCATATCGCGCCGGCCCAGCTCGGCCAGCAGGTAGTCGAGCCCGGCCATGATGCGCTCGTCGAACTGGCCTTGCGCGGGCTGCAACGGTTGCAGCACCCGGTACTGGTAGCCGCCGCTGAGGCCCTCGGCCCCCACCATCACCCGCAGGTTGGCCACGCCGTGCGCTTTCAAGAAGTCCAGCTCCTGGCGCAGCCGCGCCCGGCCGGCGGGGCCCTGGGTGGCCAGCAGGCCGCCGTACCAGTAGTTGGCCCCGATGTAGCGGTAAGGCTTGCCGTTGAGCACGAACCGCGGCCCCTGGGCCCGCACGAAACCCGCAGGCTGGGCGCGGGCCCAGGGCCCCGCCAGCCCAGCTGCCAGCACCAGCGAAAGCCGCAAAACGAGTCGTTTCATAAGAGTTGTCTGGCCAGTCAAATCCAAAAGGCCGTTCCCGGCAACGGCCTTGGAGGTTCCTTCAGGGCCGTTGCCGCATCGGTGTGCGTTTTGCATGTCGAGGTAAAAATTAAAAGCGAAGAGTTAAAAGGCCCCCGGGTTTTAACTCTTCGCTTTTAATTCTTGCCTAATTTTTGAAACTGTACGCGGCCCCGGGGCATGGCACCAACCGGGTGCCTACCAGCCGGCGTTTTGGGTGGCGGCCGGGTTGGACAGCACCTCCGATACAGGCAGCGGCACGAGCAGCGTCCGCGGGTCGCGGTTTTTGTTGATGCTCTGCTTGGTTACGCCGATCTTGTTCATCACTTGCAGGTACACGCCCCAGCGCTGCAAGTCGTAGCGGCGGTTGCTCTCGAAGTGCAGCTCCTGGCCGCGCTCGGCAAAGATGGCGCTGCGCAGCTGCAGCTGGCTGAGGGCCGTAGGGTCGAGCAGCGGGTCCTGGGCCACCGTCACGTTTTGGTTGGAGCGGCGGCGCACCTGCACGAAGTACTTGCGGGCGTCGGGGGTGTTGCCGTTCAGCTCGTTTTCGGCCTCGGCGTAGGTCAGCAGCACGTCGGCGTAGCGCAGCAGCGGGTAGTTGATGGCGTCGGAGGTGCCGTCGGGGTTGTTGGGGGCCGCCGGCTTGCCAGGCACGTAGTACTTGAGAATCTGGGCCTTGTTCTGGTAGCTGGCAAAGGTGGTGTCGCCCTTGGCCGGCGCGGCCCCGGCTTTGGTATTCACCGAAACGATGCGGTACTTCACCGAGTCGGTGCGGGGGAAGTAGAAGTAGCTGTGGCCGCCGCCGTAGTCCTCAAACCACTGGTGCGTCACGCCCTTTTGCACCCGGTCGTCGAGGGGGCTGAACTGCTGGTAAAAGTTGGTGTCCATCCACAAATAGCCCCGGCCGCCGAGGTCGCCCGACGTGAAATAGTTGCTCACGTAGTTGGTATGGGTGGTGTTGCCGGCCAGCGTCTGCTCCATAAAAATGTGCTCCACGACGTTGTCGTTGGCCTTTTTCCACAAGTCCATGTAGTTCGGAAACAACGAGTACTTGCCGCTGGCAATGAGCTTGGCGGCCTCGTCCTTGGCCAGTTGGTAATAGGCTTTGCTGTCGAAGCCCTCGTAGCCGGCCACCACGTCCTTGGGGTAGGTGTAAAAGCCGTTGTCGGGGCCGCCTTGCACCGTGAGCTGGGCCCCTTTCAGCGAAGCCGAGCCGATGGTGGCGTACACCTTGGCCAGCAGCGCCTGGGCTGCCCCTTTGTTGGCGTGGCCCAGCGCGCCGGCCCCGGGGTCGCCCTGGTAGGGCATCAGGGTTTCGGCCTGCGTGAGGTCGTCGATGATTTGCTTGTACACGTCGGCCACCGGGGCCCGCGGAATGCTGGTGTCGGTGATGGACGTGACGGAGGCCGTGCGCACCGGCACCGGGCCGAAGAGCCGCACCAGCACGAAGTAGGAAAACGCGCGCAGAAAGCGCGCCTCGCCCAGGATGCGGTTCTGCCGGGCCTTGTCCATCGCAATGGCCGGCACCCGTTCCAGCACCGTGTTGGCGCGGGCAATCACCACGTAGGGCCCCGTGAACATGATGGGCGTTTTGTAGTCGCCGAGGTAGTTGCCGGCCCCGATGTTGCTCAGCGCGAAGCCGGCCCCGGAAATGTGGTCGTCGTCTTCCGACAAAAACTCCCAGTACGGCTTGGTGAACCAGTCGTACGAGTTGAAGTCGGAATAAACGCCCGTGATGGCGGCTTCGGCGTCGTCGGCCGTTTTGTACAGGTTTTCGGGCGCGTAAAAATCGTACGGCACCTCGTCCAGCTGCTTTTTGCAGCCCGCGCTGCCCGCCAGCAGCAGCACCGCGGCGGCCCCCAGCGCTAGTTTATTGAAGTTGTTCATAACAAGCAAGTTATTAAATTAAAAGCCTACGTTTACCCCGGCCGAGAAATTGCGCGACGTGGGGTAGTTGCCCAGGTCTACCCCGCGCAGGGCGGGGTTTTGGCCGTAGGCGTTCACCTCCGGGTCGAAGCCCTTGTAGTGGGTCCAGGTCACCAGGTTGGTGGCGCTCACGTACAGGCGCACGCTGCGCAGGTGGTACTGCTTGAAGTCGAAGTTGTAGCCCAGCGTGGCGTTTTTGAGGCGCACGTAAGAGCCGTCCTCGATGAAGCGGTTGCTGAACAGGAAGGGCACAGCGTCGGAGGAAATGGCCTGGCGGTTGGTGCCGTTCGGGTTCTGGGGCGTCCAGCGGTTGTCGTAAGCGTCCTGGGTGATGTTATTGCTAGAGGTCGTGCCCAGGTTTTCAGAGGTCACCCGCGTAAAGTTCACAATATCGTTGCCCACGCTGCCCTGGAAGAACACGGTCAGGTCCAAGTTCTTGTAGTTGAACGTGTTGTTGATGCCGAACACGTACTTGGGGTTCACATTGCCGATGACCTGCTGGTCGTTGGAGTCAATCTTGCCGTCGCCGTTCAGGTCCCGGTACTTGATTTCGCCGGGGGCGGCCCCCAGCTGGTTGGCGTGGCCTTTCACGTCGTCGGCGTTCTGGAAAATACCCTCTTCCTGGTAGCCGTACACCCGGCCGAGCGACTGGCCGCCTTGCAGGATGAAGGGCAGCACTTCGGGGCCGGTGGCGATGCGCGGCGAGAAGGTGACGACTTTGCCGGCCCCCAGGTCGATGATCTTGTTGCGGTTGAAGGAAATGTTGCCCGAAGGCGTCCACTTAAAAGCCGACGCGTCGACGGCCCGCACGCTCAGGGCCACTTCCAGGCCGCGGTTCTGCACCTGGCCGGCGTTGATCTGGCCCGACCCAAAGCCGGTGTCGGGGCCCAGCGGCAATTGCTGGAGCAGGTTTTTGGTTTGCTTGTCGTAAGCGTCCACCGTTAGGTTGAGGCGGCCCTTGAACAGGCCGACGTCCACGCCCACGTCGCCCTGGTAAGTGGTTTCCCAGGTCAGGTTGGGGCTGGGCAGCGAGGTCACGGCGAAGCCGTTGGCCAGCTGCCCGTTGTAAACGTAGGAGTTGGGCGTGAGCCGGGCCAGCGACTGGTAGGGCCCAATGGCCTGGTTGCCCGACGAGCCGTAGCTCAGGCGCAGCTTGAGGTCGCTGAACAGGTCCGAATTTTTCAGAAATTCCTCGTCGATGACGCGCCAGGCAAAGGCCCCGGCCGCGAACGAGGCGTACTTGTGGTTGGCGGCAAACTGGCTGGCCCCGTCCACGCGGCCGGTAACGGTGAACAGGTAGCGGCCGTTGAAATTGTAGTTGACGCGGCCCAGGTACGAAATCAGCTTCGTCTCGTTGCGGCCCGAGTTGAGGATGCGGTTGGTGGCCGCGCTCAGGTTGTTGTCCTGGAGCACGTCGTTCAGGAAGCCCGAGGCGTTGGTGGTGCTGGAGTTGTTGTTGTTGTCGGTGTAAGTAAAGCCCGCCACCGCCGTCAGGTCGTGCTTTTCGCCAAACTTGCGGGTATAAGTGGCCAGGTTTTCCGACGTAATCTCGAACTGGTTGAAGCCCGACACGGTGGCCGCGCCTTGTAGGGCCCCGCCCTCGTAGGTGTTGCGGGGGTAGTACACGTTGCGGGTCGAGGAGTAGTAGTTCAGGCCCAGGCGGGTGCGCAGCTGCAAGCCGGGCAGCACGTTAAACACCAGCGAGTTGGACGAGAACACCGACGTGACCAGGTTCTGGTTTTTCACGTCGTTGATGTAGGCCAGCGGGTTGGTAGTGGTTATCTGGTCGAGGGGCACCAGGTACCGGCCGCCGCCCAGCTTTACCGAGTCGCTGCCGACCTGGGCGGTGGGCGAGTAGCGCAGCGCCGAATAAATCACGCCCGCGTCGCCGCCCTGGTTGGCCGCGGCCGTCTTCACCAGTTTATTGAGCGAGCGGCTGGCCTGGGTATTGGTTTCGAAGGTGAGCCACTTGGTCAGGTTGCGGGTGATGTTGAAGCGCAAGTTGCCCTGCTCAAACGCCGAGTTGGTGATGATGCCCGACTGCTTGAGGTAGTTGGCCGAGATGGCGAAGCTGCCCTTGTCGCCGCCGCCGCCCGAAAACAGCACCGACGCTTCGTTCACCGGCCCGTTATGAAAAATAGCGTCCTGCCAGTTGGTGCTGTGGCCGATGAAATCGGCCGGCACCGGCGAGCGCAGCCCCGTCAGCGGGTCCACGGTGCCCGTGAAAGGCAGCCGCAGGTACTTGGTCGGGTCGGAAGCGAGGGTCGTGTTGAAGTTGGTATTTTTCTCGTTCAGGTAGCTGGCGTACGTGGCCGCGTCCAGCACCTTGATTTGCTTGTTCACCCGGTCGAAGCCCGAGCGGAACGACACGTCCACGCGGTCCTCGCCGCTCTGGCCGCGGCGGGTTGTCACGATAACAACCCCGTTGGCTCCGCGCGAGCCGTAAATGGCCGTCGCCGAAGCGTCTTTCAACACTTCAATGCTTTCAATGTCGCTGGGCCGCAAGAAATTCAGCGCGTTAGTGGTCTGCACCGCGTTGTCGCTGCCGCTGGTCTGGCCCGAGGGAGTGGAAGCGTCGTTGTTTACTTGCAGCGGCACGCCGTCGATGACGTAGAGCGGCTGCGAGTTGGTGCCGAACGAGTTGACGCCCCGGATCTGCACGTTGATGCCCGAGCCGGGGGCCCCGTCGTTCTGCGTTACCTGCACGCCGGCCACCTTGCCCTGCAAGCCGCGGTCGAAGGAAGTGGGCGTGCCCACCAGCAGTTCGTCGCGCTTCACGGAGGCCACCGAGCCGGTCAGGTCGCTCTTTTTTACGCTGCCGTAGCCCACCACCACCACGTCGTTGAGGCTCTGCGCATCGGCGCGCAGCACCACGTCGATTTGGGTGCGGTCGCCGATGGTGATTTCCTGCGGCGACATGCCCACGAAGTTCACAATCAGCGCGTCGCTGCCGGCCGGCACCGCGATGCTGAACTTGCCCGCCGCGTCGGCGGACGTGCCCACTTGCGTATTCTTGATGCGCACCCCGGCCCCGATCAGCGGGTCGCCTTTGCTGTCTAGCACCGTGCCCTGCACCACCCGCTGCTGGGCCGCGGCCGGTAGGGCCACCAACAGCGCGAGTAAGGCGAGCAGGTTGAGTAACAACGCTCTCATAAATTTTTCGATTTGGTGAGTGATGAGTAAGGCAAAGGTCCCGCAATCGATAAGCAATTAATAATACTATTATGCCGTTTATTTGTAGGCTATTACCGGGGTGTTACGGTGCTGTGTTCTAATTACTGCGTTACAGGGCCGTGAGGCGAAATAATGCAGCCGTAGGTTGTGGTTTGCAATGGATTGTGCAGTAGTATGATTTTGGCTAAAGGCTGTACTTTTATTGACACATCCAGCACTTATTCCTTCGCTTATGAAGCCCGATATCATGCGTGAAATCACGCCGCTGACCCAAAGCGATTGCTTCACCCTGTTTTCCCGCGTCAAAAAGAAATTCGATTTTCCGCTGCACTACCACGAGGAATACGAACTGAACCTGATCGTCAACGCCAAGGGGGCCAAGCGCATCGTGGGCGACCACATCGAAGCCATCGGTGAGCTGGAGCTGGTGCTGGTGGGCCCCAACCTGTACCACGCCTGGTTCACGCACAAGTGCGAAAGCGAGGAAATCCGGGAGCTGACCATCCAGTTCCACAAAGACCTGTTCGAGGAACGGTTCCTGCGCAAAAACCAGCTCAGCTTCATCAAAACGATGTTCGAGAAGGCCCAGCGCGGCATTTTGTTTTCGTGCGATACCATCGAGCGGCTGCAGCCCCGCATCATGGCGCTGGGGCAGAAGAACGGGTTCGACTCGGTGCTGGAGCTGCTTTCCATCTTGCACGACTTGTCCACCTCGCGCAACATCCGCACGCTGTCCGACTCCAGCGCCAGCCAGGAGCAGCTGCACTACAACAGCCGCCGCATCGAGAAGGTATTTGAGTACATGAACGCGCACTACAGCCGCGCCATCAGCCTGATGGAGGTGGCGCGGGTGGCCAACATGCCGGAAGCCTCGTTCAGCCGCTTCATCAAGAAGCGCATCGGCAACACGTTCATCGACAGCCTCAACGAGATTCGTTTGGGCCACGCCACGCGCATGCTCATCGAAACCACCCACAACGTGGCCGAGGTGGCCTACAAGTGCGGCTTCAACAACATCTCTAACTTCAACCGCACCTTCAAAAAGAAGAAAGGCTGCACGCCCAAGGAGTTCCGCGGCAACTTTTCGGGCACGCGCATCTTCATTTGAGGGCCCTGCCCCGCTTGGTCCTGGCCGGCAATTGCTATCGGCCAGCGGCCCGCTTTAGCTACCCGAAACCCGTTCCTTTCCAATGAAGAAAATGTACTGCCTGGCCGGCTTGCTGGCCCTGGGTCGCGTCGGCTGCGCACAGCCTACGGCCCCAGCCCCCCCAACTGCCGGCAACCCCGTGTTCCCCGGCTGGTACGCCGACCCGGAAGCGGCCGTGTTTGGCCGCCAGTACTGGATTTATCCCACGTATTCAGCTCCTTATGACGAGCAGGTATTTCTAGACGCGTTTTCTTCGCCCGACCTGGTGGCCTGGACCAAGCACCCGCGCGTGCTCGATACGGCCAGCGTGCACTGGGCCCACCGGGCCGTGTGGGCCCCGGCCATCGTGGCGAAGGGCGGCAAATACTACCTGTTTTTTGGGGCCAACGACATCCAGAACGACCGGCAGCGCGGCGGCATTGGGGTGGCCGTGGCCGACAACCCGGCCGGGCCGTTCCGCGACTACCTGGGCCACCCGCTGGTGGACAAGTTTCAGAACGGGGCCCAGCCCATCGACCAGTTCGTGTTCCGCGACGCCGACGGCAAGTACTACCTGATTTACGGCGGCTGGCAGCACTGCAACATTGCCCGGTTGAAAGACGATTTCACGGGGTTCGTGCCCTTCGCCGCCGGCACCACCTTCCAGTCCATCACGCCCCAGGGCTACGTGGAGGGCCCCGTGATGTTCCGGCGCAAGGGCAAGTACTACTTTATGTGGTCGGAAGGCGACTGGACGGGGCCCTCGTACTCGGTGGCCTACGCCGTGGGCGACTCGCCGTTCGGGCCCTTCCGGCGGGTGGGCAAGGTGTTGCAGCAGGACGCGAAGATCGGCACCGGGGCCGGCCACCACTCCGTGGTGCAGGTGCCGGGCACCGACCAGTGGAACATTGTGTACCACCGGCACCCGCTCGGCGATGCCGACGGCAACCACCGCGTGGTGTGCATCGACCGGCTGGAGTTTGACACGGCCGGGCTCATCCGGCCCGTGCAAATGACCACGCAAGGCGTGGCCCGGCAGCCGCTGCCGCGCTAGGTTTCTTAGCTTTTCCCAAACCAAAACCCATGCAAAACCAAGCCAAATGGTGGCTGGTGGCCGCCGCGGTCGCCGGGCTGCTGGGGTGCCGCGCAGGCCTGTCGGGCGGGGGCGCGGCGGCCCGATTTGCCTACCCGGTGCGCGTCGTGGACGGCCACGCCACCTACGCTACCAAAGCGCTGTTCTACAATCTTCGGCACCGCAGCGGCCAGGGCATTTTGTTTGGCCAGCAAGACGCCACGCAGTACGGCATTGGCTGGCACGACCAGCCTGACCGCAGCGACGTGAAAAGCGTGTGCGGTTCGCACCCGGCCCTGTACGGCTGGGACGTAGCCGAGGTGGTAAACGCCCGGCTGCGGGGCCGCCCCGCCACCGATTCGGTGCTGGTGCGCCACCGCCAGTTGGTCATCGACGCGTACCAGCGGGGCGGGCTCAAGACCTTTTGCTGGCACATGGACAACTTCGTGACGGGCCACAATTTTTACGACACGACGGCAGTGGTGAAGGCCATCCTGCCGGGTGGGCCCCAGCACGAAGCCTACCGCCGGGCCCTCGATATTGTGGCCGACTACTTCAACAACCTGCGGGCCGCCGATGGCACGCCGATTCCCGTCATTTTTCGGCCCTTCCACGAGCACACCGGTTCGTGGTTTTGGTGGGGCAAGCGGCATTGTACCCAGGCCGAGTTCGTGCAGATCTGGCGGTTTACGGTGCAATACCTGCGCGACAAACAGCAGGTACACAACCTGCTGTTTGCCTACTCGCCCGACCGGGTGCCCGACATGGCCGCGTACTTCGAGCGCTACCCCGGCGACGCCTACGTGGACGTGCTGGGCTTCGACGATTACGGCGATTTCAACACGATTACGGCCCCCAACAAAGGCGTGGTCACGCTGGAGGCCATCGTGGGTGAGGCCCAAAAGCGCGGCAAAATCCCGGCCCTCACCGAAGCTGGTCTGGAAAAAGTTACGGTTCCGGACTGGTTCGACGATAACCTGCTGGGCCAACTCAGGGCCAGCCCGCAGGCCAGCCAAATTGCCTACGTCATGGTGTGGCGCAACGCCCACCTGGGCCACTTTTACGCGCCCTACCCCGGCCACGCCAGCGTTCCTGGCTTCCTGAAATTTTACGCCGACCCGCTCACGGTGTTCGAAAACGACCACCCGCGGCTGTACACCTTGCCCTAAGGGCCCCACCGCCGCGGCAAAGCGCTGCACACGAAAGAGGCCCGGCCCCCGCAACACGCTGCGGGAACCGGGCCTCTTGGCTACCCAGGAAATGGGCGGTTATTATTTGGTTACCAACACGCGCTGGCTCAGGGCCGGCTGGTTGGCTTGGTGCACCACCAGCTGGTACACGCCGGGGGCCACGTTGGTCAGCGGCACCTGGAATAGGTTGTCGCCGGCGGCCAGGCGCGGGTGCACGGCGGCCACCCGCTGGCCCAGGGCGTTCACCAGTTCCACCGTCACTTGCTGGGCGGTGGCTAGGCGCAGGCGGGCGTCCAGGATGTAGCCGCTGGCCGGGTTGGGGAAAGCCGTCAGGCCGGCCGTGGCCGCGGCGGCCCCGCTCCGGGCCGACAGCGGCGCTTGGGCGGCCCAGTCAATCAGCTCGTCCTTGGTGATGATGTCGCGGTCGGCGTACAGCTGGGTGAGGAAGGCCTTCGGCTGGGTGCGGATGTAGCTGCCCTGCCAAGCGCAGAACCACGACCACCACGTGGCGTAGCCCCGCTCCTGGTCGGGGTTCACCAGGCTTTCGCTTTCGGTAAGGGCCACCAGCTTGTTGGGGGCCAGGGTCCGCATCGCGGTCCAGTTGCCCGACACGTTCACTTTCGGGTCGGGCACCGGCGACGACTGGTAGATGTCGTCCCCCGCCACGTCCACGTACGCATCGCCCGGGTACCAGTCCGCATTGGGCATGGCGTTGGCCGAGTACACCCAAATCAGGTTGTGCAGCTGGTGGCGCACCGTGAGGCGGGTGTAGAGCAGCTGCCAGAGCTTCTTGAAATTGTCGGCCCCCTGGTTGCCCCACCAGAAAAACGTGCCGGGGGTTTCGTGCAGGGGCCGCCACAGCACGGGGATGCCCGCGGCCTGGAATTTCTGGAGTTGCGCGGCAATCAGGTCGATGTCGTGCAGCAGCAAGTGGTAATTGGTGCCGGAGGTGTCGGCCAGCGCGGCCGCGAAGTTGAAGGCCGTATTTTCGGTGTAAAAAGCACCGCCCGGGTCAGCGTTTGGGTTCTTGGTCGTCACGTTGTCGGCCGGGGCGCGCCAGTGCCAGATCAGGGCGGTGATGCCGCGGCCGTTGCCGCTCCGGCTCCAGGCGAGGTAGCGTTCCACGTCGGTGGCCGGCCCGTAGCGCGCCACGGCTACGGAAGCGTAGTTGAGCAGGTCCATGCTCGCAATGGCGGGCTCTTTGCCCGTGGTGGCCAGCACGTAGCTGATTTCGGAGCCGCTGTTGCCGTACTGGTCGTCTTGCTGCCCCGACAGGGTTTTGGTGCCGTACAAATCGACGAGGTACGAATGCAACGCTTTGGCCGTGGGCGTAGCCAACGGGTCGGAAAGCTGCTTGGCCGGCTTGGCCGGCAGCGCCACCGTGGTGGGGGTAATCTGAACGTAATCGACGCCGTAGTAGCCGTAGCCGCCGCCGATCGAAACGACGTTGATGCCCGCGGGCAACAGGAAAGTGCCCGCGTCGCCGGTACCAAAGTCGGACCCGGCCAGGGTTTTAGCGAACGAGGCCGTTGTTTTGGCGCCGTTCACCACCACGTTGGCCACCTTCATGTCGTAGGGCGATGTGTACCCAATAGTCATCTTATACAGCCCAGCGGTGGGGTTGTTGAACACAACGGCGACGTATTTCGAGTCGCTGTTGTCGAAGCCCGTCACGTAGCCCGCGCCCGAAAAGCCGGCGGGCGTGGTCGAGGTGGTCACGCCGTATAGGGCCCCGGCTTCCGCCTCGGCGCGGCCGTTCGTCAAGGGAACCACCTGGGCCACGGGCGTCATCTCCACGTAGTCGATGCCGAAACTGCCTTGGCCGGCGGCAATGGTCAGCGTGTTGGTGCCCGCGGCCAGCAAGTACGTGCCCGTCGCCACCGAACCGAACCCGACGGCGGTAGTGGTTCCGGTGGTGGCCGTGGTGGCGAGCGATTCGCTGTCAATGTCCCCGTTCACCAGCAAGTTGGCCGTGGCGTTGGCGGCGGCCGCGTACCGCACCACCAGGCTGTAGGGCCCTGCCTGCGCCGGAAACTTGAAAGTCAGGCTGTCGGTGGCGTTGGTGAAGTTGCCCACGTAACCCGTGCCCACGAAGCCGGTTAGGGCGGTCATTTTCGTGACGCCCTTTAGAGTGGCGTCCTCGGCTTCGAGGTGAATCACGGCCGGGGTAGTGGTTTGGGCCCGGCCCGCTGCCGGGGCCAGCACGGCCCCGGCTACCGCCAAGCCCCGTGCCCACCGGCACACCAAGGAGAATAAATGAGTAGAGCGCATAAAAAGTGTGGAAAATGTGGGAAGGGTTTTCGAATTAAATAATTAAAAAACAAGCGATTCTGAAATAATAGCCGAAGGCTATAGAATCGATTATTTTTTCATAAAATTATCGTAATCAAGGTGTTGGCGTTAATACTAATCTGGCATTTATTTGCACAAAATCGATTGCAGGCGACCACAATTGGGAGGTTCCAGGTGATAGATTATGCGAGGACGAAACGTTGCCGGGCCCCGTGGCGCTGCTACCTTCGGGTGGCCCAAAGCAGGCAGCGCCGCGGGGCCCGCCGCTCGGTTTCGCTGATGCCCACCCATAATTTTCACATGAAAAAACTATTGCTGATGGGGCTGCTGGCCGCAGGGAGGGGCACAAATTCGGCGTACGCCCAACTCAGTGGGCCCCCCACCGAAGCGGCCACCGCCAGCTACGAAGGGCAGCCTTTTCCGCGCCAGCGTACCCCGGTCGCGGAGTTGCCGCTGGAGGGCCAAGCCGAAATCCTGCGCCTCGAAACGCTGTTGCAACAAGCCTACGTGGCCCTGACGAGCAGCCCAACGGCCTCCGTGTTCCCGTTCTGGCGCGCCGACGCTGTGGAACAGGCCGCCCACCAGGCCGCTGCCGTGGTGCCCACCTGGAACCAAGCCGCGTACCAGCGCGAAGCTGCGTTCTACACCGCCGAGGAAGCCCGCCGGTATCCGGCTCCAGCGGACCCCCGCAGCGCGGCGCCGGCCGCACCCCCGGCGGGCAAGCCGCACTAGAGCAGTTCTGCACCGTGCGCCCGGTTGAAAGCGGAAAGGGAAGCGCTGAACCCAGTAGTTGGATTCAACGCTTCCCTTTCCGCTTTCAACCGGGCACGGTGCAGCCCATGCCCGGCTTCGTCAGCGGGCTTAAGGCTGGCTAGTCAGCGTGAATTCGTCGAAATCGACCACCGCCGCGGCGGGGCCCTGCGCCAACATCCCCACCCGGATACCCCGGTCCCAGGGCGGTAGGTAGGCTCCGTCGGCCCCGGTGTCGGGCGGGGCCAGTTCCTGCCAGGTGCGGCCGTCGGTGGTGCTGTAGGCGAAGGCGAAGCGGGTGTTGTGGCGCGCTTGTAGGCGCAGGCGCAGGGCCCCCGGGCCGGCGGGCAGGGCCGTTTCGGCCAGCACTTCTTCCTGGCCTTTGGCGCGGCGCACGAGGCGCAGGTGGCCGTCGCCGGCCAGCAGGGCCAGGGCGTTGTCGGGGTCGCCGAGGGCAGCCAGGCCGGCGTACGTGCCGGCCGGCAGCGCCGCCGGGCCCAGCAGCGTGGCCGTGGCGTCGTAGTCGGCGGCGTACACGGTGTGGCCCAGGGCCGCGCCGCCGTGGTCGGGCCGGGCGGTAAGGTGCAGTTGCCCGCCGCTCACGGCCGCGGTGGGCTGGTACTCGATGGGCCACTGCCAGGCCAGGCCCAGGGCAGGGCCATCGAAGCCGTCGCGCACGGCCGGCGCGGGCCGGGCCGGGGCTGCCACCGGCACGCTGCCGCCCGCGAAGGCGGGCCAGCCGCTGGCGCTCCACGTGAACTCGCTGAGCACGCCCTGGCGGCCCACCAGCTCGCTGCCGGCCGCGGCGGCGTAGGCGTGGTGCAGCAGGTACCAGCGGCCGCCCAATTCTACGGCGGTGCCGTGGCCTGGGCACTTCCAGGCAGCGTTTTGGGTGAGAACGGGGTTGCGGGCATATTTCTCCCAGGGCCCCAGCAGGCTTTTGGCGCGGGCCACGCCGGTGGCGTAGGTGCAGCCGCCCCCGCAGCAGCCGTTGGCTGCGTAGAAAGCGTAGAAGTAGCCGCCGTGGCGCACCATGCTCACGCCTTCTACCAAGTTGCCTTCCCAGGGCGCAGTGTTGCGGAACAGTTCGGTTTTTTGGCCCGTGAGGGCGGTACGGGCCGCGTTCAGGGGCTGGGCCCAAATGGGCGTGGGCTGGCCGATGCTGTTGCCGTCCTCTTTCCACACCAAGTAGGGCCGGCCTTTTTCGTCGCGCACCGGGAAGGCATCAATCGAGCCGTCGGGCTGGCCCACGAGCGGGCCGTGGTCGGTGTAGGGGCCCTCGGGGTGGTCGGCGCTGGCCATGCCCACGGCTAGGTTGCCGCCGCGCTGGTGCGCCGTGTAGTAGAGGTAGGTTTTGCCGCCATCCTGGCTAATTTCCGGGGCCCAGAAGTAGTAGTCGGCCCAGGCCGGCCGCGCCGTGGGAAACACGTGGCCCACCAGCGTCCAATCCACCAGATTAGTCGATTTCAGCAGCGGAAACGCCGGGCCCCAGTTCGACGACGTTGCCGTGGCCCAGTAGGTATTTCCGATTTTGGCCACCGACGGGTCGGGAAAATCGCCGGGCAGCACGGGGTTGGCAACGGTGACAGACGCAGCGGGGGGCCGCGGCGCGGACTGGCCCAGGGCTCCCAGCGGAGCGGTGCCCAGCAGCAAGCCCGCCAGCGGCAAGCAGGCCAAAAGAAGGTTTCGTGAATGCAAAACGGGAAAGCTAAAAAGTGAAGCGCGGCCAAAAGCGCTGGAAACGGCCCAAACTTACCGTTTTTTGCGGTCCGCTTTGGCCTGGGCGGGCGTCGGTGGTAGCGGGGCCGTTTGATAGAACGCCTGGCAGGTACCGTCCACAAAATTCAGCGCTACTTCCAATACAGTGAGGCCGTCGGCCCCGGGCAGCAGCTGCGAGCTGTAGTTGGGGCAGGGGTTGTCCTTGGCGTCGGGTACGGGCACGGGGGCCGGCACTTCGGTCCAGGGGCCCTGGCCGTTGCGGTCGTTCAGCATGTACACCCGGCCGTTGTTGGGGGCCACGGCGTTGTCCGAGTTGTTGAGCAGCAACTGGCCCACCACCAACAGGCGGCCGCTGGGGTTGCCCGCCAAAGGGGCCCAGGCCACGGTGGGCGCGTGCGCAAAATGATGGCCATCCGTCGATTCGACGCGGGTGCCTGCTTCGGCCGGGTCGCCCCAGTGCACACCGTCGGGCGAGTAGCGCACATAGGCGTCGCACCCTTGGCCGCAAATCTCGTAACTCATCACGTAGCGGCTGTCGGCCAAACGGCGTACAATGGCCATGCCAGGGCGCAAGTGCCCGTCGGCGGTGCCCACGTCGATAACTTCTTCGCCCCAGGTCAGGCCGCCATCGGGCGAGACTTTGTGGGCCAGCATTTGGTTGTAGCCGCTGGCCTTGCGCTCTTCGCTGGAATAATACACCACCAGCCGGCCCTGGGCGTCGAGGCCAAATTCGGGCTCCCACAGCCCGATAAAGCCCTTTGCGGGTTCCGAAAAGAAGGCCCAAGTGCGGCCGCCGTCGGTGCTGCGGTACGCGCGGATGCTGCACGGCCCGCGCCCGCCGCGGTCGGTGCCCACCGAGGTGGCCCACAGCAAAGCACCGGTCGGCGTGGCCCCCACGGCCTTGGGCACTTCGTACAGGCCCGAGCAACACATGCCGGGCGGCGTGGCATCAGCCATGTCGGCGAGGTGCTGCCAAGTGCGGCCGTTGTCGGGGCTTTCGTAAATGGTGCCAGCTTTGCCCACGTCGAAGCTGGCCAGCAGGCGGCCCGCTCCGGGGCCCTGGCTCAACCGGATGACGCGCGGGTAGTACGTGGGCCGCTGCAAGTCGAGACGGGTTTGGGCCCCGGCGGGCGCTGGGCCCAGCCCGAGCACCGCCAGGGCCCCGAGGCGCAGAAAAAGCTTTTTCATCGCTCGAAAAGATGGCAAGGGGGTGGGAAAAAGGCCGTGTGGCTATTCGCCGGCGGGCCGTGGCAGCGGCACGTTGATGGCCGCGGGCGCGCCGAAGTTGGGCGAGTCGTCGGCGTTCCAGGTAAACTTCTGGATGCGGGGGTTGCGGGCGTCGCCGCAGCCCTGGCGGGCCGCGTTGTTGGCGTGGTAGATGAGCCAGTCCTCGGTGCCGTCCTTCGACTTAAAAAAGCCGTTGTGGCCCGGCCCGTAAGCCCCGCCGCTGGCGTTGGTCACGAACACCGGCGTGGCCGACTTGGTCCAGTTGCCGGCCACCAGCGGGTCGGCGGTACTGCCCATGCGCAGTTGGCCCAGGGCGTAGTCGTCGGTATTGCAGTGGCTGGCCGAGTAGATAAGGAACGTGCTGCCGCCGTGCTTAATGATCTCGGGACCCTCGTTCACCGGCACCGGGCCCCACTTCTCCCAGTCGTACTGCGGGCTGCTCAGCTCCACGCGCGGGCCGGTCAGCGTCCAGGGGTTGCTCATTTCAGAGATGTAAATGCGCTGCGTATCGTCGGTGTCGTTGACGTGGCCCGACCATAGCAGGTAGCGCTTGCCGCCCTGCTCGAACACCGTGCCGTCGATGGCCCATTTGTCTTCGGTGGGGTTGAATATGCGGCCCTTCTCAGTCCAGGTGCCTTGCATGGGGTCGGCGCTGGCGTTTTCGAGCACCCACAGGCGCTGGCCGCCGCAGCAGTTGCCGGGCCCGGCCGTGAAGTAGATGTACCACTTGCCGTCGAGGAAGTGCAGCTCCGGGGCCCACACGTCATGCGAGTTGTTGGTGTTGGTGGGCTTCCACACGGTTTGGATGGGCCCGGAAGCCAGTTCCGACATCTTGGCCGTTTTGCGAATACGTACGTCGCCGCCGCTCGTGCTCAGGAAATAATAAAAGCCATCTTTCTGATACACCCACGGGTCGGGGCCGGAGGCAAGCAGCGGGTTAGCAAACGTGGTGGCCGCCGGCGCGGTGGGCGGCGGGGTGGGGACAACTACCGAATCGGTGGTGCCCTGGCAGGCCACGAGGGCCCCCAACAGCGCGGCACGGGTCAGAAATTTAGCGAACATTGGGGAATAGGAAATAGAAGAAAAAATGAGTACCGGGCCCTGGCTAGTGCGCCACCACCAGCTTCCGCGTCGCCACGGTGCCGGGAGTGGTGACGGTCACCAGGTACGCGCCGTTGGGCAGCGCGCGCACGCTGGCCAGCGCAGCCGCGCCCGTGCCGCGCAGGGTTTGGCGCTGCACCAACCGGCCCCGCAAGTCGTGCACGGCCACGTCGGCCACCGCCGAAACGGGGCCCAGGTCCAGCGCCAGGGCGTCCTGCGCCGGGTTGGGGAACAGGGCCCAGGTGTAGGTCTCGGCGGCCAGCGGCGCGGTGCCCAGCGCGGTGCGGTCAGCGTACATAATGGCCTGCCCGCCCAGCTTGTTGTTCAGCAATTCATTGTTGGCGAACGTCATGTGCGTGTCGGCATACTGGACGAAGCGCTCCAGGATACCGTAGCCGTCGTTGTTGTTGATGTGGTTGTTGGTGACGCTCACCCCGTCGCAGCCGCCGATGTTGTTCTGAAACGTGAGGCCGCTGCGGAAGTGCGTGAAGTCAATGGTATTGCCGTCGAAGCGGTTGCCGTTGGCGTCGTCGGTGCCCACGCCGCCCACGCCCCGGTCGGCGGTGTTGTTGAGGTGGATGTAGTTGTTAGCGATGAGGTTGTTGTGGCTGCGGATGTCCACGGTGAGTCCTTCGGCCCCGTTCTCATAAATCTGGTTGTCGCGCACGGTGCCGTCGGAGTGAGCGTATTGCGACACGCCCACCATGTAGTTGTAGTACACCTTGCACCCGATTACGGTGTTGAAGGCGCACACCGTGTGGCCGCCGTCGAGCAGGATGCCGGCCCCTAGGGCCGCCGCGTTGCCGCAATTGTGGACCAAGCTGTTCGACACGGTGTTGTGCTGGCCATAGATGATGATGCCAGCCTCGGGCAGGTTGCCGCCGTCCAACTCCAGCAGGTCCAGCGTGTTGTTGTTGCCCGTGATTTCGAACGCCGCCGCGTTGTATGCGTTGGGGGCCTTGCGCACTACAGCCCCGGCTTCGCCGCGAATGGTGATGCCGTCTTTGCCGGCGGGCAGGCGGATGGGCTTGTTTACGTAGTGGTTGCCGGCCCGCAGGACGACGACATCGCCCGATTGCGCCTGGTTGATCAGCGTTTGAAAAGCGGAATTATCACTCGGCGCGCTCTGGTAAAACGTGGTGGCCCGGCTGGATAAAGTAGCTAGCGCCAGAAAACCCAGTGCCAGGCAAGAGAAGACGTTTTTCATGATGAGCGGGTGAGAAGAAATGCGTTAAGGTTGCAGGACGGCGGGTGCCGGCTGAGGCCCGGTGCTGGGCGTGCCTTCAGGCACCACCTGGGGCCAGCCGCTCACGTATTCCAGCCGATCGAGCAGCAGCACGCGGCCCGGGTTGGGCAGCGTGCCCGCCGGGGCCGGGCCGGCATGCAGGGCATGGTAGGCCAGCCAGTCGTGGCCGGCCGCGTCGGCCACCACCGAGTTGTGGCCGGGGGCCCGCCACTGGGCGTTGCGCGCCAGTACCGGCGCGGCTTGCACCTCGAAGGGCCCCGTAGCGTGGCGGCTGCGGGCCACCATCACCGCGTAGTGGGCCCGGTCACCGCAACAGTTGTCGCCCGAAAAAAACAAGTAGTACCAGCCGTGGCGCAGCACTACCCAACTGCCTTCTACCAAGCGGCGGTAATTGTCGGGGCGGTCGGCAGGGTCGGGGGTAATTAGATCAACGGGCGCGCTGCCGGGGGCGAAGTGCAGCCGGTCGGGGGCCAGCTCTTGTACTTTAAGGGCCCCGAAGCCCGAACCCCAGTACAGCAAGTGTTGGCCCGTGGCAGGGTCATCGAAAGCCATCGGATCAATGTTTACGAAGCCCGTTCCGCACTGCAACGGCCCAGCCGTGGCTGTAAAAGGCCCAGCCGGCGAAGTGGCCGTAGCTACACCTAGGCACAGGCCTTCGCCGGCACCGGGACGGGTTTCGGCGTCGGGCTTGGCCGAGAAGTAGAGGTAGTAGCTGCCGTTCGCTTCGCTCACGTGGGGGGCCCAGAACGAGTACGTGGTGCGGGCCCAAACGGGCTTCGCAGGCAAGGCATCGCCGAGATGCGTCCAATGCACGAGGTCGGCCGAGCGGGCCACTTGCAGGTTCAAAGGTTTGCCATCGGGGGCCCCCTGGGTACCGTAGGCGTAGTAGTAGCCGTCGCGGGCGCGGATGACAGTCGGGTCGGGAAAGTCGGCGTCCCACACCGGGTTGGTGTAAGTGTCGGTTTTCGCTGCCGGCTGGCGTTGACTCGTGCCCTGGCCCCACGCCGACGTAGTCTGCCAGCAGCCATCTCCGGCCATCCCCGCAAACACGAATAGCTGCAACAACCTAGCGCGCATGACAAAGAATAAAGTTAAAACCCGAAAGGGTCCGCTCCGGGTTGGTTCGGGCGAGTTGTTATGAAAAAAATGGACCGCGAGCAACTGGGCAGTTCATGCACCAAATAACTCACGGCCCAAAAAGAACTATTTCGGAATTAATAACCCGGGTTCTGCTTGAGGTTTTGGTCGGCTGTCAAGTCGTTGAGGGGAATGGGAAGGTATTCCGACTTGCCGATTTTGTAGTTGACAAAATCCTCGTCGTGGCTCGGTACTTTGAGCGCGTCGATGCTGGCTTGGCTGCTGAGCAGGCCCCAACGCTTCAAATCAAGCCAGCGAGTACCTTCCCCGGCCAACTCGCACACCCGCTCGTGCATAATTTGGGTCCGCATCTGCTCTTGGCTGAACGTGGCCGTAAGCGGCGTCAAGTTAACCGACGGGCGCTGGCGCACTTGGTTGATGAGCGGCACGGCGGCGCTGGTCTGGCCCAGTTCATTCAGGGCTTCGGCTTGCATCAGCAGCACGTCGGCGTAGCGGATAACACGGAAATTGATGCCCGAGAAGTAGTTCTCAAAGTCTTGGGTGCGGTCGTCCTCGTATTTGTGCCAGAAAGTGTCAGTAGTAGGGATTTTTCGGGCTTCGTAGGTTTGGCCGAACACAATCATGGGCGCGTGCAGCACCGTGATGTCGCGGCGGGGATCCACGTCGCCGGTCACCGTCTTCTCGCTAATCTCGTTCAGCAGCCAGGGCCGGGCGCGGCCGTCGGTCCAGCCGATGCCGGGAGGGCCAAAAAACTGGGCCCGCTCGAAGCCCTCGCTCGCGCCGGCCACGTCCTGCACCCCGCCTTGGTTGACGCTGGAAAATTCGACTTCAAAAATCGACTCGCTGTTGTTTTCATTAGCTATCGTAAAGTTATCCAAGTAGTTGGGTACCAGTGAATACTTTTTGGAATCGATAATCGCTGTGAATAAAGCCGATGCTTCCTGCCATTTGTGCTGCTGCATGTATACCCGGCCCAGCAGCGCTTCGGCCGAGCCTTTGGTGGCGTGGCCCACGTCGTTAGTCACGGGTAAGTCCGTCACGGCGGCCTGCAAGTCGAGCACTACCTGCGCCAAGCCTTGCTCAGGGGTAGCCTGGACGGCTGTGGACGTCACCGTGGAGGGGTCCAGAATCAGGGGTACGTTGCCGAAGTGCGTCACCAGATTGAAGTAGAACATGGCCCGCAGAAAATGGGCTTCCGCCAGCACGGTCTTCTGCATGGCCGCGTCCATCTTGATGGCCGGCACGTAAGCCAGGATCTGGTTGCAGCGGAACACACCGCGGTAGTGGTCTTCCCAAATCACGCGGACGGGCTCCAGGTTGTAGTCGAATTGGATGAACCGGGTGAAGTTGGCTAGGTCCGTCCAAGGGCTCAAGCTGTAGCCTTCGTCCGAGCGAATGTCGTTGGCAAAGTGAATCCAGCGGGTGTAGGTGCCTTGAAACTGCAGGGCCGAATAGGCCGCCGTGAGGCCTGCCGCCGCGTCGGTCTGGCTTTGCCAGAAGTTGCCGACCGTGGGCTGGTTGGGGTTCACTTTGTCCAACAAATCCTTTTGGCAACCGGTGGTGAGGGCCAGGGCCCCCAGCAGAGCGGCCGTGGTGCGCTTATAAAATTTCATGATTTCGAGAGAATTAGAAGAGAAGGCAGATGGCCGGCCGGGGCCTCGCGCCGGGCTTAAAAGCCCAACTGCACGCCGCCGATAAAGGTGCGCAGGTTGGGGAAGGCGTTGTAGTCCACGCCCCGCTCAAAAAAGTTGCCGTTGATGAACTCCGGGTCCGGGCCGCTGTATTTGCTGATGGTGAACAGGTTCTGGGCCGTCACGTAAATGCGCAAGCTGCTGATGGCTTTAGTATTTCCCAGCATCGCTTTCGAGAAGGTGTAGCCCAGCGTAACGTTTTTCATGCGGGCGTAAGAGCCGTTTTCCAGGAAGCGCGAACTGCCCTGCGAGTTGGAGGCGGCAGCGGCTTGCAGGTCGCCGGTGGCCCCGCCCGATTGCAGGGCCCGGGGCGTAGTGGTGGAGTGGTTCTCCGGCGTCCAGGGCTCAAAATCGGCCCGGAAGTTACTTGGGTCGTCGGTGCGGTCAGTCGTGGCGCGGGCCACGTTGAACACTTGGTTGCCCGTCGAGCCTTGGATTAGGAAGGACAGATCTAATCCTTTGTAGGCCGCGTTGGCGCTGAAGCCGAACTGCAGCTTCGGAATATCGGTGTCGTAGTAAACGCGGTCGGCATTGTTAATTTGGCCGTCGCCGTTGGTGTCTCTGTAGCGCACATCGCCGGCACTGGCGTAGGGTTCAATTATTTTTCCGTCCGCACTCTTATAATTATTTACTTCGTCTTGGGTCTGGAAGATGCCGTCAAACGGAAGCAGGAAGAAGGCTCCTATCGGGTGGCCTACGGCAGTTTGAGTGGCCCCGCTCCCAATAACTTGTCCTTCCTGGGCTAGGCTCAACACCTGGTTTTTTACGGTGGACAAGTTGCCCGACACACCATAAGTGAACTCACCTTTGTTCTGCTGGTAAGTGGCCTGTAATTCAAAGCCCTTGTTTCGGATGTCGCCGATGTTGGCGAAGGGGTTGCCGCCGTAGTTGCCCAGGTAAGATGCCAGTGCAGGATTAACCAAGGCATCCTTCGTTGTGGACGTATAGTAGTCGGCCGAGAAGGTGATGCGATTGTCGAGGAACCCAAAGTCCAGCCCGTAGTTGGTCGTGTAGCGCGATTCCCACTTGATGCCCGTGCTGGGCAACGCCGTCTGAATCTGACCGTTTACAACATCCACACCTCCGTAGGGGTAGTTGACGTTTTGGTTGACGGTACCCTGGTAGAGGTAGGGGTTGGGTAGATTATCATTGCCATTCACACCGTAGCTGAAGCGCGCTTTCAAGTTGCTGACGTACGGGGCCGCAAACTTGGAAAACTCTTCCTCGCTGATGCGCCACCCCACGGAGCCCGCCCCAAAGTTGGCGGCCCGGTTGGCCGGGTCGAAGCGGGAGGAATAATCCCGGCGGAAGCTGCCGGTGAGCAGGTATCGGTTCTTGTAGTCGTATACAGCTTGGGTGAAATAAGACCGTTTGGACCACTCGAACACCTCGCCGAACACGTCCTTAGTGCCCGTGCCCTGGCTGATGAGGTAGTCATTCTGGGCCCCGGGGCCGTTGCTGATAAAGCTCCGGGAGATGGCGTCGGCGTACGTGTTCTTGTTGCGCTGTTCCGAGTAACCCAGCACGACGTTGACGCCGTGGTCGCCGAAGCGCTTGTTGAAATTAAGTGTGTTCTCGGCGAGTAAGAAGCTATTGTCGCCACGGCGTTCGTCGAGGAAGGACGGGTCGCTGGGCGCATTTTGCGAGATGCGGCCGGAGATGCGCGAATGGCGGTCAGTGTAGTCCAGCGACTCCACGCCCAGATTCAGGCGGTAGGAGAGGAAATCAAAAAAGTTGTATTCAACGTTGGCGCTCCCCTGAATGCGGTTGTTGTACTGCGTTTGCGTTTCCACGTTCTGGCTGGCCACCGGGTTGGTGCCGAACGTGTTGGCCGCCGGCGAGCCGATGCCGAAGCCCGCTTTTTCGGTGGGGTCATACACTGGAATAGTGGGCAGCAGGCGCACGGCGTCCTGAAAGGGCTGGCCGTTGGCAAGAGTGGTGAAGGCGTGGGCCAGCTGCACCGATTCGCCCACTTTTAGACGGCCGTAAGTCAGGCCCGAGTTGAGGCGCAGCGTGTAGCGCGTGAAGTCCGTGTTGATGAGCGCGCCTTTTTGCTTAAAGGCATCCCCGGAAATAAGAAAGTTGGTGCTATACTTATCGCCCGTTGAGCCGCCCGACAGGTTCGCGCTGTAGTCTTGGATGGTCCCCGTTTGCAGGATGGCGTCCTGCCAATCGGTATCGGCGTACTGTTCCGGATTGGTGACAGACGCCTGAATTTGCTCGGGTTTGTAGTTGGGGCCGTAGCCGGCGTTAGCATACGCCTGGCGTTCGATGGCCGCCCACTGCGCCGCATTAGTCAGTTTCCAGCGGTCCACTGTGTTTTGCACGCCCGCGTAGGCGTTCACGCCGATAACCGGCTTGCCCGCTTTGCCGCGCCGCGTGGTGATGATCACAACCCCATTGGCTCCCTGTGACCCGTAAATAGCAGTCGAGGAAGCATCTTTGAGAACGGTTAGCGACTCGATATCAGTTGGGTTCAGGTCGCGGATAGTAGTTGTCCATAACCCGTCCACTACGTAGAGCGGCGAGCTGCCCCCGTTAATACTGCCCAAGCCACGGATGATGATGTTGGGATTTTGGCCGGGGTTGCCGGCATTGTTAATTTGTACGCCCGTCACGCGGCCCTGGATGGCCTCGGTGAGGGTGGCAACTGGCGCTTTTTTGGCCTCGCTCACGTTCACGCTGCTCACAGCACTGCTCAGGTTTTGGCGGTCCTGGCTCACGTAGCCCAGCACGACTACTTCGTTGAGCTGTTGGTTGTCCTGCACCATGCGCACGGTCAATGGGCCGTTGCCAACGGCCACTTCCTGCGTGGTGTAGCCCACCGACGACAGCACCAGTGTGGCTCCGGCGGGAGCATCAAGGGTGAATTCACCGTTGGCATTGGAAGAAGTCCCATTTTGGGTGCCTTTCACCAGTACCGTGACGCCGGGCAGGCCCTCACCTTTTTCATCGGTCACGCGCCCGGTTACGGGCTGGGCCACGGGAGCGCGGTCGATGACCAGCGGACGGTAGGCTGTGGAAGCGTTGGCAGTTCTGGGTAGCGGCAAGAAGCATACAAGTGCCGGCAACAAGTACTGCGGGGAAAGTAGCAGCTTTTTCATACGAGGAAAAAAAAGTGAAATTGTCAAAAATGTGCAAACGTTTGCGCTAAATGCATCAAAAAAATCGCCGGGGCGATGAATTTTTATTATTGCATTATTACATGATTATTAACGTCAACGATTGAGCTTTATAGGTTGAGTAGCGCTCTAGAAAGGTGCGTAGGTTTCTGTGAACGCCAAGAGAATAGAAAGTGCAACTCCCATTACCTGCAGTAAAACTAGCCGGAGGTAGATAAAAAGCAAATCAACAAAGTTATTTTTATAGAAAATGGTGCATACGATTGTGCATTTCCACATTTTATTTTTTTTATTTTTTTGGCCAGCTAAAAAACACACGACTTTGAGTTCATTTAAAGCTTGACCGTAGATTCAGACTGCCGCTCCAATCGCTTGAAATAAGTACAATAAACAGCCCCTGACCGCTGCGATTGAGCATAAAGTTGTTTTTTGAATTTTAATGGGGAAGCAGAGCATAGCAAAAAAGAGATGTCAGGCGTTGGAAGTAGCGCAAGTGCTCGGGTCAATTTTTGCGCAAGTGGCAAGCAATTTTATGTTACAAAATGCTCGTTTATAGGCAAACACAGGATCGGATTGACGGAAAAAAGTGCAAACGTTTGCTCATTTTATGAAAAAATCGCACCTTTAACCCGGCCTAACCGGGTGTTTGGCCTCCTAACCGCGCTTTGTTATGCCTATTCCTGCCATTGCTTCCGATTTTCGCCGCCGCTTCGGCTACGACCCGCTGCTGGTACGGGCCCCCGGCCGCATCAACCTTATCGGCGAGCACACCGACTACAACGACGGGCTGGTGCTGCCGGCTGCTATTGACAAGGAAATATTCTTCGCGGTGGGACTAAATGACAAGGAGGTAATCCGCCTGGTGGCCCACGACCCCCAAGAAGAAATTGAACTGTCGGTGGCCGACGTGAAACCCAGCGACCATCCTTGGGCCAACTATCTGCTGGGCGTCGTGGCCCAGTTTCAGGAGCGTGGGGTGGCGGTGCCGGGCTTTGACTGCGTGTTTGGCGGCAACGTGCCCATCGGGGCAGGGCTCTCCTCGTCGGCGGCCGTGGAGTGCGGGCTGGCTTTCGCCCTGAACGAGCTGCTGCACACGGACTTCGACCGCATGGCCCTGGCGCACATGGGCCAGCAGGCCGAGCACACCTACGCCCACGTGATGAGCGGGCTCATGGACCAGTTTGCCAGCCTGTTCGGCCAACCTGGCCACGTGGTGCGCCTCGATTGCCGCTCGCTGGCTTACGAGTACTTTCCCTTCGATACTGGTCAGTACCACCTCGTGCTGTGCAACTCCGGGGTGAAGCACGCGCTGGCCAGCACCGAGTACAACAAGCGCCGCCAGGAGTGCGCCCAGGGCGTGGCCGTGCTGCAAAAAACGTATCCCGAAGTGAAAAGCCTGCGCGACGCCACCCTGGCCCAGGTTGAGGCGCGCCGCGAGGCGCTGGGCGACGTGGTGTACCAACGCTGCCGCTACGTGGTGCAGGAAAACCAGCGCGTGCAGGACGCTTGCGACGCGCTGACCGCCAACGACATGGCGGCCGTGGGTCGGCTCATGTACGCCTCGCACGCCGGCCTGCGCGACGACTACCAGGTGAGCTGCCTGGAGCTGGACGAGCTGGTGGAAATGGCCCGTCCCTTACCCGGCGTGTTCGGGGCCCGCATGATGGGCGGTGGATTCGGTGGCTGCACCATCAACCTAGTGGCCGTGGCGCACATGGACGCGTTTGTGGCGGCCATGGAAGTGGCGTTCGACAAGCGGTTTCAGCAAAAGCTCGAAACCTATAACACCGCCATCGTGGGCGGCGTAGGAGAGGTACAGCCCGCCGCGGTGCAGGCGTAACCCTTCCATTTTTGTCATTAGCCCACTCCCTGCCCATGCCTTCGCCCGCTTTCGACCCCACCCACCAGTCGCACCGCCGCTATAATCCGCTCACCGGCGAGTGGCTGCTGGTATCGCCCCACCGCGCCCTGCGCCCCTGGCAGGGCCAGCAGGAGAAAAATCCGCCCGATAATCGCCCGGCCTACGACCCCACCTGCTACCTGTGCCCGGGCAACGTGCGCGCCAACGGGGCCCACAACCCCCAGTACACCGGCACGTTCCGATTCGACAACGACTTCGCGGCCCTGCAACCCGACGGGCCGGCCGGGGGCATCAACATCGACAACCTGCTGATTGCCGAGGCTGAAACCGGCGTGGGCCGCGTCATTTGCTTCTCGCCGCGCCACGACCTGACCCTGCCCGAAATGACGCCGGAGGCCATCCGCGGCGTGGTCGACGTGTGGATCGACGAATACCTGACGCTGGGGGCCCGCCCGGACATCAACTACGTGCAGATTTTTGAGAACAAAGGCGCGGCCATGGGGGCCTCGAACCCGCACCCGCACGGCCAGATTTGGGCCGAGCGCAGCGTGCCCGTCGACCCCGCCAAAGAAACCGTGCAGCAAGCCGCTTATTACAAGGAACACGGCCACACGCTGCTCACCGACTACCTCGCCACTGAGCTGCGCGAACAGCAGCGCGTGGTGATTGAAAACGACAGTTGGGTGGTGCTGGTGCCCTTTTGGGCCGTGTGGCCGTTCGAAACGCTGCTGCTGCCGCGCCGCGCCGTGGCCTCGCTGGAGCTGCTGAACGACGCCGAAAAGAACGATTTGGCGGACATCCTGCGCCGCCTCACCATTCGCTACGACAACCTGTTTGAGCTGTCGTTTCCGTATTCGGCCGGCTGGCACCAGCGCCCCACCGACGGCCAGGAACACCCCGAATGGCACCTGCACATGCACTTTTACCCGCCGCTGCTGCGCTCGGCTACGGTGCGCAAGTTCATGGTGGGCTACGAAATGCTGGCCAATCCCCAGCGCGATGTGACACCCGAATGGGCCGCCGAACGCCTGCGCTCCTTGTCCGAAATTCATTACAAACAGCAGGTCACCCCCGCACCGCCCACTGGCGCGCCGGTCCCAACCGAAGCGCCGGCCAAGTAGGGCCCCGCGCAGCACTCGCTCAGCAATAAAGCCCTGCCAACTAGTAATTGGCGGGGCTTTTTTGGTGGCGTGGGCCCTGCGAGTCCGCGCGTAGTACGGTCACCGTTCAACGCATAGGATCGTGGGGCCCACGCTGCCAATTACTTGGCCGCCGGCAGGGCCAGGGCCTGTCCGGAGGGCACGGGCTGGCCAAAGTTGGGCGTGCCGTCGGCGTTCCAGGCGAAGGGCTGCATCCGCGGCGAGCGGAAGCGGCCGCAGCCCTGGCCGGGCGCGTCGTTGGCGTGGTAAAGCAGCCAGTTTTGCTGGCCGTCGGGCGAAGTGAAAAAGGAGTTGTGGCCGGGGGCGTACACCCGGTTGGCTGGCGACTGCTGAAATACCGGCGTGGCCGTTTTCGTCCACACCGCGGGGTTGCGCAAGTCGCTGCTGGCCGTGGCCGTGAGCATTCCGAGGGCGTAAAAGTCGGTCCAGCAGCCGCTGGCCGAGTACACGAGGAAGAGTTTGTGGCCGTGGCGCAGCACTTCGGGGCCCTCGTTCACGTCCACGTGGGGCGGGTCGTTGGGGTTGTTCAGGTCACCGTTGCGCTCCCAGGCGTAGGTGGGGGTCGAGACGAGCACCCGCGGGCCGGCCAGCGTCCAGGGGTTTTGCATGGGGGCCAGGTAAATGTTCTGGCGGCCGTTCACGTCGCCCTCCCAGCCCGACCAGATAAGGTACAGCTGCCCGTTGTTCTCGAACACCGACCCATCGATGGCCCACTTGTCGGCGGTTGGGTCGGCCAGCTTGCCGCGGTCAACCCAAGTGCCTTGCAGCGGGTCGGGCGAGTTGTTTTCGAGCACCCAGAGGCGGTGCGAATTGTTGTTGCCCGCGTCGGCGGCGTAGTAGAGGTACCACTTGCCGCGCAGGAAGTGCAGCTCGGGGGCCCAGATGTCGTGGCTGTTGGGCCCGGTGGCCGGGGGCGTCCACACCACTTTGTGCTCGGCGGTTTTCAGGTCGGCCAGGCTCTTGGTTTTCCAGAGCGTCAGGTTGCCGCCCGTGGTGTGGGTGTAGTAGTAGTAGCCGTCGTGGTAAATGCTCCACGGGTCGGCCCCCGCCGGCAGCAGCGGGTTGGTGAACATGGCCGTTGCCGGGGCCCCGGCGGCCGGCCCCGGCCGCCGGGTGCAGGCGGGCAGCATCGCCAGCGTCAGCAGCACCGCGCCGAAAACTTGCCTGGTACCTGGTAAAATGTGCATCGCTAAACCGTTATTGAGCAAGGAAAAACAAGCCTCTAAAAACCCTACTTGCCGTTGGTTCTCTTAATCAAATCGGTTTCGTCCTGGTGGTAGGGCGCGCCGTCTTTGCGGAACACTTCGTGGAACCACTCGGTGGGCTCGCTGCCGTCGGCCAGGGGCGTGTCCCAGGCGTACTTGGTGTTGGTTTTGCCGTCGACGAGACCCCAGTTGATGGCAGCCACGTTGTATTTTTTCAGCAGGGGCAGGATATTGACGAAGCGCGAGTTGCGCGGCCGGGCCATGTACTCGGTGCAGAGGAGCGGGCGGCCGTGCGTTTCCAGCAGCGAAATGATGCGCTCGTGGAGCAGCACTTCGTCGTAGCAGTGGTAGGTAATGACGTCCGAATGCAGGGCCTGGTAGGTGTTCAACGCCATAAAACCCGCGTCCCAGTTCCACAGGCCGGCGCTTAGGGGCTGGTCGGGGCGCACGGCGCTGGCCCACGCAAACACGTTGCGCAGCAGCGGCAGCGAAGCTGCTCCTTTGTTGTTATTGCCCGGCTCGTTGTACAAATCCCAGAGCAGGATGCGCTTGTCGTGGGCGAAGCTCGTGAGCACGTCCGTCACGTAAGGTTTTAGGCCCACAAAGGTGGCCGAATCGCGCGAGGCGGGGTCGCCGGGGTCCTGCATCCAGCCCGAGTTGTGAATGCCGGGCTTGGGCGCGGGCTGGGGCCCCACCTTGGGGTCCTTGTTCCAGCAGTCGTCGAAAAACACGAAAATGGTCTGGATGTGGTGCTTGTCGGCGATGGCGAGGTAGTCGTTCACTCGCTTTTTGAAGCCGGCCGGGTCCTCTTTCCACGCCAAATCGTGCAGAAACACGCGCATGGTGTTGAAGCCGATGCCCTCGGCCCAGCCCAACTCCTTGTCAATCGTGGGCGCGTCGAACGTGGCCGCTTGCCACATTTCGAGCTGGTTGATGGCCGTGCTGGGGATGAAGTTGGCCCCCGACATCCACGGGTGGGTTCTGTACCAGGCGTTGGCTTTTTCGGCCGACCACCGGGGGCCCTGCCCCACGGCCAGGGCAGCCCCGGGGCCCTTGGTTTTGGTTTTAACTTTTTGGGCGTGGACGCCCGGCGCACCAAGCAGCGCCAGCCACAGCAACAGGAACAAAAACTTCTTCATGCGGAGAGGGTGGAAGGGAGAAATAATTGGGAACAAAGGAGTTAAGAATAAGCCGCTACTCGCCCGACGGTACGGCCTGGGGCGTGGCCAGCGCAGCCGGCACGCCGAAGTCGGGCGAGCCGTCGGCGTGCCAGCCGAAGCGCTGGGCCCGTGAGCTGCGCCCGGCGCACTTGCCGTCGGCGGCTGCTTTGGCGTGGTAAATGAGCCAGTTTTCGCGCCCGTCGGGCGAGGTGGTGAAGCCGTTGTGGCCGGTGCCCCACACGCCGTTTTCGGCCGACGGGTGGAACACCGGCCGCGGCGTTTTCACCCACGAGTCGGCCCGCAGCGGGTCGGCCCCCGGAAGGGCCGTGAGCATGCCCAACGAATAGTTGTCGTCCCAGCACGCGCTGGCCGAGTACACCACGAACAGCTGGCCTTTCCGACCGACCAGAAACTCGGGGCCCTCCAAAATTTGGCGGCCACCGCCTTTTTCCCAGTCGTAAGTGGGCCGGGCAATGACGGTTTCCCGGGCCGCGTCTAGCGTCCAGGGGTTGGTCATGGGCGCGATGGCTAGCACGCTCTGGGCCCCCACGTAGGCCGAGTACAGGAAGTAGCGCCGCCCGCCGTGCTCGAACACCGAGCCGTCGAGACCCGAATATTTGGTGTTCAGCTTGCCTTTGTCCACCCAGGTGCCGGCGGTGGGGTCAGCGCTAGTGTTTTCTAAAACAAACACATAGCGGGTAGCATCGCTGAAGTTGGCCTTGTCCGTCGCCGTGTAGTAGAGGTACCATTTGCCATCGAGGAAGTGTAGTTCCGGGGCCCAGATTTCGTACGAGTTGGGGCCGGTGGCGGGCGGTACCCACACCACCGTGCCGGGGGCGTCTTGCACCCCTTCCAGGGTTTTGGATTTCCACAGCGTGAGGTTTTTCCCCATCGTGTTGGTGTAGTAATAGTAGCCGTCGTGGCGGATAACCCACGGGTCGGGCCCGTTTACTTTCAGTGGATTGGCAAAGGTGCGCGCGCCAGCGGGGCCCTGGGCCACGGCCGCCCGGGTGCCGCCGAGCAGCAGAACCAAAAGCAAGGTTTTCCAATGGCGCATAAGCAGGCAGGAAATGGGCTATGAAATGGCCGGCCGGGCCGTTACGCGCAATTCGGCGTAGCCGCAGAAGATGACGCCAAGTCGAGAAAAGGCTGAGCAAACGATGCGCACGACCCAGGAAAAAATATAGAAATAATACCAATCTAAAACCTGCATAAAAACCCGCCAGCGCTTGCCAGCCGCAAGATATAGGCAGTTGTTGATTTTATGCAAAGGTTTGCGCTTTTATTTGAAAAATACCTACATTCGTCGCGCCTTATTTTCCGCAATAGACTGGTTGCCGGCGCGGAGTTTCCAATTGCTTCTTTTTGCGCTGCCCATGCCTGACTCTACACTCCGCCGCGATTTTTTGCGCTACGCCGTGGCCGGGGCCCTGCTGGCCCTGTTGCCCGGCCGCAATGCCCGCGCCGCCGCCCGCACCTACACCAACCCCGTGGTGAAGCGCAATTTCCCCGACCCGGCCGTGCTGCTGCACCAGGGCACGTACTACGCCTTCGGCACCACCGGCCAGGGCCGCACCGCCCCCGACGGCCGCATTTTCAGCGTTCTCACCTCGGCGAATTTGGTGGATTGGCGCGATGCGGGCGGGGCCCTGACGCCCCCGTCCGGCAGCGACGGCCTCGACTTCTGGGCCCCCGAAGTGGTGCTGCGCGAGGGCACCTTCTATATGTACTACTCGCGGGGCGGCGGGGCCATCGCGGCCACCGTAGGGCATCGCCTGCACGTGGCCACCAGCGCCGCACCGCAGGGCCCCTACACCGAAGTGGCGCTGCTCGACGTGCCGGAGAGCAAGTTCACCATCGACGCGCATCCGTTCCAGGATGCTGACGGGCAGTGGTATCTGTTCTATGCCCGCGATTTTATTGATTCGGCCGACGGCTACTTTCCCGGCACCGGCCTGGCCGTGGACCGGCTGGCCACCATGACGCAGCTGGCCAACCAGCCGCGCACCGTGCTGCGCGCCCGCCATCCCTGGACAATTTTCGAAGCCAACCGCCGGATGCCGCTGTACGATAACCAGGTGTTTGCGCAGTGGCATACGCTGGAAGGGCCCTTCGTTCGCCGCCACCAAGGCAAGTATTACTGCTTTTACAGCGGGGCTAATTTCCTGACCGACCGCTACGGCGTGGATTTTTGCGTGGCCGACAGCATCCTGGGGCCCTACTCGGAGGCGGGCGGCGGGGCCGGGGCGCGGGTGCTGCACGCCGTGCCGGGCCACGTGCGGGGCCCCGGCCACCACTCGCACGTGCTGGGCCCCGACGGCCGCACCGAGTACCTAGTGTACCACGCCTGGAACCCGCAAATGACGGAGCGCCAGCTGTGCATCGACAAGCTGGCGTGGACGGCCCAGGGCCCCCGTTGCGAGGGCCCCACCTACACGCCCCAGCCGCTGCCCGGCTAGGAGCCACGCTAGAAACCGGCCGGCTTGGCTACACAAATTTTGCGCGGATATTTGCGTGATTGTTTTCGCATCATCTTTTTAATGGTTTTATCCGGTGGTCAATAAGCGTGTTTCCATCACCGACTTGGCCACGGCCCTGGGCGTGTCGGTGTCCACCATTTCGCGGGCGCTGAGCAACCACCCGAGCATCAGCGACGCGACCAAGAAGCGGGTGATGAAGCTGGCCAAGGAGCTGAATTACCACCCCAACCACATGGCGGCGGGCCTGCGCAAGGGCCGCAGCAACATGCTCGGCGTGCTGGTGCCGCACATCGACGGCCACTTTTTTACGATGGTGGTGAAGGGCATCGAAACGGTGGCCACCAAAGCGGGCTTCAACATCCTCATCTGCCAGTCGAACGAGGACGTGGCCCACGAGCGCAAGAACATCGAAACCCTCATCAATGCCCAGGTAGAGGGCATTTTGGTGTCGCTTTCGCGCACTACGCGCGACTTCAAGCACTTCGACAAGGCCAGCAAGCGCGACATGCCGCTGGTGTTTTTCGACCGCATTCTGGACGGGCGCGACGTGAACGCCGTGGTGATTGACGACCGCGCAGGGGCCTACCAGAGCACGGCCCACCTGCTGGCCCAGGGCTGCCGGCGCATCGCCCACTTCGCCGGGCCCCAGCACCTGAACATCTACAAAAACCGCCTCCAGGGCTACCTCGATGCCTTGCGCGAGCACGGCGTGCCCTACGACGAGGATTTGCTGTTCATCTGCGACATGCGGCTCGAAGACGGCATCCGGGGCATGGAGCAGCTGCTGAAGCTGCCCGTGCGGCCCGACGCCGTGTTCTCGTCCAGCGACTTTTCGGCCGTGGGGGCCCTGCAAGTGCTGAAAAAACGGGGCCTGCGCGTGCCCCAGGACGTGGCCCTGACGGGCTTCAGCAACGAGATGTTCACCTCGTTCACCGAGCCGCTGCTCACCACCGTCGACCAGCGCTGCGAGCAGATGGGCCAGGCCGCCGTGCGCCTGCTACTCGAAATCCTGGACGAAAAGCGCTTGGGTGTGTCGCCGCGCCGGGTGGTGCTCCAGCCCGATTTGCTGGTGCGCGGCTCGTCGCTGCGGGGCAAGTAGGGTAGGAGTATATTACAAAAAATTTAGCAATAGTAATTGAATAATTCTAAGGCCGTTTTTCTAATTGTAATGCGTATACTTCATAGACTACGTCAATTATTTAGTCCGAATCGAAACTTCCTCACACCTCTGGCAAACCATGAATTAAAAGGTACTTCCGATAAACACATTTTTTGTGAAAACTTGCTTACGGAAATTAAATTACGGCTACCTGAACTGCAAACACAAGTAATAAATGAGAAAATAATTATTCAGCCAACGAATGTAATACTTGAATGTAAACTATTTGAGCGTACTGAACATCCAAATGCAGTGGTACATAGTCTAGGGATACAGGCGTTTAATGCCAATTTCCCGGAAGGTATTACAGAACGCTTTGCCGGGATAGGAGCTAACGGCCGTGAAGCATTTGCTAATGGAGCGCACAATTACGTAACGGGTGTGCTCGTGACAATAATCGACGCATTGTCCGCGCAACATTCTTCAGTATTGAATTTTTCATCCCCAACGGAAGGTAAAAAATGGCATCCGGTGATGGGTGAATTACAAGTTCAAGGTTTTTGGAATAAACGAGCAGACAATTTAGACGAGAACCATTTCCTTCGTATTCTTAAAGAGAAACTGATGGAATTATTGGATTCTCGTCCATATCACTGGCTTAGAATTTACGTGAGTAGACAGCCAAATGGTGAAATTATAAGTGATTGTAATTGGGATAATGAGTCGTGGCCTGATGGCCTAGATATTTTACGAAGGGAAATTGAAACGTGGGATAATAAAGGGGAATTTGCGGGGCAGAAACAATTTATGATGTTTCGTCAATGCGGAATAGAAACTGGTTCGTCGGTAGATGATACTAAATAGCTGTACTACTAAACTACAGCGTCCGCAGCAGGGCCCGGCACGGCGCGCCGTCGGCCCCGACGATAGCCAGCGGCAGGCAAATCAGCTCATAATCACCCGGTTCGACTGTGCCTAATGCCAGGCCTTCAATGATGGTGACGCCGTGGTCGAGTAGGGCGTGGTGGGTGTCGCCGGCCCCCACCGAGAGGTAATCGACGCCCACGCACACCACGCCGCGCTGCTGCAAAAACTGCGCGGCCGGAAAGTCGAGCCGCACGAAGTCGGAGTTGAAGGGCTGGGGGCCCCAGTCGGCGTCCGAATTGCGGGTGCGGAACAAGATGCGCTGGCCGGGCTGCGGGTCCAGCGGCTCCACCTCGGCCAGCGTGATGAGCCGGGGGTCGTAAATGCGCGCCACGCGGCAGGACCCCAACAGCGTGCTCAGGTCGAGCGTCGTCACGTCGGGGCCGTCCTTGATGAAGTGGCGCGGCGCATCGACGTGGGTGGCCGTGTGCACGCTCATGCTGATTTCGCTCACGTTGGCCTGGTCGCCAAAATCGAACGAGCGGGTGCGGCGGATGTTGACCGGCGCGTTGTCGGGCCAATGCACCATGCGGTCAGAAATGGGCGTGGTGATGTCGAGGTAAGGCATGTTTTTGGTGCTTGGTGACGCGTAAATGGCGCGGGGCTCTGCCCTATGCCGGCTGTGTGCGGGCCTCGGGCCCGCAATCGTTGAACGGCGCTATTGGCATCGGCCTGGGGTGCGGGCCCGAGGCCCGCCAGTGGCCGGCACGGGGCAGAGCCCCGCGCCATTTACGACCCATCCCACCGGCCAAGCCCCAAAAGCTACCCGCGCGGCTGCAAAAGCTTGGCCACGAGGCCAGTCCAGCCGGTTTGGTGGCTGGCCCCGAGGCCCTGGCCGGTGTCGCCGTTGAAGTATTCGTGGAAAAGCAGGTAGTCCTTGAAATGGGGGTCGGTTTGCTGCTGCACGTCGGTGCCGAAGCAGGCGCGCTGCCCGTTTTCGTCGCGCAAAAACAGCTTGGTGAGGCGCGTGGAGAGCTGCTGGGAAATGTCGAGCAGCGTGGTGAAGTGGCCGCTGCCCGTGGGGTACTCCACCTTAAAATCGTCGCCGTAGTAGTGGTGGAACCGCTGCAAACCTTCGATAAGCAAGTAGTTGACCGGAAACCACACCGGGCCCCGCCAGTTGGAGTTGCCGCCGTAAAGGCTGGTGGTGGATTCGGCGGGCTCGTAGTTGACCGTAAACGACTGCTCGGCCGGGCCAAACGAGTAGGGGTGCTCTTTGTGGAACTTGGAGAGGGCCCGCACGCCGTGGTCGGACAAGAACTCCGCTTCGTCGAGCATCCGCCGCAGCAGGGCCTTGAGGCGGTGGCCGCGCAGCAGCGAAAGCAGGTGGGTGGTGCCCTGGCCGGGCTCCTGCCAGCGGCTCACGAGGGCCGCCAGGTCGGGGCGGTTGGCCAGCACCCAGTTCATGCGGGCTAGGAAGTTCGGGGCGTTTTGCAGCAGCGCGTCGTCCAGCACTTCCACCGCGAAAATGGGCACCAGCCCCACCATCGAGCGCACCTTGAGCGGGATGCGGCCCCGGTCGGGGGTGTTGAGCACGTCGTAGTAAAATTCGTCGTCCTCGTCCCACATGTCGATGTCTTCGGGGCCGTAGCCGGTCATGGCCTGGGCAATGGCCAGGAAGTGCTCGAAGAATTTGCTAGCTAGGTCCTCGTACACGGGGTTGTTTTGGGCCAGCTCCAGGGCCATGCGCATCAGGTTGAGGGCGTACAGGGCCATCCAGGCCGTGCCGTCGGCCTGCTCGATGTAGGCCCCGTCGGGCAGCGGAGCCGAGCGGTCGAACACCCCGATGTTGTCGAGCCCCAGAAAACCGCCCTCGAAAATGTTGCGCCCGGCGGTGTCCTTGCGGTTCACCCACCACGTAAAATTCAGCAGCAGGCGGTGGAAAATGGTTTCCAGAAAGGCCACGTCGCCGACGCCCTCGTTTTGCTTCTGGCACATTTTGTACACCCGCCAGGTAGCCCAGGCGTGCACCGGCGGGTTCACGTCGCCAAACTGCCACTCGTAGGCCGGCAGCTTGCCGTTGGGGTGCATGTAGCGGTCCTGGCACAGCAGCCGGAGCTGTTCTTTGGCGAATTCTATGTCCACCAGCGCCAGCGAAATGGTGTGGAAAGCCAGGTCCCAGGCCGCGTACCAGGGGTATTCCCAGGTGTCGGGCATCGAAATGATGTCGTGGTTGCGCACGTGTCGCCAAGTGGCGTTGCGCCTTTCCAGGCGGGCGGCGGGCGGCTTGGGCAGGGCCGGGTCGCCTTCGAGCCAGCGTTTCACGTCGTAGTAATAAAACTGCTTGCTCCACAGCATGCCGGCCAGGGCCTGGCGCTGCACGGCGCGGGCGTCGGCGTCGGCCAGGTCTTTTTGCAGCTCGTCGTAAAAAGCGTCGGCCTCCTGCTGGCGCTGGGCAAACAGCTGGTCAAAATCAGCAAACGGCTCTGCCAAGCCGTTGGGCCCCAGGCGTAGGCGCAGCACCTGGTTTTGGCCGGCTTCGATGTTGAGAAGGTAATGCGCGGCGGCCTTGGTGCCGCCCCGGTCGGGGTTCACGGCGTCGGCGCGGCCGCCCACTACGTACTCGTTCAAGCCGTCTTTGAAGAACTTTACACCCGGCGCGGGCGGGGCCTGATAGAGGCGCGGTGCGTTGGTTTCGTTGTCGCAAAACAGCAGCTCGGGCCCGCCGTCGGCGTACAAGTTCAGGCCGGGCAAGTCCTGGTGCTGCACGGCGATGTGGCCCTGGTCGGTGGCCCACAGCCCGGGCTTATAATCGTCGTCGCCCCAGGCCCAGGTGTTGCGAAACCACAGCGTGGGCAGCACATGCAGCGGCGCGGCGGCGGGCCCCCGGTTGCAGGCCGTGATGCGGACGAGCACGTCCTGGGGCCCTGCCTTGGCGTACTCAATAAAGATATCAAAGTACTTGTTCTCCCGGAAAATAGCCGTGTCGGCCAGCTCAAACTCGGGGTCCTGGCGGGTGCGGCGGGCGTTTTGCTGCACCAGCCACTCGTAAGGGTACGCGTGCTGCGGGTACTTGTACAGCATCCGCATGTAGCTGTGGGTGGGCGTGTTGTCGAGGTAATAGTACAGCTCTTTCACGTCCTCGCCGTGGTTGCCCTCGGGCCCGCTCAGGCCAAAGAGCCGCTCTTTCAGGATGGCATCCTGCCCGTTCCAGAACGCCGGCGCGAAGCACAGCAGTTGCTGCACGTCGCAGAGGCCCCCCAGGCCTTCCTCGCCCCAGCGGTAGGCGTAGGAGCGGGCCATGTCGTGCGTGGTGTAACGCCAAGGCTGGCCATCGGCCGAGTAGTCTTCGCGCACCGTGCCCCACTGCCGCTCCGACAGGTAAGGCCCGAACGTGCGCCAGGGGCCCACGTCGCGCAGGCGGTCGTGCTCGGTAGTCATGCTTGGGAATTAAAAATTAAAAATGAAGAATTAAAAATGAAGCAAGAAAAAGGGAAGACGGGCCTTGCGGTTTCGTCCGCGTCCGCGTCTTTGCGCCATTTTTAATTCTTCATTTTTAATTAAAAACCTAGCCACCCGTGGCAAAACCCGAGTACAGCGTCATCCCGCCGTCCATGAAAATGGTTTGGCCGGTGATGTAGTCGGCCTCGTCGGAGCAGAGCCAGGCGGCCAGGCCCCCGATGTCTTCGATTACGCCCACCCGGTCGTAGGGGATGAGCTTGAGCAGGGCCGTTTCGGCTTCCGGCGTGTTCCAGGCGGCGGTGTTGATGGGCGTTTTGATGGCTCCCGGCCCAATGCTGTTCACCCGGATTTTGTGGGGGGCCAGCTCCTGGGCGGTGCTTTTCATGAGCTGCATGATGCCGCCCTTGCTGGTGGCGTAGTTCACGTGCCCGGCCCACGGAATGACCTCGTGCACGCTGCTGGTGTGCAAAATCACGCCCGTGGCGCGCGCGATTTCGGGTTGGGGGCCCCGGCGCAAGAACTCGCGGGCCGCTTCGCGCGAGCACAAAAACTGGCCGGTCAGGTTCACGTCAATCACGCGCTGCCACTGGTCCAGCGTCATATCCACGAACGCCGCGTCCTGCTGCTGGCCCGAGTTGTTGACCAAAATGTGCAGCGTGCCGCACTGTTGCACGATGCGGGCGAACATGGCCTGCACCTCGGCTTCCTTGCTCACGTCGGCCGCGATGGCGAAGGCCTGCCCGCCGGCGTCGGTGATGGACTTGACCACGGCGTCGGCCTTGTCGGAAGGGCCCCCGTGGTAGTTGACGAACACGGTGGCTCCGTCGGCGGCCATCTGCCGGGCGATGCCCGTGCCGATGCCGGAACTGCCGCCCGTGACGAGGGCGATGCGGTTTTGTAAGCGCATGTTTTGGGTAAGGTTAGTGAAAGCAGGAGTTCTGCCCGCAAACGGGCCCGGGGCCCCCAGGGTTGAGTGAAAAATGGGTGAAGTGCCTGGCAGCAACTAGCTTATATTAAACCAAAAACTGCTTTAAGTACTTGTTAGCTAGAACGCCAGCACCACACTTCCGGCCACAATCAGGCCCGCGCCGAGGGCGCTGCGCCAGGTCAGGGCCTCGCCCAAAAAAACGACCGCTAGCCCGATGGCCAGCGCCACGCTCAGCTTGTCGATGGGGGCCACCTTGCTCACGGGGCCCAGCTTCAGGGCCCGGAAGTAGCACAGCCACGAGGCCCCCGTGGCCAGCCCCGACAGCGCCAAAAACAGCCACGTGCGCCCGCTCAGGGCCGGCAGTCCGGCCGTGGCCCCGCGCCCAATGGCGATGCCCCAGGCCAGGACGAGGATGACCACCGTGCGGATGGCCGTGGCCAAATCGGAATCGACGCCCTTGATGCCGATTTTAGCGAAAATGGCGGTGAGGGCCGCGAACACGGCCGAAAGCAGGGCGAACGGGAGCCAGGGAGCCATAGAGTTTTGGGCGCAAATTTCAGTGTTAGAAACGCGTACGCGCATTTCGTCCCGCCCACAAGCCATTTTATTAATCCAGACGCCCGCTCAGCCGTTACTCACGCACGTGGCTTTATTTAGCCGCCATGAAAAAACATATTCTTTTGAGCGCGTGCCTGCTGGCACTCGCAGCACGGCCAGCGGCGGCGCAGACGCAAGTGCCGGACCTCATAGTGGTGCGGGTATTAGACAACGGAGGCTCAGTGAAAATTATTATTACCCGAGGGGTGGGTAAAAACGAGATAGTTGAGTTTTCAGGCGGTGCAACTGATAAAGGGTTAACTGCTTCGGGAGAAGGGTACTATAAAGTTTTTGACAAGCTTTACCAAGAAGGATACACCTTGCAAAGCACATTCGCCAACGTTGGTCATGCCACCTTGCTCTTCACTAAAAAGCCCTAGCCGTAACCAAAATCTAGGCGAAAGCCCACAAGAAAAATTCTGTTCCCATGCAGCAAAACCCACGGTTTTGCTGTTACCGAACCATGTCCCCATCTCCCGCCGACCCGGCTTTCCGCCGGCCCGACCTGCTGCGCCTCGATTACGATACCTACCGGGCCCTGCCGGCGGTGGCCAATTCCGACCTTTCGCGCCTGCGCGACGCCCTCGACGGCCGCCCCCCGCGCACCGACGGCGGCAACCAGGGGGCCCTCAGTTTCGGTACCGCTTTCCACACCGCCCTGCTCGAACCCGACCAGTACCAGCCCGGTCAGCCGGGCCTCAACGACACGCTGGTGTGGTGGCTGGTGGAGGGCGTGAAGCTCAACACGGAGCTGAACCGCCTGCTCGAAGCCGGCACGCCCGAGCCCAGCGTGCTCTTCACCGAGCCCCAGACCGGCACGCTCTGCAAGCTGCGCGCCGACCTGGTGGTGGCCGCGCCCGGCCTGCCCTACACCGTTATCGACTTCAAAACCACTAACGCCCGCGACGCCGACCACTTCCGCTGGCAGTGCTCGGCCTACGATTACGACCGCCAGGCCGCCTTTTATACCGACGCGCTGGGGGCCGAGCGGTTCCTGCTGGTAGGCGTGCAGAAATCGGAGCCCTTCGGCGTGTTTCCCCTTGAAGTAACCGACCAGATGCTGGCCGAGGGCCGCCAGAAATACCACCACCTGCTGCGCCTGCTGCGGGCCCCCGCCACCGCGCCCGCCTACCGCGCCGAGGCCGTGCAAGCCGCCGTTACGGCCCTGGGCCTGGGCATTGACTAGCGTTTTTTCCTTCGTAAAACGGAGCGGCGCTCCGTTCTGGGAACCAGCGGGAACGAAGTGCGACTTTGTTTTACAGCAGTAAAGCCGGAGTAGCTAAGCGCTGATTATGAGGCTTAAATAGACTCCAATCCTTCGGTGGCCAGCTCGCGCAACACTTCGCGCAGGCCCGCCAGCTCCTGCACTTGCCGCTCCACTTGCCGCACGTATTCGGCCTCGGCCCGCAGGTCGCGCTTGATTTGGCGCAGCTCGATTTCCCGCTTCTTGCCGGCGCTGCCAGCCAAGCCGTCGGGGCCGTGTTGCAGCGCGTTGATCTGGTTTCTGAAGTCGATTTGCTGGCGGTGCAGCGCCTGGGTGTACTGGATGAGCACGTCGGCATCGGCCGCGTCGGCGTGGGCCGAATCGGCCATTAATTGCAGCAGCGCGTAAAGGTCGCCGGCTTCGTAGGCCGCCGTGATTTCCTGCATCAGGGCCGTCTTGGCTTGCTGTTGAGCCGGGTCGCGCTCCAGGTCGGGGTGATGAGCACGGGCCAACTGGCGGTACACGGTTTTGGCGCTGGTTTGCAGGCGCTGCTGGTCGGCGCGGGCCGCCAGGGTCGTGGCCTCGGCCAGGCGCTGGGCCTTGGCCTGCTGGCGGGCGTGGGCGGCCTGCTCGCGCGCCGTCAAGGGCGGCGCGCCGGCGGGGCCCGCGGTTCCAGAAGCTGCCGCTTCGGGCGGCGCGGCGCGGCGATTGGGGGCGTATTTGGCCAGCATGGCCGCCTCGTCTTCGCCAAACCGGGTGGCCAGGGCCCCGGCGTTGCCGATGATGAACTGCACGATTTGCTCCTCTTCCAGGCGGCTGAAGTGGGGCGACAGCAGGGCCCCTTCGAGCGGTGCGTACAAGGCCCGGCGGGCGGCCACCACCGCAGCTGCGGCGGGCCCCACCTGCTGCCAATAGCGCTGCCGGGCTGCGGCCTGGCCGGTTTGCAGCTCGTGTAATTGCGCCTGCAGGCCCTCCAGCACCAGCAGGGCCCGCCGAAACGCGGCCTGCGCCATGCTGTCCGGCGTGCAGGCTTCGGCGGTGGGCACGGGCACCCGCACCGGGGCAGGCAGGGCAGGAGCGGAGGACAGGGCAGGGTTCTTCATAGCGGCAATAACGCGTGCATAACGCCGCGCTAGGGCCAAAAGTTGAACGCCACCCGAAACGTGTTGCAGTGGGCGTCCACGATGTCGGCCAGGCGCTCCGAGTAGCCGCCGCCCATGCTCACGGCCACCGGCAGGGCCCGGGCGCGGCACAGGCCCAGCACCAGCTCGTCGCGCCGCTGGCAGCCGGCGGGCGTCAGGGCCAGCTTGCCGAGCTTGTCGGTGGCCAGCACGTCCACCCCGGCTTGGTAGAAAATAAAATCCGGCCGCACCTGTTCCACCAGGGGCCCCAGCGTGTCGGCCAGGATGCGCAAATATTCCGCGTCGCCGGTGCCCAAAGGCAGCGCGATGTCCCGGTCCGACTGTTCCTTGCGCAGCGGGTAGTTGGCCCCGGCGTGCATCGAAAACGTGAACACCCGCGGCTCGTCCCGGAAAATACGGGCCGTGCCGTCGCCCTGGTGCACGTCCAAATCCACGACTAATACCTGCCGCGCCAGCCCGTGGGCCAGCAGGTGCGCGGCGGCAATGGCCTGGTCGTTCAGCACGCAAAACCCCTCGCCCCGGTCGGCAAACGCGTGGTGGGTGCCCCCGGCCAGATTCAGGCCGATGCCGTCGCGCAGGGCCCCCAGCGCCGATTGCAGCGTGCCCGCGCTGCTGCTCAGCGAGCGGCGCACCAGCTGCGGGCTCTGCGGCAGCCCCAGGTGGCGCACTTCCCGCGCCGAAAGCTGCAAGTCGCGCACCCGGTGCCAGTAATCGGCCGTGTGCACCCGCAGCACGTCGGCCTCGGCGCACAAGCCGGGCTCGTAAAAATCATCCGGTGCGGCCACGCCCTGCCACAGCAGCTGCGCCTTGATCAGCGCGTACTTGGCGATGGGAAAGCGGTGCCCGGCGGGCAAGTCCAGGGTGTAGTGGTCGGAAGTAGCAAGGCGCGGCATGAAGGCTATTAAACGGCAGTGCCGGGCAATTGGGCTGGCCGCGGTAGGTTAGAAGCGAATGGGTGAGCACGTGAAATAGATTGAAAGTCGTCCTGCTGAGCCTGTCGAAGCACCTCGCCCGCTGACCAATCAATTGATTTTTTACCGCAATAAAAATACTTCACTGCGTTCGGTGACCCTCTTTCGGCACGACGGTCCGTAACCAGCCTGATTGCTGCAAACCAAGCTGCTTCAAGTAATTATTATTCTCGTCAAATAAAATTATTTTAAATAATTAACAATATAATTTGCGTAATTAAAATTAATCTCCAATCTTTGTCGCACCAAAACCAAAAAGCCATGTACCACCAAGCCATAAGCTTCCGCAATTCGGATAAGATGCTGCCAGAAAAGCAGCTTCCGCTCGGTACGTCTGCCTGATTTCAGCCCTGCTGAAACCCGACACCGCCCGAGCCCATAACGCCCGGGTTTTTTGTTGATTAGCGGTTTATCAGCCGCTTAGCTCGTAAGCCTTATGTCGTTCGTTCACGCCTTCTATTCGCCCAAACAGCCCGAGCGCCGTCCCAGCAAGGACCTGCAGAATCGGTGCGGTCGAGCTTTTCTCCTACGTAAAATGCCCCGGTAAATTCGGTTCGCATCTCGTAAATAGGAAAAGCCCGGCCCGCAAAAGTCGGGCTTTTTCGTGGAATTAATTACCAAATAAAAAGCTGTTTTTATTTGAGCGGGAAACGTGCGCCCGATTTTCAGATGAACAGCCGAATTAATTATTTATCAATCAAAATCGCTGCTTGAAGAAACATAAAAAAATTTGGCTTTTGGTCTAGTCAGGACCCCTTGATTCTTTGCGACGCCCTGAATAATTATTGCGGTAATTAAAAATGAATAATTGAGACTCAACACTTCCTGTACGCTTTGACAGCTTCTTCCCCAAAAGCGCCCCCACCACTAACCGCGAAAGCGCGGCGGCCGTGGCTCCCACGCTGCAAATGGAGCTGTACGCTGCTGTGGCCACCGCCGCGCTCTGCGACTACGACTAGTTCTACGAAACGGCCGACACCCGCCTGCAATGGCCTAGCGGCGCGAAGGGTGGCCCGGGCCGATGAAATCGCTGAACTGCTGGCCTATTATTACGCCGTGGCCAACGAGCGCACCGGCCGCAAAACCCTGGGCTGCTTCTCCAAGCAAGTGCAGCGCGGGCTGGCCAAAGCCTTCAACCGCCTCGACGACTACCCGCTGGTGCGGCGGCGCGGCCCTCACTAAAATCCAGAAAATTGAATTGTAAGCAAGCGGCCCCAGGAGCGATAATTTATCAAGTCAAAGCGGCCGTCGCTCCTGGGTTGCAATCAATTAGTTAAACTCAAAATATTTTTCTCACATGTTGCAAAATACGCGGTCAAGAAATGGGAAGACGGCTGTTTAATTAATAGCAGTCGCCGGCCGGAACGGTGCCGCCAACGCGGCGGCCCGTTCCAATCTGGCCGCAATTTGCTTGGTTCAGGTGCCACATAAGTGACCTGTTACATTGGGCCCAGGGCCCCTCGTGCAAGCCTTTTGTTGCTTCAAAATAGAAAAATTAATTAGTTGTAGCTGCGCGTTATCAATTGTTAAAAAACGACAGCAATCGAGCAACTCACACCTCAAAACTTCAGAATTATGGCTTCTCAACTACGCGGCAACGACCTCCGGCAGCTCGGGTTTCCCGAGGGCCGGGCCATTGGCCTGGCGCTGGCACAGCTGCAACGCAAAGAACACAAGCGCCTCACCCAAACCGAGCAATTGGAATTACTCGGCCGTGTGCTGGCCGCACCCACCGATTTCCTTGCCAACCTGGCCTGGAGCCACACCGCCGCGGCGCTGTTGCCGGCCCCATCGCGCCACCTTGAATTGGTGGCGCGCAAGCCCTACGCCACGTTCGGGGCCGAGCACATCGAGGCCGGGGCCGTGCACCAGATGGAAACGGCCATGAAGCTGCCCGTGGCCATCGCCGGGGCCCTCATGCCCGACGCCCACCACGGCTACGGCCTGCCCATCGGCGGCGTGCTGGCCACGGATAACGCGGTGATTCCCTACGCCGTGGGCGTGGACATCGGCTGCCGGATGGCGCTGTCGGTGTTCGACCTGCCGGCCAAGTACCTCGTGCAGCGCACCCAGGAGCTGAGCAAGCTCCTGCTCGACAACACCCGGTTCGGCTCCGGCCGGGCCTGGGAGCGGGGCCAGCGCCTCGACCACGCCGTGCTCGCCCACGACGCGTTTCGGGCGGTGCCGTTCCTGAAAAACAAGCTCGACAAAGCCGCGGAGCAGCTCGGGACTTCGGGCTCGGGCAACCACTTCGTGGAGTTTGGCCTCGTCGAAATCACCGATCCGGCCAACGAGCTGGGCCTGCCCGTGGGCGAGTACGTGGGCCTGCTCTCGCACTCCGGCTCGCGGGGCCTGGGCGCGAGTACCGCCAACCACTACACGGCCCTGGCCATGGAGCAGTGCATGCTGCCCGCCGAAGCCAAGCACCTCGCTTGGCTGGGCCTCGACACCGAAGCCGGCCAGGAATATTGGGCTGCCATGAATTTGGCCGGTGATTATGCTTCGGCGTGCCACGACCAGATTCACCGGCGGCTGGCCAAGGCTTTGGGTGAGAAAGCGTTGGCCAAAGTGGAAAACCACCACAACTTCGCCTGGAAGGAGCGCTTGGCGGATGGCCGCGAAGCCATTGTGCACCGCAAAGGGGCCACGCCGGCCGGGGCGGGCGTACTGGGCATCATCCCCGGCTCGATGACGGCCCCCGGCTTCATCGTGCGGGGGCGCGGCGCGGCCGATTCGTTGGCCTCCGCCTCGCACGGGGCCGGCCGGCTCATGTCGCGGACCCGCGCCAAGGCCGAGCTGGGCGAAGCCGACGTGCGCAAGCAGCTGGCCGCGCACGGCGTGACGCTGCACGGCGGCGGCCTCGACGAGGCCCCGATGGCCTACAAAGACATCCACCAGGTGATGGCCAGCCAGCGCGAGTTGGTGGACGTGCTGGGCTCGTTCACGCCGAAAATCGTGCGCATGGACGGGGCCTAGGGCCCGCCTCCTGCATTAGAAGGGCCCCAGCCGCTGCGTGCAACTGGGGCCCTTTTTTATTGATAAAATCTTTAGCCATTAGGGGTTACTCGCTGGCTGGTTCTGCCACCCGCACGGCGTCGCCTACCCGCACGGTGCCGCCTCGCGCGATGTGGGCCGTGAGGCCGCCGTGGCCGCGCATGGCGTTGTAGCCGCCGGGCCCCAGCTCTTCTTCCATGCGCGAGCATGGGTGGCACTCGCCGGTGACGTCGAGCACTACCTCGTCGCCGATGCGGATTTGACGGCCCTTGAGGGCCAGCAGGTTGAGGCCGCTCACCACTAGGTTACGGCGCAGACGGGCGGGGTCAACGGGCCCCGGCAGGCCCAGGAAACCGGCCACGGCGGGCAGGTGCTCGGCCTGGATGAGCGTGATCTGGCGCTTGCCTCCGGCCTTGAGGCGGGCGCGGTCGCCGCTCAGATTGGCATCAGTGATTACTTGGGCTTCGGCCACGCTCAGCATTGGCTGGCGACGGGCCGGGCGCAGGCCGATCCACTCCAGGCGGCCGGTTTGGGGCAGCGTGGCCAGCAGCCGGGCCACCGTGGATTTATCGTCGCCAAAAAACGGGAAAGGCATGAGGTTATAAAATCAGGAAAAAGGACAATTGCGCCCAGGCAGCGGCTGGCCGGGGGCCTAAAATTGCAGGGCCACAAACTGTACAAATATACCTGTGGCCTTAACCCAGGCCCGGTACTTACGTATGGTAAACGGGTTGTTTTAACAGCCTTCGTCTCTGAAAAATCTTTTTAATCCCTTGTTTTATGGCCGCTCCTGCCAAAACCGCTGCTCCTAAAAAAGCCGTCAAAAACGTAACCACCTCAGTGGCTGTTGCCAACTTGCCTAATAAGGCCGTGAACGTACAGCCCATTCTAAACCAGCAAATCAACGCCCCGGCCGTTACTCAAAAGTTCGGCACCGTGAGCCAGCGCTTGCCCATCGGCTTAGCCGACGACGTGCGCCTCGAAAGCGTGCGCATGCTGAACCAGCTGCTAGCGGACACCATGACGCTGCGCGACCTCTACAAAAAGAGCCATTGGCAGGTGACGGGCCCCACGTTTTACCAGTTGCACCTGTTGTTCGACAAACACTACGAGGAGCAGTCGGATTTGGTGGACACCATCGCCGAGCGTATCCAGATTTTGGGCGGCGTGGCCATTGCCATGGCGGCCGATGTGGCCGAAAATACCCTCATTCCCCGTCCCCCGCGCGACCGTGAGGAGGCTCCTGTACAGATCTCGCGCCTGTTGGAAGCCCACCAGATCATCCTGCAGGAATGCCATGAAATCGCCAAAAAAGCCGATGATTCGGGCGACGACGGTACCAACGACTTGGCAGTGAGCAATGTGATGCGCACCAACGAATTGCAAGTGTGGTTCGTGTCAGAGCATGTAGTAGACTCGCCCTTGGTGCAAGCCAAGTAGTATAGAGTTTCTCGGTGCGAAAAGGCGACTCCCGGTATTGGGAGTCGCCTTTTTTTAGTTGCCGTCGCGTAGTGCAGCCAGCTTTTCCTCGTGGTTGTCTTCAGCTTCTTCCACCGAGTGGGTTTTGCCCAGATCGGTGTCCTGCTTGGCTTTTTCGGCCAGCAGGCAATAAAAATCGTGGAGCACTTTTATTTCCCCCTCCGATAGGTCTTGGGCGTTAATCATGCGGTTGCTGGCCCCTTGGGTGGCCGCAATTAATTCGTTGAGCTTGAGGTGGACCACCAGTGAATCCTTGTTTTGTGCCCGCTGGATGAGGAACACCATCAAAAACGTGACGATGGTGGTGCCCGTGTTGATGACCAACTGCCAGGTTTCGGAATACTTAAACACGGGCCCCGTAACGGCCCACAGCAGCACGATGCCGCTTGCCCCGACGAATGCCGCCGTTGAGCCCGAGAATTTGGTGATTTTTTCGGCCATTTGGCCAAAAAACGAATTAGTGTCGGAAGCAGGTCCGTTGGCAGCCATGGGTCGGATAATGAGAGGGAAAAGGAGTAAATATGACGCTTTTCAATTGGCAACAGATGAAGAGGCCCCGCAGTGTTGGTAAAAAAAGCCACCCGCCGTTGCGGGGGGCCGCCCGCGGTTCTATCTTTGCACCCGCTTCGCCGCCTCAGCGGAGCCGGTTTCGGCCGCATTGCCCGGTTCAGTGCTTCAAGTTTGCGCACGTGGTGAAACTGGTAGACACGCCATCTTGAGGGGGTGGTGCCTTCGGGTGTGGGAGTTCGAATCTCCCCGCGCGCACTGAACGAAAAGCCCGCTGCAAAGCGGGCTTTTTTTATGTCTCGAATAGCCGGCTGTTACCGCTCCTGGGCCTCGAATGGGTTGGCCGGCACCACCAGCAGCACCTGCTCGCGCTCCACTACCACTTGGCCGGGCCGGGCCCCTTTGGGCTTGCGCACGAATTTCTTGGGCGTCACCGTCACCGGGCACAGCGAATCGTTTTGGCGGCGCGAGTACCAGGCGGCCAACTGGGCGGCGTGCTCCAGCACGGGGGCCGGCACGGGCTGGCCGGCGCGGTGGCGCACCACCACATGCGAACCGCTTACGTCCTTGGCGTGCAGCCAGTAATCGTCTTTGTGGGCGTATTTCTGGGTCAGCAGGTCGTTGTTTTGCGCGTTGCGGCCCACCAGAATGGTAAAGCCCCGGTCCTCGAACACCTTGAAGGGCAACTCAGTGGGCCCCTTGCCGGCCGCCGGCACGGGCTCCAGGCCGTGCTGCTTGCGCCAGCCGCGAAAGGCCCGCAGCTCGGCCAGTGCGGGCTGGGTGCCCAGCTCTTCCAGGCGTTCCAGGGCCTCGAAGGCCTCGGCTTCGCGCCGCTCGATGCGCTGGGCGAGCTGGCGCTCCTCAATCTGCTGGTTTTTGGCTTTGCGGTACAGGTTTTCGGCGGTGCGCTGGGGTTTTTCGCCGGTTTTGAGCTTGATGAGCCGGGGCTGGTTGGTGTAGTAATCCAGCAGCTCCACGTGGGCCGCTCCGGCCGGAATCTCGTGCAAATGCGCCATGATGAGGTCGGCCGCGTGGCGGTAGCCGGCCTCGTGGGCCAGGGCGTGCAGGCGCTGGCGGGCGTGGCCCGCCCCGGCGGTGGCTTCGTCGGCGCGGCGTTCCAGGGCCTGGCGCACCTGCCGGGTTTCGGTTTCGAGGGCGCGGCGGGCCAGGGCCAGCGGCACGAAGCGCCGCAGGGCCCCCACGGGATCGGCACCGGGCAGCGTTTCGAGAACCTCGCCCAGCGGCAGCAAGCTCATGCGGGTGCGGCCGTCGAGGCGGATGAGGTAGTAGTGGGTCGGGGTTTCCAGTTGGGCCAGCACTTGGTTTACCAAGCGCTTTTTGGCCTCGTCGGGAGCTTCGTCGTAGCCGTGGGCGCGGAGGTAGCGGGCGGGCAAGTCGGCCAGGGGCGGCGGCAGCTTGGCTTTTGTCGGGGCCACGGATTCCGTGGATTCATCGGATTGGTTGGATTTTGGGGACAGTGCGGCTTCGGCGGGGGCCCGGGGCCCCGGCGCGGGTTGGGGGCGTAACTGTGCGTCGGCCACAAGCTTCTGCTGGAACAGCTGCGCCGGGCCCTCCGGCGCAGACCGGAAAATAGCGTTGGGGCGCGGCCCGTAAAGTTTAAATACCAGCTGGGCCCCGCTCCGAAAATTCACTTGCAGCACCCGGTCCTGGGGCCAGGCCGCCACGGCTTCGACCTGCTGGCCCAGCAAGTCGGGAAATAAATCTACCGAGTTGGTCCGGGCCCGCTGGAAGGTTTCGGGCAGGGCCAAAGCCGGGAAGGTGGCCCCAAGCTGTGCTTTCAGCCAAAATTCCTGCGCGCCGTCGGTCAACCCAATCACCAACTCGTCTTTTTCCTGCGAAAAGCACGCGGCCACCCGGTAGCCCCGCAGCTGCGCGGTGAGGGCCGGAGCCAGCTGGCGCAGGAAATAATAGTTGGTGTGCATAGTAGTGATACCCACAAGGAGGAGCGAAGCTAGATGGCGGGGATTGTTTCTAAACCTAAAATTTTCCTAAGCGCTCGCCGCGATGCGCATACTTCCAGCCAAAACGCCCCGGCCCCGCCCACGAGAAAAATAACCAATAAAATGAGCCCGATAAAGAATGGCATCGGCCCTTCAACACCTTCTCGCACGGCAAAATGCCAAGTGCCTGCGCCAATAGCCGCCGCCGTAGTCAGGGCCTGAACAATCAAAAGCCATAAAGACATCCGGTATTGAATGTAAACCCGGCTGCCTTTCGAAACCGGCTCCACTCAGCCAGTAATAGGCGGCTGCATGGTATTAGAATACCGAAAAATTCGCCAGATTTTAAAATCCTCAGCGCCTACTTCTCCCCAAAACATATTGCTGATTGCCGCGTGAATAGGGGATAAAAAAAGCTCACGGGTTGATGTGGTAGTAGCCCGAAGCTGCTGAAGCAACTCCGGTGTGGTCATTGGCGAATAATAATTCTCACGCAATGAAAAGGTCCAGAGAAGGTATGAGCGCATTTTTTATATCTCCACCTGCAACCCATCGTACGCCAGCCGAATCCAGCCGGGGAGCTCGGCTTCCACGGCTAGGTGGCGGCCCAGCTGGTGGCTGATGTGGGTGAGGTAGGCCCGCCGGGGTTGCAGTTCTTCGAGCACCGCCACGGCCTCGGCCAGAGTGAAATGCGACACGTGCGGCTCGCGGCGCAACGCGTTCAATACCACCACGTCGGCCCCGCGCATCAGGGCCCTGGTTTCGTCGGGCAGGTGGTTGGCGTCGGTGAGGTAGCAGAAGCCGCCGATGCGGAAGCCCAGCACGGGCAGCTTGTGATGGCGGGCGCGCAGGGGCTGCACCGCCACGCCGGCCGCCTCAAAGGTCGCGTCGTCGGCCAGAATAGGGTGGAGGCTCACCTGCGGCACGCCGGGGTACTTGTGCTCGGCAAATACGTAAGCAAATTCCTTTTGCAGCTGCGCCAGCACCCGGGGCTCGCCATACACCGGAATTTCCTGCTGCTGGCGGTAATTAAATGCCCGGATGTCGTCGAGCCCCGCCGTATGGTCCTTGTGCTCGTGGGTGAAAAGCAGCGCGTCGAGCTGCGTGACGCGTGCCCGCAACATTTGCTGCCGGAAGTCGGGCCCGGTGTCCACCACCAAGCTTTGGCCGGCCACGGCGATGTGCACAGCCGTGCGCAACCGGTGGTCGCGGTGGTCGAGCGAGCGGCACACCGGGCACGTGCAGCCAATAATGGGCACCCCCGATGAAGTGCCGGTGCCGAGGAAAGTAACGGTCATGTTTTAGGCTGTTAGCTAATAGCTGCCAGCTAATAGCTTTTTCGTTGAACGAAAACGGCTAGCAGCTATTAGCTAACAGCTCAAAAAACTAGCTCACGTATTGCTTCACTACCCGCACCAGGGCATCGAAGTCCAGGGGCTTGGGCAAGTAGTCGGTCACGCCGGCTTCGCGGAACTGTTCCATCGAGTAGTTGTTGGCATTGCCGGTGATGGCGATGACCGGCAGCTGGTTGATGGCGGGGTCGGGGTGGCGGCGGATGGCGCGGGTGCATTCCATGCCGTCCATCACGGGGATGTTGATGTCCATCAGCACGCAGTCAACGGGGGTGGCTTCCAGTTGCTTAATGACTTCGCCGCCGTTGCGGGCGAGCACGATTTTGTACTTCTGTAGCTCTAATATCTTGCGGGTTAGGTTGAGGATTACGGAACTGTCTTCGGCTATGAGCACAGTTTTAGTGCTGTTTTCGGGAGGCATGGCAAGGGGGGCGAGGGGTGTGGAAAACGAAAATGTGGATGGGGCTAGCCGGGGGTAACGTCGGCGGGCAAGGCCATGGCTAGGACGTAAGCCGACACGAACGCCGCAAAGTAATGCTGTAACACGAGAAAATTATCTTCTACGCTCGCAGCCGGGTCGGCCTTGAGCTGCATTTCGAGCACCCGCGCCTGCGCGGCCAGGGCCACCGCGCCCACCGTGGCGGCCGTGCCCTTGAGCTGGTGCAGAGGCCCAAGCAGGGCCGTACCGTTGGCCTCGGTGGGGGTGGCAGCCAGCGGCGCGGCCTCGGCCAGCAGTTGCCCGGCTTCTTCCTCAAATTCCCGGTAGAGGTCGGCCGCGAACTCCGGACCGCCCAACTCCTGGAGTTGCAGCAGCACGGCCGCGTCCAAGGTCGGCAGGGCCTCGGCAGCGGCGGGCAGCGGCGGCGCGACGACGGCCACGGGCACCGGCTCGGGGTCCGGCACCGCCGCAACCGGGGGCAGGGCCCTCACCTCGGGCACCGGCTCCGTCGGCTTGAAGGCCAGCGGCTCGGGCGCGGCGGCGCGGGCTTTGCGAACGGGGCCGCGCGCTGGGCGGGGCCGCACCCAGCGGTGCAGCACCTCGTGCAGGCGCTCGGTTTTTACGGGCTTGCCCACGTAGTCGTCGAGGCCCTGGCGCATGAAGCGGCTGGCGTCCTCCTGCATCGAGTAGGCCGTCATGGCCACCACGGGCGGGCAAGTCTTGCCCAGCCGGGCCCGGATTTCCTGGGTGGCGGTGATGCCGTCCATGTCAGGCATCTGGATGTCCATAAAAATCAAATCGTAGTCGGCCCCCAGCGCAGTGGCGCGGCTAATGGCGTCTGGGCCGTCCACGGCCACGTCCACGACGCAGCCCAGCTTGTGCAGCAGGCGTTGGCCCACCTTCTGGTTAATGGGGTTGTCGTCGACAAGCAGGATGCGGGGCGGCGTGCCGAACACCTGCACCGGACCGTCCGATTTGGGCAGCGGCACGGGCAAGTCGTCGACCTGCGCGGCGCGGCAGTGGATGGTAAACCAGAACACACTGCCCTGGCCGGTGTCGGAAAACACGCCAATCTCGCCCCCCAGTAGCTCGGCCAGCTGCCGGCTGATGGCCAGCCCCAGCCCGGTGCCGCCGTAGGTTTTGCTCGACGTGTTATCGAGCTGGGTGAAATTGGTGAAGAGCCGCGCCGCGTCGTCGGGCGAGATGCCGATGCCCGAATCCTGCACCGCGAAGCGCAGCGTGTGGTAATCGCCGTCGGTGGCCACCGACGACACCACCACGCTCACCGTGCCTTCGTTGGTGAACTTGAGGGCGTTGGCTACCAGGTTGGAGAGGATTTGCAGGAGCCGGATTTCGTCCGTCACCACAAACTGCGGCGTGTGGGGCGTGATGAGGTACGTGAAGCTGAGGTGCTTCTGCTCGGCCCGGTACAGAAACAGCGAACGGATGCGCTCCAGCACGGTGCGCAGCTCCAGAGCCGCTTCCTGCACGCGCATCTTACCCGCCTGAATCTTGCTCAGGTCCAAGATGTCGTTGAGGATGGTGAGCAGTGCGTCGCTGCTCTTGCGCAGCGTGTCCACGTACTCGCGCTGCTCGTCGGTGTCCACGGTCTGGTTCAGCAGGTCGATCATGCCGATGATGCCGTTCATGGGCGTGCGCAGCTCGTGGCTCATGTTGGCCAGGAACTGCGTTTTGGCCTCCAGGGCGGTTTCGGCCGTGTCTTTGGCGCGGCGCAGGTCGCCCTGCATCTGGTGCAGCTCCGTCACGTCGCGGGCAATGCCTTCGGTGCCGGGGGGGCCCTGTACGGCCTGGCGGGCGTTGATGAGCACGTTCACCGGGTGGCCGGCGCGGTGGCGCATCTGCGTTTCCAGGTTGCGCAGGCGGCCGGTGCGCTCCATCGAGCCCGACAAGACAATGCTGGTGTCGGCCTCGTAATAAAAATCGCTCACGGGCCGGCCCAGCACCTCGTGGGGCTCGTAGCCCAGCACGTCGCGCACCGAGGGGCTGATGATGGTGAGCAGGCCCTCGTCGTCGGTGCGGTAGTACACGTCCTGGAACGACTCAAAAATGGAGCGGAATTTTTCTTCCTGGGCCTCCAGGGCCAGTTGGGCCCGCTTTTGTTCCGTGATGTCCTGGGCAATGGCCGAAATCTCATCAAATGAGCCATCGCCGAGGTAAATCGGGTTCAGGTGGACCTCAATCCAGAGGTCGCGGCCGCGCAGGTCGCGCAGGCGCGCTTCGAAGCGCTGGGGCTGGCCGGTTTCGGCCATCTGGTAGTGTTGCAGGAACGCCATGCGGCCGTCTTCGTCCATGCGGGCCATGTCGGCCGTGCGCAGGTCGAGGCCGCGGGTGGCGGGCACGCCGTTGCGCCGCAGAAAGTAGGCCCCGTAGTTGCGGTTGAACGAAGCCAGCCGGCCCGCGCTGTCCATGGTCCACATCAAGTGCGAGCCGCTTTCGAAAATGGCGTTCAAACGGGCATTTTGCCGCTGAATCTGTTCTTCGTTGCGCTTGCGCTCGATGGCCAGCGCCACTTGGTTCGAAATAAAATGCAGCACGTCCAGGTCGCCGGGCGCGTAGGCATCGGGGCGGTGGTAGTCCTGTACGGCCAGCACCCCGATGATGCGCTCGCCCACGCTCAGGGGCGAGGCCAGCATCACTTCCGGCAACAGGCCGAAGGTGGTGATGGTGCCGTTGCGCGCCAGCTCCTGCATTTCGGCGCGGGTGATGTAGCGCGGCTGCCCGCCGCGGATGACGTATTCCGACAAGCCCGACGAAAACGGCCGCGGCGCGTGGGCCCGCGGGTGCGGGTGCTGGTCAACGTAGTACGCAAACTGCAGCTCGGTGCGCGCATCGTCGCACAGGGCAATGAACAGGTTGCTGGTTTCAATGATCTTGCTCAGCTCGCGGTGGATGGCCCCGTACAGGGCGGCCAGGTCCTTGGCGCTGATGGCCAGGTTGGCGATGCTGTAGTACACCTTTTGCAAGCGCTCGGCCTTGATGCGGTCGGTGATGTCGTGCAGGATGGCGCGCCCGCTCACCGGCTGGCCCGGCTCGCGCACGGCGCTCAGGCTGCCGATGAGGTGCACCGGCTTGCCGCTGCTGGTCAGGAACACGGTTTCGATCTTGTTCACCGGCTCGCCCTCGTACAGGTTGCGCAGCTGGTAGAGCAGCTTGGCCTTATAATACGGGTGCACCACGTCGGTGAGGGTGCGCTGGGCCAGGTCGGCGTCGCTGTAGCCGAGCTTTTCTTTCCATGCCTTGTTCACAAAGAGCAAGGCGTTATCGGCGCTCAGGTGCATCACCAGGTCCTGGGCGTTGTCGAGAAACTCCTGGAGGTGCGAGCCGTCGCCGGTGAGCACCCGCGGGGCCATGCTGCGGTCGGCCGTCTCCTGGCCCGCCAGCCACATGCCCGTCACGCGGCCGTTGGCGTCGCGGGCAAAGCCGGCCTGCCAGCGCAACAGGCGCGAGTAGCCCGAGCGGGTAAGCACCGTGTGCTCCAGGCCGTCGTCGTAGCGCCCGGTTTGCAAATAGTTTTGGTAGAGCTGCTCGCGCAGGACCCGCTCGCCGGCGGGCACGAACAGGCGGTGAAACGAGCGGCCCAGCACCTGGTCCCGCTCGTAGCCGGTAAGGGCCAGAAAAGTGGTGTTCACGTCGAGGATCAACCCCTGCCGGTCGGCCAGCACATACGACTGTCCCAGCTGATCAAACAGCGCTGGCAGGGGCGGGACGACGGGTGTCGGAAGCTGAACGATAGCAGAGGGCGACATGAAATGCGGACAATAAGATAGCTAATACGGACCCGACCGCGCACGGTACGAACGAACGTAAATTTGCCCAAATTACTACCAAAAACCTTATGCCGCCGGGTAAAAAGAAAATGTCGCTGCGGCCGCCGTTGCGGGGCCCCCGGCTGCTGTTCGCCGCCACCTCCGATTTGGTGTACGACCAGCGCATGCAGCGCATTTGTGGGGGCCTGCAAGCGGCTGGTTACCAGGTGCAACTGGTGGGTTGGGAACGCCCCGCTTCGGGGCCCCTGACGGCCCAAAGCTACGGCCAACACCGCCTGCGCGGGTGGTTTCAGAAAGGCAAACTGTTCTACTTAGAGTACAACCTGCGCCTGCTTTTTTACCTGCTGGGGCAGCGCGCCGAGGCCTGGTGCGCCGTCGACCTCGACACGGCCCTGCCCGTGTGGCTGCGCGCCCGGCTGGGCGGGCAGCCGTTTGCCTACGATGCCCACGAGCTGTTCACGGAAGTGCCCGAGGTGGTGGGCCGGCCCGCCGTGCAGCGGGCCTGGCGCTGGGTCGAAGGCTTTGTGGTGCCCCGGGCCCGCCTGGCCTACACCGTGGGGCCGGCCCTGGCCCGGGTGTTTGCCGAGCGCTACGGGCGGTCTTTTGGGGTGGTGCGCAACGCCGCCCGCCTGCGACCGGCCCCGCCCGCCGCTCCGGCCGGCGGCTTCGTTCTCTACCAGGGCGTACTGAACGTGGGCCGGGGCCTGGAAGCGCTGCTCGACGCCATGCCGCGGGTGCGGGGCCGCCTAGTGCTGTGCGGCGAGGGCGACTGCTCGGCCGCGCTGCGGGCGCAGGCGGCCCGCCTGGGCCTGCTGGCGTCGGGCCAGGTGGAGTTCCGGGGCCGCCTGCTGCCCGAGGAGCTGCGGGCCGTGGCGGCCCAGGCGGCGGTGGGGGTGCTGCTGCTCGAAAACCGTGGCCTGAGCTACTATTATTCCCTGGCCAATAAATTTTTTGATTACGTACACGCCGGCATCCCGCAGGTAGTCATCGACTTTCCCGAGTACCGGGCCCTCAACGACGAGTTCGACGTGGCCGAGCTGGTGCCCGACCTGGACCCCGGGGCCCTGGCCGCCGCCCTCAACCGCCTACTGCCCGGCGGCGATGCCGCCCGTTACCAGCAGCTGGCCGCCAACTGCCACCGCGCCGCCCCGCACCTCAGCTGGGAGCACGAGGAACGGGTACTGCTGCGGTTGTGGCAGGGAGTGGTGCCGGTGGGCCCCGCGCCCCTGCTGTGAGTGGATAACCAAATGTGGCCTTGGTTAAAAGTTTGGTTTCAAAGTCGCCTTCGACCGCCAACCACCCAGGCGGCCGCTGGCTCGGTTAAGCGGGCTGGGGGAGGCGCGCCCCCCGGAGCAGCAACCAGCCCATGAAAACCAGTTCGCCATAGAAAGTATAGTTGACGGCATGTATGTTCAGCTGCGGGAAGAGGAAGGGCTGCACCGTGCTGGTCAAATAGCCAGCGCTGGACAGCAGCAGCAACGCCCCGAGCAGGGTCGGTAGATAAGAGGCCTTCATGACCAAGTACCCGAGGAACCCCAAGTGAAGGCTGAAAAAGAACAGGCCAAAATGGAAGTAGTACCGGAACGTGGTCAGATACAGCAGCACTTGGCCCGGCACGTGCGCGGGCTCTACGCCCATCGTGCCCGCGGGCTCCGTCAGGAGGCGGAACACACCGACCAGGTTCAGCAGAGCCACCAGGGCAATGAGGGCAAAGACGAGTCGAAACCAGGCGGTCAACAGGGCCAGATGCACCTGCACGGGCGCTAACAACACGTAGAGTGCCCACGCCAAGACAATATCCCCCAAGAAAGTGAGCAGGTAGGCCCCGATGGTCGCCACGAACAAGGGCTGCTGGGCGAGGAGGTGGCGAACGGTTTCGGACCCATTTCCCGAAACCACGAGCTTAGGGTAGGCATAGAGCTCCGCAAAAGGAGCCACCAAGACCAGCAGCAGGAGAGTAAATCCACTGATTAGGGCGGCCGCCCGGAGCGAGGTGACGGGGGGCGGGTTCGTCGTGCGCGGGGAAATAATCATCTCTTTTAGGCCTGGGTGGATGAACAAGGTATTGCTACTCCCAAATAAAGCAGGGGAAGGCCCACAACTAGAGGGAAAACACATACTCCCCACTGCCTTCAGTGCCCAGGCCCTTTCAGCGCACCGCGGCCCGCCTACCAAACCTGCTTGTCGACTCAAGCAAACAGCCGCCCGATGCACAAGGCACCGGGCGGCTGTTTGCTTTCGGGCGCTACACTACGCCGGCAACGTGGCGCGGCGGGTGGCGATGCCCGCTTTGACGCTGGTCAGCGTCGCGACCTGCGCGGCAATCTGCGCGGCGTCCACGGTGGCTAGGAAGCGGGTGACGCCCGTGGCCAGGCGGTTGCGCTTGGCCAGGCCCGTGCGCCGCACGTGCAGGGCGGCCAGCTCGTCGGTGGCCGTCTCGCGCGTGTCGGCGTCGAGGGCGGCCACGGCCAGCAGGGCGGTGTTCGACGCAATTTTGGCATCTACCTGTGCCAGCTGCGAGGCCGTGCTGGTCTGGGTGCGGTCGGCGCGCTCGTCGGCCAGGCCAATGTTGGCGTCGCGGGTGCTAAAGGTTTTCAACTCGAATTCCGCTTCGGCGGTGGCGGCGTCGCATTCGGCGCGGGTAGTGAGCAAGGTGAAATCTGCGGGCATTATAAAAAAGAGAAAAGGGTGGAATACGGGGCCAAGGTACCACTGGCCCGCCCACCGCTCAGCTAGCCCGGGGCAGCCCCAGCGCCAGCCAGGGCGGCTTGCAGGGCGGCGGCTTCCGCTTCCAGGGCGGCGGCCCGCGCCCGCAGCAGGTGCCAGCGCGTGGCGGCGGCCACGGGCAGCGGCCGGGCGCGGCGTTGGAGCCAATCGGCCAGCCAGGCGGCGCGGGTGGGGTCAGGGCCAGCGGCCGCGGCGGCCAGCAGCGCGGGCAGGGCCCGCGCCCAGTGATGGGCTACGCCGGCCCGCTGCTCGATTTGCCCGGCCCGCGCCCAAAGCCGGTCGGCCTGCTGCAAGCAGGCGCGGCGGCGAAAATCCAGCCCGGCCGCGTCCGGCGCGAAGGTGCCGGGCGGCAGCGCGGGCGGCCCGGCGGCCGGAGTGGCCGGAGCATCGGGGGCGGCGGGCAGGTGCGACAGCAGCGGCAACAGGGCCCGCAGCACGTCGGCGGTGGGGGCCCGCCGGCCGCTTTCGAGGTGCTGCGCGAGGGCCGGGCTGATGCCCAGGTAGAGCGCCAGCTCTGCTTGCTGAAACCCAAACCAAGCCCGGACGCGGGCCAGCAGGTTGGTGGAAGGGGCGGCGCGGCGCGACATAGGCAGCAAAAGTTGTATGGTATTTGACTGTTTTTTTTCATGCCATACAACATTGAGCGCCGGGTTGTATGGTATAATTTACTTTGTAAAAATACCATACACCAGTCGGCCGGCCGGGGCTGCGGCTCCCGCACGGCCCGGCCTACCTTTGGCCCCAACCCAAGAACCGCTCTAATCCATCGGCGCTGCTTTGCTTCTTCCCCCCGCTATTCTTGCCCAGCTCGCGCCCCTGCCCGACGACCCGCGCCCGGTGCTGCTCGTGGTGGCCGGGCCCACGGCGGTGGGCAAAACGGCCCTGTGCGTGCGGCTGGCCCAGCACCTGGGCACCGAAATCGTGTCGGCCGACTCGCGCCAGTTTTACCGGGAGATGAGCATCGGCACGGCCAAGCCCACGGCGGCCGAGATGCAGGGCGTGCCGCACCATTTCGTCGATAGCCACGGCATCGACGAAGACTACAGCGCCGGCCGCTTCGCCGCCGACGCGGGGGCCCTGCTCGGCGAGCTGTTTAAAAAATACCCCGTCGTCATTCTTACCGGCGGGTCGGGGCTGTACGTGCAGGCCGTCACCGACGGCCTCGACGAGCTGCCCGGCGTGCTGCCCGAAGTGCGCGCCCGGCTGCAAGCCGAGCTGGCCGCCCACGGCCTGGGCCCCCTGGTGGCCGAGCTGGCCGCCACCGACCCCGTGGCCCACGCCCGCATCGACCCGCAAAACCCCCAGCGCGTGCTCCGGGCCCTGGAAATCACGCGCGGTACGGGCCGGCCATTTTCCAGCTTTCACACCCAAGGCACGGCCGACGGCAACGCCCGGCGGCCCTTTCGCGTGGTGAAGGTGGCCCTCACCCGCGATCGGGAAGAGCTGTATACGCGCATTAACCAGCGCGTTGAAGCCATGCTCGCCGGGGGCCTGCTCGACGAAGTAACGCGCCTGCTGCCCCACCGCCACCGCCCGGCCCTGCAAACCGTGGGCTACCAGGAAATTTTCGGCTTCCTCGACGGGGCCTACGACTGGGCCGAAGCCGTGCGCCTGCTCCAGCGCAACACCCGCCGCTACGCCAAGCGCCAGCTCACGTGGCTGCGCCGCGACGCGGCGTATGCGTGGATTGCCTTGAGCGGCTAAATTGGGAGTGCCCGGCAAAAAAATCTGGCCGAAATCCTGGCCGGTTAATCAGGCCGGTAGGCCGCTTGCTTTGCGGTAAACGCCCCGCACTTTGTTGAGGAAAGAAAGCGGCAACGCCAGGCGGACCATTGATTTGAAGTAATAGGCCCTGTTTTTCAGGCGCACGTCGGTGGGCGTGGCCGCGGGCAGCGGCTCGCCGTTCAGCAGCGCTTCCCACCGCTTCATGGAGCTGGCTTTCGTGAACAGCCGAACCACGCGCTCCTGCCCTTGCCGCGCCAGCCGGTGGGCCACTTCGGGCTGGGCTAGCAGGGTGGACATGGCAGCCAAAAGTTCGGTGCCGTTGCCCGCCAGCAAGCCGCCTTTGCCGTGGCCGACGACTTCCAGCAAGCCGCCCGCCGCCCCCCCGACCACCGGAACCCCCAGCGCCAGGGCCTCGGCGGCCGATACGCAGAAGCTTTCGGTGGAGCCGTCCTTGGGCATGTTGGGGTTGACGACCACGAAGCGGCTCGCCTGTATTTTCTCGTACAGCGCTTTTTTGGGAAGGCTGCCCAGGAAGTGAACGCCCAGCTGCTCAGCCGAGGCGCGGGACCCGCCCAGAAAACCCAGGATCGTTTTTTCGAACTCCACCTCCGCAATTCCTTCGGCTCCCAGCACCAGGTCGCTCTGGTACAAGCCCGGCGAGCCGCAAACGTTGAGCAGGGCCTGGGGAAAGCGGGCCCGTACTGCGGGCCAAACGGCCGCCAGGTGATGGAACCCTTTGCTCGACTTCAGGGCCCCGACGTAGGTTACCTGATTGGCGTTGGCCGGGGCCGCCGGGGCAGGGGCGGCGCAAAGGGCATCTTCCAGAAAGTTGGAGATGGCCACCGTGCGGGTAAATATCGGGTGCGCCGTCAGGCTCAGCCGTTGGAAGTTCGACACGGCCACCAGCCGGTGGAAGGCCGGACACTCCCACGCCCGGTTGCACCAGGCAAAGTCCGGGTTGTTGTGGGCCCAGGCAATCAGGCCGGTCGTGCCGCCCGCCGCGTGGGTCAGCAATTCATATTGGATGGCATCCGTATTGATTACATAAACCAGGAACTCGATGGCGTGGCGCACGCAAAAATCGTAGGCCTCCAGCACGTTCTTCACTAGCTGCACCTCCTCGCGGGGCGGCGACGGGGGGCGGGTGGCCAGCAAAGTCACGTCGTGTTTGGCTTCCCGCAGGTAGAGGTACACCTGAAGAACCGTGGAATCGGTGCCGGAAAGGGCCTGGCTGTTGACGTCAAACGACCAGTCCCGCTTCAAGGCAGCGGAATCGTGAAAAAATGCTGCTCTCATGCCGTTGCCTTATGTCTTTGTGTGGGGCCCGCAAATAACCTCCCAACCAGCCTAAAACCAACTGTATTCGTCCGCCCACATCGAACTATCTTAAACCGAAAGAATCTCTACCATCCGCATGAAATTCTGGTTGATGGGCTTTTTCTTGTTAATAGTGTCCACAAATGGCGTGTAGACCAGCTTGCGGTCGATGATGCCGGCCATTACGTTGCGCATGCCGTTCATGAGGCCTTCCACGGCGGCGATGCCGATCTGGGAGCCCAGCAGGCGGTCGGCGGCGGTCGGCGAGCCCCCGCGCTGGATGTGCCCGATGACGGTCACGCGGGTGTCGAGCTGCGGAATGGCCTCCTTGACGTGAGCGGCCACGTGGTGGGCGTTGCCTTCCACGTCGCCTTCGGCCACGATGACGATGAACGAGGTTTTGTGGCGGCGCCAGCCCGTTTGCAACGTTTCGATGGCCGCTTCCACGCTCATCTGGGTTTCGGGCACCATCACAATTTCGGCCCCGCCGCCGATGGCGCACGGAATGGCGATGTAGCCCGAGTCGCGGCCCATCACCTCGATAAAAAAGCAGCGGTCGTGCGAGTCGGCCGTGTCGCGGATTTTGTCCACACAGTCCAGGGCCGTGTTCACGGCCGTGTCGTAGCCGATGGTGAAGTCGGTGCCGTACAGGTCGTTGTCGATGGTGCCGGGGGCCCCCACAGTAGGAATGCCGAATTCCTCCTCAAAAATCATGGCCCCGGTGAAGGTGCCGTTGCCGCCGATGGCCACCAGGCCCTCGATGCCGTTGTTCACCAGCTGGTCGAAGGCCTGCTGGCGGCCTTCCTTGCTGCGGAAGGAGTGGCTGCGGGCCGATTTGAGGATGGTGCCGCCCTTTTGCACCGTGTTCGACACAGAGGCCGAGTCCAGCTTCACGAACTCGCCCCGGATCATGCCCGAGTAGCCGCGCATGATGCCGTACACCTCGATGCCGTGGTAAGTGGCCGTGCGCACCACCGCCCGGATGCAAGCGTTCATGCCCGGCGAATCGCCGCCGCTGGTAAAGACTCCAATTCGTTTCATGGCAATTCAAAAAATCCAATTTCGCGCCATTTTCGGTGCAAACCGCGCAAAGGTGCGGGTTTCGCTGGAACAAACCTAGTTTTTTGCCGTTAGCAGCCTCACCCGGGTCCCGCGTTCTTTTTTCGGATTATCGCGAAAAAACGTAAAATTTTAATAAAATCCGAGTATCTTACCGTCGGCTATTACCCAACGCCGTATCCCACCCGCTTTTTACCTCTAATTCCTCGTCCTATGTTTGGTTTTTTTGAAAATGAGCAGGCCAAAAAAATCAAGGGCCACCTGTGCAACCTCGCCGCGTTGGCCAAAGCCGACGGCCACATCGACGACCGGGAGATGAATTTCATCATCACCGTGGGCAAGAAAAACGGCATGGCCGCTGCCGACGTGCGCAAAATTGTGGCCGGCAACACCAACTGCCTTTCCGACCTGCCCAGCACCGATTCGGAGCGGTTCGATCAGATTTACGACCTCGTGGAGATGATGCTCTCCGATGGTATCGTGGACGAGAACGAGATGGACTTTTGCATCATGATGGCCGAGAAGCTGGGCTTCCGCAAAGCCATCGTGGGGGTGCTGGTGCGCAAAATTTCGCAGGGCGTGAAGGACGGACTGCCCGAGGACCGCATCAAAGAGGAAAGTCTGAGCTTCTTGAATTACAATAGTTTGCCCACGCGCTAAGCAGCGGATAACCGGGCCGGAGCCACGTGCTCGATGGCCCGCAACAAACCCGCGCAGGCCGCGTCAATCTCCTCATCGGTGATGACCAGGGGCGGGGCTAGGCGCAGCGAGTTATCGCAGAATAAAAACCAGTCGGTGAGGATGCCCTCGTGCTCCAGGGCCCGGTCGATGATGGGCTTGAGCACAGCAAAGGAATCGAATTCCACCGCCATCAGCAGCCCGCTGCCGCGCACCGCCCGGATGGCCGGGTGCCGCAGCTGCGCCCGGAACCGCGCCGCCTTGGCCGCCACGCCAGCGGCCAACTGCTCGTCCTGCATGACTTGGAGCGTAGCCAGGGCCGCCGCGCAGCTCACCGGGTGGCCCCCAAACGTAGTGCAGTGCCCCAGGATGGGATTGGTTTTGAAGCCGCTCATGATTTCGGTGCTGGAAATGAAGGCCCCGATGGGCATGCCGCCGCCCATGCCCTTGGCGCACACCAAGATATCGGGCACGATGCCGTGCTGCTCGAAGGCCCACATGGTGCCCGTGCGCCCGTAGCCGCACTGGATTTCGTCGAGGATGAGCAGGGCCCCCACCGCCGTGCAACGGGCGCGCAGGGCCGGCAGGTAGCCGGGCGCGGGCAGGCGCACGCCGGCTTCGCCCTGCACCGTTTCGATGACCACGGCCGCCGTGCGCTCTGTGATGAAGTCCAGGTCGGCCAGCGCGTTGTGCCGGAGGTGGCGCACGTCGGGCAGCAGCGGGCGGTAGCTGTTCTTAAAATCTTCGGAGCCGGTGATGGACAGGGCCCCGTGCGTGGAGCCGTGGTAAGCGTTTAGGCACGAAACCAGCTCGGTGCGGCCGGTGTGGCGCTTGGCCACCTTCAGGGCCCCCTCGATGGCCTCGGTGCCGGAGTTGGTGAAATACACCGAGTCGAGGTGCGGCGGCAGGGTCTGGTGCAGCGCCTCAGCAAGCTGGGCGGGCACGGCCTGCACCAGCTCGCCGTACACCATCAGGTGCAGGTACTTATCGAGCTGCGCGCGGATGGCGGCCAGCACGCGCGGGTGGCGGTGGCCCACGTTGCTCACGCCGATGCCCGAAATTAAATCAAGAATGCGGCGGCCCTCGGGCGTGTACATGTACACGCCTTCGGCCCGCTCAATTTCCAGCAGCAGCGGAAAGTCGGAAGTCTGGGCTTGGTGTTTAAGGAAAAGCTGGCGAGAAGTGAGCAAAGCAGCGGCGGTGGAGGTTATTCAGAAAAAGTACCACAAAAATAAGGCGGCCCCCGCAGTGCAGGGGCCGCCTTTATTGCCGCAGCTTCGCCGCCCTAGTCGGCGGGAGGCAGCGCGCCCGGCGCAGCCGCCACCCGCCGGATGACTTCCTTGGTAAAATCGCGCTCGGCAGCCATCAGCTGCGCCACCTGCCGCAACGACAACACCTTCTGAAACTTATCAAAATAATCTTTTTCCAGGTTCAGCTCTTGCTGGCGGGTGGCATAGGTTTGGCTCAGGTTGTCGCGAATCTGCTGGTCGGTGAGCGATTCGATTTGCTCGCGGCGCAGCAGTCGGCCATTGCGGTTCAGCTCGCGACGGCGCGCAACAAACTCGTTGTACAGCGGCCAGAAGCGCTGGGCCTGGTCCTGGCTGAGGGAGAGGCGGGTGGTAAAAAAGGCAATGCGGGCGTTGTCGAGTTGGGTGAGGCGCTCGGCCTGGGCCGCCCGCAGGGGCCGGCGCGGGTTCATGAATTGCGCCTGGGCACCGGTCGCGGCCAGTAGCAAAGCGGCGGCCAGGGCCAGCCGGCGCGCGGCACGGGCGGAGAAAGGAGCGGTTGCAAACATTATTATCGGGGAGCAAAAACTATAAATACTGGGTTTCCTCGGCGGCTTGGGCATCGAGGGCGTCGTTTACTTCAGCGGGCGAAGGTTGCAGAAAGGTGGCCGCCATGCCGGGCTGAGCCGCTACCAGTTGGGCCAAATCGCTGGTTTCGAGGCGGGCACTGGGGTGCAGCAAGTACGCCACCAGCTCGGTTTGGGGTACGGCGTCGAGGGCTGCGGTGGAATTGTCCATCGCGGCGGGGCCACCGCCCAGGCCACTCAGCCAGAACGAGGCTGCGAAGCCACCCAGTACGGCCGCCGAGGCCAGGCTGGTGCGCAGCGCGCCGGGCAGCAGGGCCCACCAGGCCGCGCCGCCAGACGGGGCCCCGGGCGCGGGGCGGCGGGCCATCACGCGGGTGGGCAACTGGTCGAAGTAAGCAGCCGGCGGCTCGCTCAGCGGCGGGTAAGGCCGCCGGGGGTGCGCGTCCAGCTTAAAGGCAGTTTTCATGGCGGTTGGATGAACGGACCGTGGCAACGTTTAACTCAGTCCTAAAAAAATCTTACCCGCTGGCGCGGCTCACGTAGTCTTCTACTTTTTTTACGGCGTGGTGGTAGCTGGCCTTGAGGGCCCCCACGCTGGTGCCGGTTACCTCAGCCATTTGCTCGTAAGGCATCTCGTCGTAATAACGGAGGTTGAACACCAGGCGTTGTTTGTCAGGTAGTTGTAAGATGGCTTTTTGCAGCTTCAACTCGATTTCGTCGCCAGCCAGGGCCGGGTCGGCTTCCATTTTAGCGGCCAGCTCGGCCCCCACATCGTTGAGCGGTAGCAAGAACTTACGGCGCTTGCTGCCCAAAAAATTCAGGCACTCGTTGGTGGCAATGCGGTAAATCCAGGTGAAAAGCTGGGCGTCCTGGCGGAATTTTCCCAGGTGCTTCCACACCTTAATGAACACATCCTGCGTGAGGTCGTCGGCGTCGTCGTGGTCCACCACCATCTTGCGCACGTGCCAGTACACCTTGCGCTGGTACTTGCGTACCAGTTGGTTAAAGGCCAAATTGCGGCTGGCGGGGTCCTGAAACTTGAGGAGTATTTCGTGGTCTTCCAAACAGCTAAGCCGAAGAAAAAGCGGCAGGTAAGTGAGCGATTGGACGCGCGAGCGGCCAACAAGTTTAACGAAAGGTTCTCTTGAACCATCAATTGCCTGGGCTTTTCGGCGCAGGTGCTTTTGGTCGTTCGTCCGGTTGCCAGCAACCGATGGCTCGGCTAGCGCTTGCTGCTGCTCCGCGCCCGCACCACCGTGTCAAACGCAGTCTCAAAGTAATAAAAAAGAGTTATGTTTAAATAATCAATATTCATTTTACACTAAATTGTTGCCCGGTATATGTGCGGTTTAACTGAATCAGCCTTGACTTACTACCTGAGCACGGCCCCTGGAAAGGCAGATGCCATCCATTAGCATAGCCGCAAAAAAGCCTGCCGTAGCTGCCCCGAAAATTCATTGTGCCAAATGCCGCCGGCCCCACCGCCGGTGATTCAATAGATGAAAGAGTACCTAATCCTTCACTCATGCATCAAAAGCTGAATCCTATGCCTGCCGTAAATCTATCCAAAACGTCTCCCTTGTATTTGACCAGGTTTATTGCCGCGTATCTGGTGCTCATGTACCACTACGGCCCCGGGTCATTGCGTGAGACTTTGCCGGCTATAAAGCACTTTGGCGAACCTGTCAACTACTTCTTCTTTATTTCAGGATTTGTCATGATAGTTTCCAGCAGTAAGTGCTTGCAATTTAATGCAGGTATCGTTAATTTTCACAAAAGAGACTTTTGGTTAAAGCGTATTGCCAGAATTTATCCGATGTATATCCTGGCTCTTTTTTTATTCGTATTATTTAATTATACGGTGAAGGAAATCGATGCTTCTATACCCAAGCGCGTATGGTTGGAAATTGTCGGTGTTCAAAGATGGGTTTACGCAGGTTCGGTAAACTTTCCTGGGTGGACTGTTTCATGTGAATTTTTCTTCTATTTCTTATTTCCCTTTACCCTGCCTTGGGTTGTAAAAACTCCTTTTAAAAAAGTGGTTATAATAGCGTTGCTGTTATTTGTCGCCAGCATCATATTCACAAAATATTACCAGGCAGCCTTGCCAAGGCTGTCCCTGCTAAACCATTCGCATACTTACAGTTTGCTGCTTGATTCTATACTGCTTCACCCTATTTTTAAATACACCATTTTTCTGCTTGGCTGCGTATGCGGGCGATTTTATTTGGAATCGGATAAAATGCTCTTTGTAGAAAAATATAGCTTGCCTATTTTTTTAATAAGCTTAACAATCATTATCTTGTTCTATAAATACGATGTTACAAGCGGTATCGTGTTTGAAGCAGGTATACTCTGCCTGGCTTATTGCCCCTTTGTCTTGTCAATTTGTAGCTTTAGTGGAAAAATTCTACAAATGCTTTCATGGAAGCCGTTCATATTCCTGGGTGAAATTAGCTATGGAATCTATATTATGCAAACCCCTGTTGAGCACTATTTCGAACATTTATTCACTAACAATAAGGGCTTTACAACGAATATGCAGTTATTTTCCTATACTTTGTTCCTTATCCTGATTTGTTCCGTTCTTTACTACTTGTATGAAATACCTGTGAAGAAAATTATTTTACACTACTTTAAAAAGCGAAGTTATAAAGCTTCATCAGTTGTTGCCAGCGTATAGTCTATTTACGCGTATTGCTGGCTTGTAAACTGCGGCATTGTTGTCAGAATTACTTTCCAAATACTGCCACCGAGGTTGTCTGCCCACTGCGAATTGTGAAGTTGCGCACGTCGGTAAACTTGCTGCCGAGCGCGGTTTTGGTGCGAAATACCAAGCGGTAGGCCCCCGGCTGCATGGGCAGGTTGAGCTTGCTGCCGCCGCCGTCGGGCAGGTTGTAAATCCAGGTTTGCGACTCGTCGTTGTTGAGCTGGTAAATGCTGCCGTAGCCTTTCAAATCGGAGGTAATGTTGAGCGTGCCGGGGGCCGCGTAGGTCACGGCCACCTCCTGGCCCTGGCGGATGCCGACGCGGCGCACGAGGCGCGGCAGCGTCAGCAATTCCACTTCGTAGTTGCCGGCCAGCAGCTTCTGGCGGGTGCCGAAGGGCAGGGCCACGGCGATGCCCGGGGCCCCCGGGGGGCGCACCACGGCCTGCACCGTGCCGTAAGGGTTGGGCGTGAGCGACGGACTTTGCAGGAACAGCGTGCCTTGGGGCGTCTTGTAAGTGAGCACGTTGGCCCTGCCGGGGCGAATGGGTACGTTGGCCTGGCGCACGGCCGGCACGGTGTTGATCACCAGGTCGTAGCTCTGGAGGGCGTCGATGGCGAGCACGTCGGCACGGCCCTGGGCGTCGCGGTAATGCACGTAGTTGTACTCGGGCTGGCCGGTCACGTTGTTGACAAACGTGAGGTTGACGTTGCTTTCCACGGGGCGGCCGTCGGCATCGGTCAGGTTTACGGCCACGGTGGTCGTGGCCAGCGTTTGGGCAATTACGTCGTTCATCACCGTGCGGAAAGTTTTCACTTCGGCCGCGTTGTAGTACTGGCCCAGGCATTCGAGCTGCTTCCCAAAGTCTTTTTCGGCCCCAATACCGATCACGAACGGCTTCAAAAACACGCGCTTGCGCTGCAAGTCGAGCGAGGCCGCGCAGGGGTCAGCGTTGCACGATTCGAGGCCGTCGGTGATGAGCAGCAGCACGTTGCGCGCGGTTTTGTCGGCCGGAAAGTCGTGGGCCGACTGCCGTAGCGAGTACGTGATGGGCGTGTTGCCCTGGGCCTTGAGCGCGGTGAGCCGGGCCCGGATGGCCTTGGCGTTGCGCGGCGCAAACGGCACTTCCAGGCGCGAATCTTCGCAGTTTTTTTCGCTGTTGGGAAACTGGTGGCCGTACACGCGCAGGCCCAGCTCCAGGTTGGGGTAGGCGTTGAGCGAATCGACCATTTTGCCCAGCATCCGCTTGGCCACTTCCCAGCGCGACTGCCCTTCCCAGGGGGCCAGCATCGAGCCCGAGGCGTCGAGCAGGAACAGAATGCGGGTGACTTTCGGCTTGTCGGGCGCGGCCGGCTGGGCCCGGGCCCCAAAGCCGAGCAGCAAGAGCAGCCCCAGCCACCGGCCCGCACCGCCCACGTTTTTCCAGGCGCAAAGAAAAAAACCGCCAAATGCCATCAGCCAAGCTATTTGCAGGCCGCGAAGCTACGGACGCGTCAGGCCAGCAGCTGGTCGGCGTGGGCCTGGGTGTCTACTTTCTTGATGATATTTTCGATAACCCCGTCGGCATCAATCAAAAACGTGGTGCGCACAGTGCCTATGTAGGTCTTGCCGTAGTTCTTTTTTTCCTGCCACACGCCGTAAGCTTCCACGATTTGGTGGTCGGTATCGACGAGCAATGGGAAGGGCAGGTCGTACTTCAGCGCGAATTTTTTGTGGGCCGCCTCGCCGTCCACACTCACGCCGATGACCTTGATGTTCTGGGCGGTTAGCTCGGCCTGGTGGTCGCGCAGGTTGCAGGCCTGGGCGGTGCAGCCGGGGGTGTCGTCTTTGGGGTAGAAGTACAGGGCCACGCGCTGGCCGCGCAAATCGGCGAGGCGAATGAGGTTGCCGTCCTGGTCGGGGGCGGCGAAGTCGGGGGCCGGTTGGCCGGGGGCGAGGGACATAAGGAAGGGTTGGTTTTTAAGAGTTGAGTGTTGAACGCCGTTTGTCGTCTTAAACGCGTCATAGCTGCAACGAAATTACCCGTTCGTTGCCGGCTTGGTCGGTAAGGTGCAGCTCAGCGGGGCCGCGCAGCCGGGGCCCCAGCGTGTCGGTGGGCACGGTAAAGAGGGTGGCATTCTTATACTCGTAACGCAACAGCCGGAACTGCCCGCCCACCAGCAGCTTGTAGCTGGCCAGGCCCGACATATCGTCGCCGACCCTAAACAACGCCTGCCCGCCCGGCCGGCCCGCGAGGCTGCCGGTGGGGGCCTTCACGTCGGTGAGGATGCGGTAGGAGGCAAACTGCTTCACCACGGCCGAAATCTGGCCCTGCTCGTTCCACTGCCCGCCCACGTAAGCTTTGCCGCCCTTAAGCGTGGCCGAGTAGATGGCCGAGCGGCGCAAATCGGCCGGCGGAGTGGCGGGCTTAAGCGTGAGGCGCATCGGGTAATAAAGCGGCAGCAGGGGCGAGCCCACCGTCCAGAAGCCGCTGCCGGGGGCCTCGGGCCGGAAGCTGGTGCTGAGGTACAAGTTGTTGAACAGCGTCTGGGCCCCGAAGGCCAGGCTGAGGTAGGCCGTGGAATAGCTGATTTCTTGCCCGGCCGGAACCATGGCCTGACGGTCAAACTTCTTGGTAATGTGGCCAAATTGCAGCGAATCGGGCAGGCCAGCGCGCAAGTCGTAGAGGTACACGTTTTCGTTGCCCACGGTGTAGCTGGGCCGCACTTCGAGTTGGTGGTTGCCTTTGAATAGCAGTAGGTTGCCGCCCACGGCCGCCGTGTCGGGGTCGCCCGCCACGGCTTTGAGCAGGTTGCGGTCGATTTCGTAGCGCAGGGCCGGGCGCTTCACCGCGGCCGAGCGGGTTTTGAAGTAGGTCGGCTGCTGGCCGCGTAGCACGAAGTGCAAGGCTGTCTGGTTGTTATAAGAGTCGGCCAGCGTCACATCCACAATATAAGTTTTGCCGGCCTCCACGCTTAGGCGGCCCTTGCCGGGGCCGGGGGCCGTGTACATGGCTAAGTCGTTGCCTTCGTCTACCCACAGCTTTTGCAAAGTGCGACCTTGGGTGCGTTGGTACTGAAAATCAACGAAATTTGCCACCTGGCGCGTGCCCACGGGGAAGGGCACCGCGTCGATATTGTGCTCATAATACGGCTGCCCGTTCACCTTCATGGCCACGCGCTGCACGCCGTTGCGGTTCCACACGCCATCGAAGCGGTCGAAGCCCTGCACCAGCAGGCCCACGCTGCCGAAACAATTAATTGTGTCGGGCCAGGCCGTGGCCGCGCCCGGTGCGGGTTGCACTTTGGGCACGAATACCTTCTTCTCGAACCGGCCCTCCACCCGCGCTTCAATGCCCAACGGCTCCACCGCAAACGCCTGAAAAGTGGGGGCCACGTGGTCTTGTATTTCCGCGAAGCCGCCCCATTGCAGCGGGTTGTACTGGCGGTCCTGGGCGTCGCGCACTTCCCAGTGCAGGTGGGGCCCCACCGAGCCGCCCGTGTTGCCCGAGAGGGCCACCACCTCGCCGCGCTTCACGGGGTATTTGCCCGCCGGAAAAAACAGCTCTACTTCGTAGGCCTGCTGCTCGTACTGGCGGTGCAGCAACTCGGCGGCTTCGGGGCCCTTGAATTCGTTGAGGTGGCCGTACACGGTCGTCATTCCGTTGGGATGACTGATGTACAACACGTTGCCGTAGCCGAACGACGATTGTTTGAGCCGCGACACGTAGCCATCGGCCGCTGCGTACACGGGCTGGTTCACCCCGCCGCCGGTCTTGATGTCGATGCCGCCGTGGAAGTGGTTGGGCCGCAACTCGCCCATGCTGCCGGCCAGAAAGCTTTGCTTGCCCGGCGCGATGGGAAACAGAAAGTAGCCCGGGGCCACCGCCGGCCGGGGCCCCACCGGCAGGGCCCCCCGGGCGGCTTTGCGCTCCTCGGCCGTGTCGGCCTCCTGCCCGCCGGCCGGGCCGGGCCGCAGCCCCAACACCAAGCCCCACGCCACTATCCACCCCAAGGCTTTCCACTGCCGAAAAGCCGTCTGCTTGTTTTTCAATTCCCTCAAAACCAACTGATTTATAACTTTTAAATATTTCGGCCGTCATTCTGCGCATCAGGCAGAGATCAGGAGTCTGAGTTGCTTCGTTGGGAGCCTCACCCAGATTCCTCGTCTCTGCCTGATGCGCAGAATGCTCGGGATGACAATTGTTACTTCACGGCTACTTCCAACAGCTTTTCGCCTTCCAAGTAGCCCACTAAATGGTCGCCCACCTGCACGGGGCCCACGCCGGCCGGGGTGCCCGTGAACACCAAATCGCCTTGCTTGAGGGTGATGTAGCGCGAGACGAAGGCGATAATACTGGCGAACGGGTGCAGCATCAGGCCGGAGCTGCCGGTTTGGCGGGTTTCGCCGTTCACGTCCAGGCGGAAGCTGATGTTGGCCAGGTCGGGAAAGTCGGCCACTGGCTTGAAGGTGGGAGAAACAGGGGCCGAGCCGTCGAAGGCCTTGGCCAACTCCCAGGGCAGGCCCTTCTTTTTCAGCTCGTTTTGCAGGTCGCGGGCCGTGAAGTCGAGGCCCAGGCCGATGGCGTCGAAGTACGTGTGGGCGAAGGCTGCGTCGATGTGGCGGCCATTCTTGCTGATGCGCAGCACCAGCTCCAGCTCGTAGTGGATGTCGGTGGAAAAATCAGGATAGAAAAACGGCTGGCCGCGCTGTACCAGCGCGGTTTCGGGCTTGAGAAAAATGACGGGCGCGGCCGGCGTTTCGTTGTGCAGCTCGGCGATGTGATCGGCGTAGTTGCGGCCGATGCAAATAATTTTCATAGACGGCGGACGGGAGTGGCGAAAGCCCAAAACTACGGCCAGCAGCGGGACCCGGCGAATACTTCGCCGCCCCGTTTCCGTATGCCGAAGGCTTACCGCCCGGCTTTGGCCCCAAAAATGCCGGGGCCGGGGGTTCCTGTTCTTCTACCTACTCCAAACCATTCTTGCGCCATGTTCCAAAAAATCACTTTCCTCGCCGGCATAGTCCTGCTGGCTTCCTGTGCCACGGTGCCCATCACCGGCCGCCGCCAGCTCAGCCTCGTCAGCAGCGGCGAGATGAATACGCTCTCGCAGACCCAATACCGCACTTTTATAACCGAAAACAAGCTTTCGACCGACGCCGCCAATGCCGCCATGGTGAAGCGCGTGGGCCAGCGCATCCAGCACGCCGTGGAGCAATACGTGGCCCAGAACAACATGCAGGGACAGCTCGACGGCTACCAGTGGGAGTTCAACCTCGTCGAAAACAAAGAAGTCAACGCCTGGTGCATGCCCGGCGGTAAAGTGGTGGTGTACACGGGCATCCTGCCCCTCACCCGCGACGAAAATGGGCTGGCCGTGGTGCTGGGCCACGAAATTTCGCACGCCGTGGCCCGCCACGGGGCTGAGCGTATGAGCGACCAGCTCGTGACGCAAGCGGGCGGGCAGTTGCTCTCGGCGGCCCTTTCGCAAAACCCTACCCAAACGAGCAACCTGTTCCTGCAAGCCGTCGGGGTGGGCTCGCAGTTGGGCATGCTCAAGTTTAGCCGCACCCAGGAAAGCGAGGCGGACCACCTGGGCCTGATTTTTATGGCGATGGCGGGCTACGACCCGCACGGGGCCCTACCTTTCTGGCAGCGAATGGCCGCCCAAAGCCAGAACAGCACCCCGGGCCTTCTTTCCGACCACCCCGCCGATGCTACGCGCATTGCCGACATCCAGCGCCTGCTGCCCGAAGCCGCGAAGTATTACAAGCCCCGCTAGCGCCGATTTTTATTTTTTCCTTCTCGTTTTCCTGATGTCACTTTTAACCCGTTTGCCGGGCCTTGGTCTGCTGACTGTGCTGGTATGCTTGTCGTTGGCCGCTTGCGAAACATCGCGGCACAGCACCAACGAGGTCACCATGCCCGAGTACAACACCAAGGCAACGGTGCCTAACAAGCAGATTGCCCAGGTCACGGGCGATGACGTAAAATTTAAAACCTCGCAGTCGGAGCTGGCCACGGCCTTTATCCATGAGTTTGGCGACGGCACCGTGGTAGACCGGGTGATGGTCCACAAGGCCCCCGCCGAGCCCAACGAGCCCACCGTGTACTATTTGGTGGGCATGGGCCTGCACAACGGCATGTTCCGGGCCATGGCCCTGCCGTTGCTCGGCGGCGGCGACAACACCGTGTTTCTCAGCCCCACGGCCACGCGCTACATCATCACCGGGGTGGGCTGCTCGTCGTGCTTTTTCAACTTCGAGGGCGATAAAATCGTGGGCACGCTCTGCGAAGGCAACCCCGGCGGCGGCCGCTGCGACCTGCGCAGCGAGTCGGGCAATACGTTGTTTCCCAAATAGGTATCTGTATGAAGCCTGCTCATAAATGGTTGCTGCGCGCCGCCCTCACGGCCCTGGCCGTGCTGCTCACCACCGACCGCCGCCGGGGCCCCGCACCAGTTCCGGAATCAAAAAAGCCCGCCGAATAGGCGGGTTTTTTTGATGGAATCGAACAGATAAAGTTATCTGACACCGCAGCAGCTGGCCAAATAATTCGAGCGTGGGCCACGCAATTACCGCGCTTCCAGCCCCACCACCTCCGCCGCCAGCGCGGGCAAGTCCAGCCCGTCGAACGTGCCCGACGACATCAATAGCAAGTTGGTGTCGTCCCAAGGCTGCGCGTGCAGGAACTCGGCCATCTCCAGGCTATCGGTGATGACGCGCAAATCGGGCCGCTGGAAGGCCGCCACCACGGCTGCGGGCGGCAGCGCCGCCAAACGCTTGTGTACCAGCACGTGGGGGTTGAAGTACACCACCGCCACGTCGGGCGCGTCGAAGCAGTGCGCGTACTGCGGCAAAAACTCCGGGTTGAGCGAGCTGAACGTGTGCAGCTCCAGGCAAGCCACTAGCCGCCGCCCGGGGAACTGCTGCTTCAGGGCCCCGGCCGTGGCCCGCAGCTTGCTGGGCGAGTGGGCAAAATCCTTGTACACCACCGACGTGGCCCCGCGCGCCAGCAGCTCTAGCCGCCGCGCCGCGCCAGGGAAAGTGGCCACCGCCTTGTAAAAATCCTTGCCCTTGATGCCCAGCTGCTTGCACACTTCGCGCGCCGCCGAAACGTTGCGCAGGTTGTGCTCGCCAAACACCTGGATGGGCACCTCCTCGTCCTTCTTGGTAGTTAAAAAGGTCTGGCCGTCGCGCACCACGTGCTCGTGGGGGCCGTAACCGATGTACGTCACGTCGGGGTTGGTGGGCACGGCAATGAGCTGGGTTTGCTCGTCGTCGCGGTCGTAAATCAGCACGCCCGCCTTGGGCGTCATGTCGGCGAAGATGCGGAACTGCTCGCGGTAAATTTCCTCGGTCGGAAACACATTGATGTGGTCCCAGCTGATGCCCGAAATCACGCCGATGTGGTGCTGGTAGAGGTGAAATTTGGGCCGCCTGTCCACCGGCGACGACAAATATTCGTCGCCCTCGATGATGATGACCGGCGCGTCGTCCGTCAGCTGAACCATCAGGTCGAAGCCTGCCAGCTGGGCCCCCACCGCGTAGTCGAACTTGCGGTCGTGAAACCGCAACACGTGGAGAATCAAGGCTGTAATGCTAGTTTTGCCGTGCGAGCCGCCGATGACCACGCGCTGCTTGTCGCGGCTGGCCTCATAGATATATTCGGGGAAGGAATAGATTTTCAGGCCCAGTTCCTGGGCCCGCAGCAGCTCGGGGTTGTCGGGGCGGGCGTGCATGCCCACGATCACGGCGTCGAGGTCGGTGTTGATGCGGGCGGCGTTCCAACCTTCCTGGGCGGGCAGCAGGCCCGCCACGGCGAGGCGGGAGCGGGCGGGTTCAAAAATCTCGTCGTCGGTGCCCGTGACCCGCGCCCCCTGCCGGTGCAGGGCCAGCGCCAGGTTGTGCATGATGCTGCCGCCAACGGCAATGAGGTGGATGCGCGGCGGTGCGGAATCGGGAGAAATCAAATCGGTCATGCGGGCAAAGTAAGCGGACGGGCCCGGCCGCCGGGCCGGGGGCCGCGAAAGTACAAAATCCACCCGGCCGGCCCCGGGCCCGTCCGCCGCAAATTGGGTTTTGGAATGAGGTTTTCCCTTGGCTACGGGTTAGCTTTGTTATTACGCCCCGCCGTAGTTTTTGCCGATTTCGCGCCGTTTATTTACAATTGCTTCATAATCATATGCCAGACCAGATGGACGACCGCGTCAAGCAATCCGCCGCCCGTGCCAAGGCCGCCTGGTCGGGGCGCGGAACAGCCGGCCAGCCCTACCAGGCCAGCGCCGCCGGCAAGCTGCCGCCCCAGGCCCTGGAGCTGGAAGTAGCCGTGCTCGGGGCCCTGATGCTGGAAAAAGACGCCCTCACGTCGGTCATCGACATCCTGCGCCCCGGCAGTTTCTACAAAGACGCGCACCAGCGCATCTTCCAGGCCATCATCAACTTATTTGATAAGTCGGAGCCCATCGACCAGCTCACCGTGGTGCACGAGCTGCGCGAGCTGGGCGAGCTGGAAGCCTGCGGCGGCGCGTTTTACGTAGCCGGCCTCACCATGAAGGTGAACTCGGCGGCCAACGTTGAGTTTCACGCCCGCATTATCACCGAGGCGGCCATCAAGCGTGAGCTGATTCGCATCGCCAGCGAAATCCAGCGCGACGCGTTCGAGGATACCACCGATGTGTTCAACCTGCTCGACCAGACCGAGCAAGCCTTGTTTGAGGTGTCGGAGTCGAACATCCGCAAGAATTTCGACGACATGCGCAGCCTGATGGGCAAGGCCATTAAGGAGCTGGAAGAAAAAAAGAACCAGAAAGACGGCCTCACCGGCGTGCCCTCCGGCTTCACGGCCCTCGACCGGGTGACGAGTGGCTGGCAACCGTCTGACTTGGTGATTATTGCGGCCCGGCCGGGCATGGGAAAATGTTTGGGAAAAGGCACGAAGGTGCTGATGTTCGACGGCACGCTGCGCAACGTGGAGGACGTGCGCGAAGGTGAGTTGCTGATGGGCGACGACTCGACCCCGCGCCGGGTAAAAAGCATCGCTCAGGGCCGCGAAAACATGTACTGGGTGCGCCAGAACAAGGGCAACGACTACCGCGTGAACGAGAGCCACATCCTCTCGCTCAAACGCAGCCGCAACGAGGGGCCCCACCGCCACGGCGACGTACTGAACATCGAAGTGCGCGACTGGCTGAAAAAAGGACCGAAGTTTCAATCCAATTACAAAGGCTACAAAGTGGCCGTAGAATTCACCGAAAAGGCGCTGCCTATCGACCCGTATTTCTTGGGTGTTTGGCTGGGCGATGGCTCGTCCAATGATTGCCGCATTACCGGGCAGGACGCGGAAATTATTGACTACCTGCACGAATACGCTGCGGATCTGAACATGCAAGTGACGGTGGGTACGGCCGCCAACCGCTGCAACAGCTACGGCATCACGCGCGGACAGCAAGGTGGCAGCCTGGCCCAGTTTTCGGTGCAAGATGAGCTGCGGCAGCTGGACGTGCTAGGGCGCAAGCACATCCCGCAACGGTATTTAATTAATTCAACCGCCAACCGCCTGCGCCTGCTGGCCGGGCTGATTGACAGCGACGGCCACCTGAATGTAGTGTCAAACGGCTACGAAATCACGCAAAAAAACGAAGCGCTGGCTCGCCAGATTAAGTTTTTGTGCGACTCGCTGGGCTTCCGCACCTCGCTGACGAAAAAACAGGCCGTCATTACCAGCATTGGCTACGTTTGCGATGTGTGGCGCGTGCGTTTTTACGGCGATATCGACAAAATTCCGGTGCGCGTGGGCCGCAAAAAAGCCAACCCTTGGGCCTCGCCCGTGGATTGGCGCATGACGGGTATTTCGGTGGAATTTGATAAAGTTGACGACTACTACGGCTTCGAGATTGACGGCAACCGGCTGTTCCTACTCCAGGATATGACGGTGACGCACAACACGGCCTTCGTGGTGTCGGCCATGCGCAATGCGGCGGTGGAGTTCAAGCGGCCGGTGGCGATTTTTTCGCTGGAGATGTCGTCGTTGCAGCTCGTCAACCGTCTGATTTCGGCCGAAGCGGAGCTGGATTCGGACAAGATTAAGAAGGGCACGCTGGCCGACCACGAGTGGCAGCAGCTCAACCACAAGATCACCGACCTCTCGGCGGCCCCGATTTATATTGACGACACGCCGGCCCTGAGCATCCGCGAACTGCGCACCAAGTGCCGCCGCTTGCGCTCGCAGAAGGATGTGCAGCTCATCATCGTGGACTATTTGCAGCTGATGAGCGGCAACACCGACGGCCGGGGCGGCAACCGCGAGCAGGAAATTGCCAGCATCTCGCGGGCCCTCAAAGGCATTGCTAAGGAGTTGAACGTGCCCGTGCTGGCGCTGTCGCAGCTTTCGCGCTCGGTCGAAACCCGTGGCGGCGACAAAAAACCGCAACTAAGCGACTTGCGCGAATCGGGCTCGATTGAGCAGGACGCCGACATGGTGATTTTCCTGTATCGCCCCGAGTACTACGGGCTCGACCAGGATGCCGAAGGCAATCCCACGCAGGGCATGGGCGAGGTCATCATCGCCAAGCACCGCAACGGCTCGCTCGAAACCGTGCAGCTCAAGTTCATCGGCCGCTTCACCAAGTTTGCCGACCTCGACAGCGAAACCGGCGGCTTCAGCGGGGCCCCGGGCAGCGGCTACCAGCCCGCGGGCCTGCCCGCCAGCAACTTCGACGACGAGCCCAGCGGCAATGGCAGCAGCTTCGCGCCTAACACCATCCGGCTGGGCTCAAAAATTAATGAGTCGCCGGTGCCATTTCCGAAGGGTAACACAAATAAATACGAAGAGCCGCCTTTTTAGAAAATTAAAAATGAGAAAAATTAAAAATTAGGCACAGAAGTTACGATGTCCTCATTTTTAATTTTTCTCATTTTTAATTAATTCATGACTCTTACGCTACTCTGCCTTTTTGCCCTCCTGGCCGGCTTCATTGATGCGATGGTGGGCGGCGGGAGCCTCATCCAGTTGCCGGCCATGCTGCTGCTGCTGCCTAACGTGCCGGTGCCCACGGTGCTGGGCACGGGCAAAATGGCCAGCTTGGCGGGCACGGCGGCGGCCTTGCGGCGCTACCTGAGTGGGAGCGGAGCGGTGCCGTTGCGCTGGCGCACGGTGGCCGTCGCGGCGCTGGTGGCGGGCGGGTTCGCGCTGCTGGGGGCCCGGGCGATAAGCGGGCTGCACAAAGAAGCGGTGCGACCCCTGGTGCTGGCCCTGCTGGTGCTGATGGCCGCCTACACCTTCTGGCGCAAAGATTTTGGCAACCTCCATGCGCCGCGCCTGCACGGCCGCCGCGAGTTGCTGACCGGTGCGGTACTGGGCACGGCCCTCGGTTTTTATGATGGGTTCTTCGGGCCGGGCACGGGCAGCTTGCTGCTGTTTGCATTCGTGGGCCTGTTCGGCTACGATTTCATCGCGGCTTCGGCCTCAGCCAAGCTCGTGAACGTGGCTACCAACCTCGCCGGACTGAGCTACTTCGTGTACACCGGGCAGGTGCTGTACCACGTGGCGCTGCCGATGGCCGCGTGCAACGTGCTGGGGGCCACGCTGGGGACCCAGTTGGCGCTGCGGCGCGGCACAGGCTTCGTGCGAGTTCTGTTTTTAGTGGTAGTCAGCGCCTTTATCCTTAAGCTAGGATGGGAAACAGCTCGGCCGCAGCCGCTGGCAGCGCGGCCGGCAGTTCAAACGCTTCCGCCAGCAGTTCGTACGAGCGCAACCGGTCCTGAAAATCGGCCGTGATGGTCACGGCCACGATTTCGTCGATGCCGTACGCGGCGGCCAGGCGCTTGAATTCGGCTTTTACCTGCTCGGGCGTACCACTTACCACGCGGCCCTTGTTCTGAGCCAGCTGGTACCGGTCGTCGTCAGTGAACCGGTAGCTACGCGCTTCTTCGGCGGTTGGGAAGGTAAGGCGTTCGCCTTTGTTGAAGCGCAGCAGTTGCAATTCCATCGAAGCCCGTAGCGCCTGGGCCTTTTCCTCGGTGTCGGCGCAGAGCGTAAAAACGGCCATGTTGGCCTCGGGCGCGGCCAACTCAGCCGATGGGCGGAACCGCTCGCGGTAGGCGCGCACCGCCTGGGGCCCTCCGTTGGGGTTGATGAACTGGGCGAACGTGAACGCCAGGCCTAGGTGCGCCGCAAAGAGGCCGCTTTGGCCGCTGGAGCTAAGAATCCACAGCTCGGGCACCGTGGCGGCCTGCGGAATGGCCATTACCCGCTCGTGGATGGTGTCGGGTACTTTCTCGTCGCGCAGGTAGGCCTGCAAGTCCATCAGCTGCTCCACAAAGTCTTGCTCGCTGAACGTGTTGTGCGGGTTGAGGGCGTGGGCGGTGAGGCGGTCGCCCCCGGGGGCCCGGCCGATGCCCAGGTCGATGCGGCCCGGAAAGAGGGCTTCCAGCAGGCGGAAATTTTCGGCAACTTTTAGAGCCGAGTAGTGGGGCAGCATCACGCCGCCCGAGCCCAGGCGGATGCGCTCGGTGTGGTTGCCGAGGTGGGCCAGCAGCACTTCCGGGGCCGAGCCGGCCAGCGTGTCGGTGTTGTGGTGTTCGCTCACCCAAAAGCGGGTGTAGCCGAGGCGGTCGGCTTGCTGGGCCAGCTCGGTGGTTTCCAGCAGGGCTTGGCGTGGGGTGGCCCCGGGGCGAACGGGCGATTGGTCGAGGACGCTGAGGCGAAGGGGCGCGGCGGTAGGCATAGCAGAAAAAAGGATAATAGGATTCTGCTAAACCGTCCAGCGGGCCTCATAGTTCGGGCGCTACTCGCCGTTGCCCAGGCCGGGGGCGGCGTTGCCCTGCACGCCCTGCACATTAGGCACGCCCATCTTTTCTTCGCGCTTGCGCTGGTACTTGTCGAACTGGGCAGGGTCGAGTACGTCCTTGAGGGCCTCCAGGCGCGACTGCCCAATGCTTTCCACCAGGCCCTGGAGCTTGCGTGGGTCGGTGCGGTAGCGGGCGCGGGCGTTTTCGACGGCGGCCACGCTGCGCTGGTTGATGGCGCGCACCTTCTCCATTTGCTGGGGCGAGAGGCCCAGGTTCTGCTGCATGTTGGCCGTGAGGGCGTTGGCGCGGGCCTCGGCGCTGGCGGAGGTGGGCATGGGGGCGGCCTCGGGCTGGGCCAGGGCGGTGAGGCCCTGGGTTTTGGCTTTGGCGGTGGGCAGTCCGGCGGCTTTCGCTTTGGTTTTGACCACGGCCTGGGCCCGGGCGGCCGGCGCAACTGCCGCGGCCAGCAACAATATCATCAGTAAACGCTTCATAGCAACAAGATAAGCCTAAACAGGCACCCGGTAAATTCCGGTGCCCGGCGCGAAAGCGTAAATATCGGGCCAAAAAACCGCCGCCTTCCACGCTAATCCGGCCGAAGCGCCGTTTCAGGAGGCGAGTGCCTCGATTTCTGGCGCTAAATCGGCGCGGGACGTAACCTTTGCCCCACGCTTTCCATACTAAGCCGCATGAACCACGCCCGTCTTTCCGCCGCCTCATCGTCCCGCAAACCCACCAGCTGGCTGCTGGCCGCCGGCCTGGGGGCCGCCGCCGTGGCCGCCACCCTGTGGGCCAATCGCCGCGGCAGCTACGCGCTGAGCGGCCGCGTCGTGCTCATCACCGGTGGCTCGCGCGGGCTGGGGCTGGTGCTGGCCCGGCAGGCGGTGCTGGAAGGGGCCCGGGTGGCCATCTGCGCCCGCGACGCCGCCGAGCTGGAGCGCGCCCGCCAGGATTTGCTAACCTACGGCGCGGCCGAGGCCGACGTACTAACCCTGGCCCGCGACCTCACCGACGCCAACGAGGTGCGCACGATGGTGAGCGAAGTGGAAGCCCGCCTGGGCCCCGTCGATGTGCTCGTCAACAACGCCGGCATCATCACCGCCGGCCCGCTCGACAACATGGAGCTGAGCGATTTTGAGGATTCGATGGACACGCACTTCTGGGCCCCCCTGCACGCCATGCAGGCCGTGCTGCCCAGCATGCGCCGGCGCGGCGAAGGCCGCATCGTTAACATTTCGAGCCTGGGCGGCAAGGTGGCCATCCCGCACATGGCCCCGTACAGCGCCAGCAAGTTTGCCCTTGTGGGCCTGTCGGAAGGCTTCCGGGCCGAGCTGCGGCAGGAGGGCATCCGCGTCACGACGGTGTGCCCCGGCCTGCTGCGCACCGGCAGCGCCGGCCACGCCGAAGTGAAAGGTCAGCAGAAAAAAGAGTTTGCCTGGTTCAGCATCGCCGATGCCCTGCCGGGCCTCACGATGAGCGCCGAACAGGCCGCCCGCCAAATCTGGAACGCCACCCGGCGCGGCGACGGCGAAATTATTCTTTCGCTGCCGGCCAAGCTGCTGGCCGCCTTCCACGGCCTGCTGCCCGGCGTCACCACCGACCTGCTGAGCTGGGTGAACCACGCCCTGCCCGCCACCGGCGAGAGCCCCGTCGCCAACGAGCGCCGCCGCGGCTACGAAAGCGAATCAGCCATCACCCGTTCGCCCCTCACCACGTTGACGCGCAAAGCCGCGAAGGCCAATAACGAGGAATAAACGAGGGCCTAGCGGTGCCCTAGCGCTGCGAGCCGCAATTCTGCACCAACTTCGCCCCATGCAATTCCCCGTTGAATTGGCCTGGGGCCCCGTGCGGTTGCCCGTGCACCTTCTTTGCGAGATGCTAGCCTACACGCTGGGCTACCGGCTGTACACGCATTTGCGTGCCCGCTCTGCCGACTGCATCAGCGGCACCGGCCGGCAGTGGATATTCGTGGGGGCCGCCGCTGGGGCCCTGCTCGGCTCGCGCCTGCTGGGCCTGCTCGAACACCCCGCGCTATTGCTGCACCCGCCCGGCGGCTGGCTCTATTATGCTACCAATAAAACCATTGTGGGCGGCTTCCTGGGCGGTTTGATTGGGGTAGAGCTGACCAAAAAGCGCTTGGGCATCACCGCTTCGTCGGGCGATTTGATGGTGTTTCCGCTGCTGCTGGGCCTGGGCATTGGGCGCGTCGGCTGCTTCCTCAGCGGCCTGGAAGACGGCACTTACGGCACCGCCACCGCCTTGCCCTGGGGCATCAACTTTGGCGACGGCATCGCCCGCCACCCCACCAACCTCTACGAAATCCTGTTTCTGGGGGCCCTGGCGCTGCTGCTGGGGACCCTGGAGCGCCGCCGCCCGCTGCCCAACGGGCGGCGGTTTGAGCTGTTTTTGAGCGGCTATTTATTATTCCGCTTGCTGGTGGAATTCATCAAACCCACGACGGCGCTGCCCGGGTTGGGGCTCACGGCCATTCAGTGGGCTTGCGTAGCGGGGCTGGGGTATTATGTTTGGGTGTGGATTAGCAGGGGAAAGAACGCTTGGCAACAAATCATTACATCAGAAGTACGTTAACTTTAAAATGTCAAAATTAACTCTGCGTCGTGCTGAACGCATTAAATTATTTTTATACGAATATTATTTGGGCCATTTACTGTGGACTAATACAGTGCGAATAATTGGAGGTCCGCTTACAATTGCTTTAGGTGTTCAATTCTATCACAAATCTGAGAGGTTCGCAGTTGCATACGGTGGATTTTGTTTCTTCTATGGTATTTATTACCTTCTTAAGCCATTACTAATTATTGCTGCACGACCATTATTATTTAAATCAATTAGTTTTAATTTGTCCTTGACTGAATCCGGATTGAAATGGCAAGAAAGTGGCGATGAAACCACGGTGCAGTTTTCGTCTTTTGAGAAGATAGCTCGTCAGACAATTTATTACTCTCTGAAGCTGCCAGGTAAAACCACAATATACTTGCCTGTAGAGCAACTCAGTGAAGAGGAAAAGGCTGCTTTGATTAACCAACTTACCGCATAGTTGCATCTGCCCATGCCCGAACGCCCCTACACCTACTACGATTTCACCATCAGCCTTTGCCCGCAGTGCCTGCGGCGCATCGAAGCCAAAATCGTGTTTGAAGACGGGGGCGTGTACATGCTCAAGCGGTGCCCGGAGCACGGGCGGCAAAAAGTGCTCATCGCCACCGATATCGAGTACTACAAAAGCATCCGCAACTACGTGAAGCCCAGCGAAACGCCGCTGCGCTTTGGCACGCCCACGCACTACGGCTGCCCCTACGACTGCGGCCTTTGCACCGACCACGAGCAGCACAGCTGCCTAACGGTGATTGAGATAACCGACCGCTGCAACCTCACCTGCCCCACCTGCTACGCCGAATCGTCGCCGACCCACGGCCGGCACCGCACCCTAGAAGAGGTGGAGGCCATGGTGGACCTGGTAGTGGCCAACGAGGGCGAACCCGACGTGGTGCAAATATCGGGCGGCGAGCCCACACTGCATCCGCAGTTCTGGGAGATATTGGACATGTGCAAGCGCAAGCCCATCAAGCACTTGATGGTGAACACCAACGGCGTGCGCCTGGCCAAAGACGAGGCCTTCGTGGCGCGGCTGGCGACCTACGCCGGGGCCTTCGAAGTGTATTTGCAGTTCGACTCGTTTCGCGAAAACGTGCTGCTGGCCATGCGCGGGCGCGACCTGCGCGCGGTGCGCCAACAGGCCCTGGACCACCTGAATAAATACAACCTGAGCACCACGCTGGTCGTGACGCTACAAAAGGGCCTCAACGACGACGAGATGGGCGACATCATCGACTTCGCCTTGAAGCAGCGCTGCGTGCGCGGCGTCACGTTCCAGCCCACCCAGGCGGCCGGCCGGCTCGATAATTTCAACCCCGAAACCGACTCGTTTTCGCTCACCGAAGTGCGCCAGGGCATCATCGCCCAAAGTCCCGTCTTCACCGCTGCCGACCTGCTGCCCGTGCCCTGCAACCCCGACGCGCTGGCCATGGCCTACGCCCTGAAAATCGACGGCGAAGTATTTCCCCTCACCCGCTACGTGGACCCCGCCGACCTGCTCACTAACGCGGGCAACACCATCGTATACGAGCGCGACCCGCGCCTGCGCCAGCACCTGCTCAAGCTGTTCAGCACAGCCAATACCGTAGATGCGGTACTGCCTGAAATGAACCAGCTGCTGTGCTGCCTGCCGCAGGTGCAAGCCCCCAATTTGGGCTACGATAATCTGTTTCGAATAATTATTCTTCAGTTCATGGACGCCTGGAATTTTGACGTGCGGGCGGTGAAAAAATCTTGCGTCCACATCGTAAGCAAAGACCTGAAAATTATTCCGTTTGAAACAATGAATATCTTTTACCGCGATCCCGAGAAGCTGGCGCGGCTAGCGGAATTGCGGGCCGAGCGCACTGGTATTATCTAATGGAAACCAATCCTGTTCCCAAGCCGCCCGACGGAAAAAAGCCTCTTAACTGGCCAATAGTCGTCAATCTGGGCATTCTGGTGCTCATCTTTATCCTGTCGGGCGGCGAATTGAGCCTCTTGCCGGGAGCCGTGGTAGGGCTGGCCGTGGTTAATGGCATGGCGGCGGTAATTATGAATATTTTCGGCAACCTGAAATGGGTTTTCGCTTTCCTGTTATCGGCGTTATTAATTTTATTAATTGGGTTGGGAATTTGCGGCCTGATGCTATCAGGGTTGGGTAATATGCATTAATTGTCTATTGTGGCGCAGGCTGGCATTTTGGGCAGGTATAGGTGGCCCGGCCGCCCACGTAATATTTCTCGATTTTCACTTTGGGATGGCGCGGGCAGAACGTGTGCGCGTCGCTGCCAGGCGTGGCCGATTCATCCCATTCGCGGGCATGAATAAGGAAGGATTTGGGGAAGTGCCGGTAGTTGGCTTCTTGCGCGATGGCCGTGGTTAGCACCAGCTGAATAGCAGCGTGCAGGGCCCCGAACTCTGTTTCCGTCAGCGAGTTGCCGAGACGCTCGGGGTGAATTTTAGCTTGGAACAGCACCTCGTCCACAATCCAGTTGCCGAGGCCGGCGGTGAGGCCCTGATCGAGCAACAAAGGCTTGACAAATATCTTGCGTCGGCTGATTTTTTGCTGTAATTCGGCAGCGGTAATGTCCAGAGCGTCGGGTCCTATTTTCTTGGCTTTCTGGTAAGCGGCCATGCTGTCTGCCAAGCGGATGCGACCGAATTTACGCGGGTCGATGAAAGCCAGGCTGAGGCCCGAATCTTCGAGGAGTAGGGCCACACGGGTAAAGCGCGGCGCATCGGCCGCGTCGCGAAACGCCCCGATGTCGCCGGTCATACCGAAGTGCAGCACCAGCACGCAGCCGTTGTCCAGCTCCAGAAAGCAGTTCTTGCCCAGGCGACTAGTGCCGGTGATGGTGCGGCCCACGAGAGCCCCGCGCAATTCGATTTCAGGGGTGGCCAGCACGTGGGCGTCGCGCACGTCGAGCGCAGCAATAGTCTGTCCCACCGCTAGTTCGTCGATGAAGCGGCGGTAAGTTTCGACCTCGGGTAATTCGGGCATTAGCTTGTTATTTTCTCATTTAACAGCTTCATTAACAATTATCGTTTAACAACGAAATCAACAATTCAAAAACAGCAGTTGAAGATGCTCTTTTCGACATTACCGCTCCCTGTTAATCGCCGCCACCTGTTAAATGTTAATTGATAAATGTTAAATGATTTTGGCCACGCGCTGGCCTTGCTGGTCGTATACGTCGCCGCGGGTGGTGATGAACAGGCGGTGCTGCTGGCCGTCCACCAGCACATAGGGAAAATCAGTGCTGTTGGTGCGGGTGAGGTGGCCCACTACCTCAGTGGTTTCGTCGGGGGCCACGCGCACCACGTTCAGGCCGGTGGTGAGGTAGTAGCGCTGGTCGGGGTTGTTGCGGAAGGTAAGCTGGCCCACCAAGCGCACGGGGGCGTTGTTGGGAGCCGGCGTTTCGGTAGCATAGTCACCGCTATTCTGGTTTTCAACCATGTCGGTTTGGGCCGGGCGTGGGGCCGGCGCGGCCAGGGCCACGGGCGCGGCCGACGGGTCGGCGGCGGTGCGGCTGGCGGCAATCTGGGTTTCGGCGCGGGCCCAGCCTTTGCCGATGGCCGCCAGGCGCGGGGCCCGGCCGGGGTGCGTGGCCGAGCCTTCGTCGTCGGCCACGGCCGCCAGGCCGGCCTGGGCCTGCGCCAGGCTGGCCCCGAGCTTGCGCAGCACGAAGCCCGAAAACTCGTCGGCTTCCAGCTCGTCGCCGGGGTTGGAGCCGACGGCGCGCAGGGTGTGGCCGTTGAGGTGGTGGCCCATTTCGTGGGCCAGGATGCTGATGCCGGCCCAGTCGGTGTGGCCGGCTTGGTTCACTTCGGCCAGGAAATCAGGGTTGTAGAGCAGATAGCGCTTGCCGCCGTACACCACAGCCGCGGCGTTGGCCACCTCGCGGGTGGCGCGTAGCTCGAAGCGCGGCTGCAGGCCCACCACGTCGCTGATTTTGCGGATGATGCCGGTGGGAGCGGGGACCGCCGTTTGGGCCCGCGCCGGGCTGGCCAGGGGCAGCGCCGCCAGCAGCCCCAGGGCCGCACGACGAATAAAACGGAGAATAAGCGTCATGGCTAAAAGTTAAAAACCTGCGAATAACAGCTGTTGCGCGGTGATTTCCTGGCTGGAAAGGCCAAAAGCTCGCCGGTTGGCCCGGCCCCGGGGCCCATCCCATCAACGCAAACCGTGGGGCTTTTCGTTTATTTTTCGGGCGATAAACCCGGCGCACGGCGGCGCAAGTCATATTTCCGTAATACTCCCTATGAAGTACCCCAAAACCCCCGCTGTTTTCGCCGATGGCAAAGATTTCCGGCTGGATGATGTGGACCCCGATTCCGAGGGCCCTTTCGACGAGAAGTACACCAATCGGGAAACCGCCGCGCCCCGCCTGGCCGCGTTGCGCCAGCGCCTGGCCGCGCTTCAGGAAGACCTCTACGCCGAGCACCAGCGCAGCCTGCTGCTGGTGTTTCAGGCGATGGACACGGGCGGCAAGGACGGGGCCATCGGCAACCTGCTCACGGGCGTGAACCCGGCCGGGGTGCTGGTGGCGGCGTTCAAGGCCCCCACGGCCCCGGAACTGGCTCATGATTTTTTGTGGCGCATCCACGCACAAACCCCGGCCCGGGGTCATATCGGCGTGTTCAACCGCTCGCACTATGAAGACGTGCTGGTAACGCGCGTCCACGGCTTGATTGACAAGAAAACGGCCCACCGCCGCTTCGACGACATCAACAACTTCGAGCAGCTGCTGGTGCGCAACGGCACGGTCGTCCTCAAATTCTTCCTGCACATCTCCAAAAAAGAGCAGGCCGAGCGCCTCCAGGCCCGGCTCGACGACCCCGCCAAACGTTGGAAATACGAGCCCGGCGACCTGAAGGAGCGGGCCCTGTGGGACGATTACCAGGACGTATACGAAGACGCCCTACAGCACTGCTCCTCGCCCGAAGCGCCGTGGTTCGTGGTGCCCGCCAACCACAAGTGGAGCCGCGATTTGGCCATCGCCGAAATTGTGGTGGCTACGCTGGAAAAGATGAATCCGAAACCGCCCGCCGCCGACTTTGACGTGAAGGCGCAAGTGATAGAATGAAGATTAATTAAAAATTAAAAATGAAGAATTAAAAATTAGGCAAACCGTAATTCCAAATGCTTAATTTCTAATTCTCCATTTTTAATTTTTAATTAATTCTCGCCAGCACCGGGGCCCTTTCGCCGATTTGCTGGCGCCACATGGCGTAGTACAAGCCTTTGTGGGCCAGCAGTTCGTCGTGGCGGCCGGCTTCGGCCACGTGGCCACGCTCAAGCACGAAAATGCGGTCGGCGTGGAGGATGGTGCTGAGCCGGTGGGCGATGAGCACGGTGATGTGCTGCTGCGAGCTGGACAGCTCGCGCACCGTGCGGCTAATTTCTTCTTCGGTGAGCGAGTCGAGAGCTGAAGTGGCCTCGTCGAACACGAGCAGGGCGGGGCGGCGCAACAGGGCCCTGGCTATGCTGAGGCGCTGTTTTTCGCCGCCCGATACTTTTACACCGCCTTCGCCAATCACGGTGTCGAGGCCCTGGGGGGCGCGGAGCAGCAGCGTGTCGGCCGCCGCCTGGTGCAGGGCTTGCAGGCACTCTTCGTCGGTGGCCTGGGGGGCCACGAAGCGAAGGTTTTCGCGGATGGTGCCGGCGAACAGTTGCGTGTCCTGCGTTACGAAGCCGATTTGTTCGCGCAACGCGTCCAGGTCCACCTCCGCGCCGGGGATGCCGTTGTACAGGATGCGGCCCGAAAGGGGTGGGTAAAGGCCTACTAGCAGCTTCACGAGCGTGGTTTTGCCCGAGCCGCTGGGGCCCACGAAGGCCACGGTTTCGCCCCGCCGCACCCGGAACGAAATGCCGTCTAGGGCCGGCGCAGTGGCGGTAAGGTGTTGGAAATGCACGTCTTCAAAAGCCAGCGTTTCGATGCGGCCCACCTGCTTGGGGTGCGCCGGCTTCACGTCGCGCGGCGTGTCGAGAATCTTTTGAAAATTGGCCAGCGACGCCTCCGTTTCGCGGTAGGTGCTGATGATATTGCCCAATTCCTGCAAGGGACCGAAAATGGCGAACGAGTAAATAAAGAACGAGAAAAATTCGCCCAGCGTGATGCGCTGCTGCACCAGCGTGAACAGCAGCAGCAGTAGAATCACGTTGCGCAGCAGGTTCACGAACGTGCCCTGCACGAACGACAACGAGCGCAGGTAGCGCACTTTGCGCAATTCGAGCTTGAGGATTTTGGTGGTGGTGCCGTTCAGGCGCTCGGTTTCCTGCTGGGCGAGGCCCAGGCTTTTGATCAGCTCGATGTTGCGCAGGCTCTCGGTGGTGGAGCCGGCCAGGGCCGTGGTTTCGGCCACGATGGTTTTCTGGATGACCTTGATGCGCTTACTCAGAAAAAAACTCAGCAGGCCCAGCGACGGGATGGTGGCGAAGTACACCGCCGCGATGGGCCAGTACACGCTGGCCGCGTACCACACCACGAACACGATGCCCACCACGGCGGTAAAGAGCACGTTCACAAACGACTGGATGAGCTTCTCCACGTCGATGCGCACCTTTTGCAGCTTGCCCAGCGTCTCGCCCGAGCGCTGGTCCTCAAACACCTGATAGGGCAAGTCGAGGGAGTGCCGCAGGCCGTCGGAGTACAGTTCGGCCCCCAAGCGCTGGGTAATGACATTGACGTAGTAATCCTGGAAGTTTTTGGCGATGCGCGACACCATCGCCACACCCATCGCGGCCAGAATCAGGGGCCCCGCCACCCGCAGAAACGGGCCGAACGCAAACGCCACGTGGGGCGCGCCTGCTTTGGGCACTACGCGGTCCACAATCTGGCGAAAGATGTAGGGGTCGAGCAGCGAAAAAATCTGGTTGATAGACGCCAATACCAGAGCCAGGACCAGCAGGCCCCAATAACGGCGCAGGTAGCTAAAAAGTAATTGCATAGGGCGGTAACCAGGGCAAGGCCCGGTGAAGAGAACAAAGCAAGGAATGGCCCGGCAACAGCCAGCCGCCCCAAATGATTACGGCCCGCTGGCCTAAACCGCCGCCGGTGCCGGCCGGCGCAGCCACAGCAACACTGCCAGCAGCACCAACAGCGTAATGGCCGGTACGCCTTTGGCCAAGCCACCAGGAATTTTGGTGGCATGCATCACCACCGCGCCTATCATGATGATGATGAGGCCCATCGCGGCCAAGCGGGTGAAGCGCGGCACCAGCAACCCGATGCCGCCCAGCAGCTCGGCTCCGCCAATGACGTAAGCCAGGGCCCCGGGCAGGCCCAGGCCGGAGAACATGCCGACCGTCTTGGCCATGTTTACAAGTTTCATTGCGCCAGAAGCAATAAAGGCCAGACCTACCAGCACTTGCAGGACCCAGGCGATGATGTTACGAGTGGAGGCGGGCATAAAAGAGGTGAAATGGTGAAAATTATGCCCAAATAACTACATGCCGCGCGAACATTCCGCCGGCTACTCCCAGCCGCCGCCCAGGGCCCGCACCAGTTGTACAGCGGCCCGCAGCTGGGTGGCCTGCGTTTGCACCACTAGGCGGGCGGCGTCAAGTGTTTGGCGGTCGGCGTCGACCACGGCGAAATAGTCCGACAAGCCCTGGCGGTAGCGCTCCAGCGTGAGGCGGCCGGCCAAGCGCGCGGCGCGCAGGGCCCGCTGCTGGGCCGCCAATTGGGCCGCCCCGGCCTGCACGTCGGCCAGCGCGGTTTCCACTTCCTCGAACGCCGTGAGGGCCGTGCTTTGGTATAGCGCTTCCGACTCGCGCCCTTGGGCCTGGGCCAGTTGCTGGGCCCCGCGCAGGCGGCCACCGTCAAAAATTGGGATGTTGAGGCCCCCACCGACGTAGTAGGTATAGGCGTTGCCCACTTTGGGCAGGTCGCCGAGGCTGGTGGTTTGGGGCCCCACATAGCCGTTGAGCAGCAGCGTGGGCAGGCGGGCAAGGTGGGCAGCATCGGCCCGCAGGTTGGCAGCGGCGAGCTGACGCTCGGCGCGGCGCAGGTCGGGGCGGCGGGCCAGCAGACCGGCGGGCAGCGAGGCGGGCACCGCGGGCAGCGGCGGCAGCAGCGCGGGCCCCGCCGAAGCGGCGGGCGAGCGGCCGTTCTGCGGCAGCGCGCTCTGGTAGCTCACCGAGTCGGGGGCCAGCGAGGGCAGCGTGAAGCTGCTGGCCGGCCGGCCGGTGAGCGTGGCCAGCGAGGCCACCAGGCCGGCGCGCTGGCGGCGCAGCTCAATGGCGCTGGCCTCCACGGTGGCCAGCTCGGTCTGGGCGCGGCGGTAACCAATTTCGTTGTCTACACCGGCTTGGAATCGGGCCTGGGTCAGAGCCACGTTGTAGCGGCGGGCCTGGCGGGCGCTGTCGAGCACCAGTAGCTCGGCGTCGAGGCCGCGCAGGCTGTAGTAGGTATTGGCCGCGTCGGCCGACGCGCCCAGGCGTACGGCTTGCGCGTCGGCTTCGCTGGCCTGCTCGGTAGCGGTGGCGGCTTGGGCCCCGCGCCGGAGCCGGCCCCATAGGTCCACTTCGTAGCTCACGTTGAGGGGCACGTAGAACTGCGTCTGGCCCACGGCCGTGGCCGGAATGGCTGCGGATTGCACCGGCCGCAGGGCCGAGAGCTGCGACTGGTACGACGACGGGGCCAGGGCAATTACCGGGGAGCGCTGGGCGTCGGCGATGCGCAGCTGTGCCCGGGCCTGGTCGATGCGCGCTAAAGCCGCCCGGGTGGTAAAGTTTTGGGTGGCAACCAGGTTTTCGAGGCGCGTCAGGGTTGTGTCGTTGAACAGGGCCCACCAGGCCGGCAGCGCCGGCACCTGGGCCAGCTCGCGCCGGGTGGTATCGGCCGTTACCGGGGCGGGCACCTCGGGCCGGCCGCGGCCCAGCGTGTCCACGGGCCCCGTGTTTTTGAAGGCGGTGGGCACCGGCACGGCGGGTGGGTTGTAGCGGTAGTGCATGGCCGCGCAGCCGCTGAGCAAGCCAATAAAAACGATAAGCAGGTACTTCATGAACTACAAAACTGCGGGTAAGATGTGAGCCGGCTTTTGCGGCGACCAGCGCCATAATCGCCAAAGGCCTGTTCATCGCAACGGCCACGAGTAGCGGCGAGCAGCCGAAAAAGCCGGCGGCTTACCGCCTCATTTCACCGTCAGCGGCGACGACACGCGCGGCGCGTCGGGGTCGTTGGGACGGGGCTTGGCGGGGGCCGGGCCGGCGGGCTTGGGGGGGGCCTTGAAGGCGCGGGTAGTCACGGTTTCGCCTTCAGCCAGCGTCTCGATAGGGTTGAGTACCAGTTCTTCGCCGCCTTTCAGGCCCTGCGTTACCTCCAGCTGCGAGCCAAAGTCGCGGCCCGTTACCACGGCGGTGTAATGAATTTTCTTATCGGGCCGCACCACGGCCACGCGGCTGTCGGTGCCGCCGGGCACCAGGGCGTTGGCCGGAATGATGACGCTTGGGGCCGTGCGCGGCAGGTGGAAGCGCACTTGGGCGTAGCTGCCGGGCCGCAGCTTGCCCGTTGGGTTGGGCACCTGCACCTCCGTTAGCAGCGTGCGGGTGTCGGTGTTCAGGGCCCCGGCGTTGCGCACCACGCGGCCGGCAAAGGCTTGGCTAGGAAACTCCGGCACCAAAAAATCGGCCTTCAGCCCGGTTCGGATGGCGGGCGAAAAGTTCTGTGGCACTTGCACGAAGGCGCGCAACACATCGGTTTGCTCCAGCTTAAACAACTGCGAGCCCGGCGCGTTGCTGGTGCTCACCAGGGCCCCCACCTCCACGTTGCGCTGCGTGACAATGCCGCTGAATGGGGCCACCACGCGCCGAAACGCCTGCTGGGCCAGCACGCCCTGCACGGCCGCCTGCTGGGCCGCGAACTGGGCCCGGGCCGCGTCCAGCTCCTGCCGCGAGATGGCCCCGGCCAACTGCACGCCGGCCAAGCGGTTGTAGCTGGTGCGGGCCAGGCCCAGGTTGGCCCGGGCCTGGGCCAGCTGCTGGTCCAACTCGGGGGTGGTAATTTCAGCCAGCAGCTGGCCTGCCCGCACGTGCTGGCCAATGTCTGCGTACCAGGCTTTTACATACCCAGCGGCCTGGGCAAAGAGGAAGGTGGCGCGCCGCGACTGTGCGTCGGCGGGCAAGGTGAGGGTAGTGGTGTCAGGGGCCGCCTGGGCGGGTACTACGGTCACGACGGGCGCGGCAGCGGCCAATTCGTGAGCCTCAGCATCGCGGGCTTTTTCCTGGCGGTGGCGGGGCAGGTAACCGACCAAAAATAAGCCGGCAAATACGACTAAGGCTATAATGATGACCAGCCAGAACCGGCCGGAGGATTTGTTATCAGACATTTTGGGAATGTAGTGGGTCAGCTAGTTGTGAAACCAGGCCTTCATGCTGAGCTTGTGAAGCATTTATACTGCTTCGTTAACCTAATCGATTAAAATATTACCGCAGTAGAGATGCTTCGCAAGCTCAGCATGACCGCTTGGCAGGGTGAACTTTGCTATCAACTCATGCAGCTTTCATTTCCGGCTCTTCCACCGGTGTGGGCTTCTTTAAATACGAAAACATGATGGGCACGAAAAATAGCGTCGTCACCGTGGCCAGCATCAAGCCGCCGATTACGGCGCGGCCCAGCGGGGCGTTTTGCTCGCCGCCCTCGCCCAGGCCCAACGACATGGGGAGCAGGCCGATGACCATCGCCAGGGCCGTCATCAGCACCGGGCGCAGACGGGTGAAGCCGGCGTCGAGGGCCGCGTCGAGGGGCAGCAGGTCGGGCTCTTCCTCACGCCGCTCGTTGGCAAACGTCACCAGCAAAATGCTGTTCGCCGTGGCCACGCCGATGCACATGATGGCCCCCATCAGAGCCGGTACGCTCAGGGTGGTGTGCGTCACGAACAGCATCCACAGGATGCCGGCCAGGGCCCCCGGCAGGGCCGTGATGATGATGAGCGGGTCGAGCCAGCTCTGGAAGTTGACGACCATCAGCAGGTACACCAGTACGATGGCCCCGGCCAGGCCCAGGCCCAGGCCCACGAACGACGTCCGCATGGAATCGGCCTGGCCGCGTAGGGCCAGCGTGGTGCCCTTGGGCAAGGTTTTGCGGGTGTCGTCCATGATTTTGCGCACGTCGTCGGCCACGCCGCCCAGGTCGCGGCCGCTCACGCCGGCGTACAAGTCCACGGTGCGCTGGATGTTATAGTCCGAGGCCACAGCCGTCGTGCTGGTGCGGCGCACGGTGGCGAAGTTGCTCAGCAGCTGGGCCTGGCCGGCGGCGGAGCCCGGCCCGGTCACGCCGATGGCCCCCAACTGGTCGAGCGTAGACAAGTCGCGGGGCGGGGTTTGTACCGCCACGGCGTAGCTCACGCCCGTCACTGGGTTCAGCCACTGGTTGGGGCTGGTTTGGGTGCTGCTGCTCAGGCTCACGAGTACGTTGTTGGCGATGTCGCGCTGGGCGAGGCCGGCTTGTCCGGCCCGCACCCGGTCGATGTCCACGCGCAGCTGCGGCTGGTCGAAAGCCTGATAAATAAAGGCATCCACGACGCCCGGAATCTTATTGATTTTAGTCCTTATCTCGCCCGCAATGCGCTGATTAGCCGCTTTATCGCGCCCGATTACCTGGATGTCAATCGGGGCCGGCAAGCCAAAGTTCAGCGTCTGGTTCACGATGTCGGCCGGCTGGAAAAAGAACACTAGGTCGGGCTGCTCCTTGCGCAGCCGGCGGCGGATTTCGTTGATGTAGTTGCCCGTGGGGCCGTGGTCCGCCTTCATGCTCACCAGAATCTCCCCGTCACCGGCCCCGATGGTGGGGTTGTCGCTGAGTAGCAGGTTGATGGCCACTACCGGCAGGCCGATGTTATCGAGCACTAAGTCCAGCTCCTTGGCCGGAATCACTGCCCGAATCACCTTTTCTACTTGCTGGAAACGGACTTCCGTGTCCTCCACCCGCGTGCCGGTGGGCACCCGCACGTGCAGGCGCAACTGCCCGGCGTCCACGGTCGGGAAGAAGTTCTGGCCAATCAGCGGGAACAGCCCCAGCGAGCCCACGAACAGCACCACAAAGGCCGTGACCACCTTGGGCCGGTTGGCCAGGGCCCAGGCCAGGGCTGCCCCGTAGCCCGCCCGAAACTTCTCAAACCGGTGCTCAAATGCGGCGTGAATCTTCCAAACCCAGCTCGACTCAATGCCTTTGCTGGCTTCCCGCTCGGCGTCGGTGATTTGATTTTCGGCTTCCTCTTCGGCAGTGCCGCTGGGGTGGGCCTTCTCGAACTGCTCGCGGCGGATGCGCTCCAAGTCGCGGTCGGCTTGGCTCACCGGTTGGCCGCCGCGCACGCGGGCGCTGGGCAATTCGGCTTCTTCCTGGGCGTGGTAGATGGGCAACTCCTTGCGCAGCAAGAACATCACCAGCGTGGGCACCAGCGTCCGGCTCAGTATATAAGACGCCAACATGGCGAAAATGACGGCCGTGGCCAGCGGCGCGAAAATGGCCGAGGCCACCCCGCCGAGGAAAAACACCGGCACGAACACGATGCAAATGGCCAGCGTGGCCACCAGCGCGGGCGTGGCAATCTGTTGGGCCCCGTCGAGAATGGCCCGCTTGAGCAGCTTTTTCATGCCCATGTTGCGGTGGATGTTTTCAATTTCCACCGTTGCGTCGTCCACCAGAATGCCCACGGCCAGCGAGAGGCCCCCGAGCGTCATGATGTTGAGCGTCTGGCCCAAAATGTTCATGACCACGATGCTCACCAAAATGCTGAGCGGGATGCTGGTGGCGATGATGAGCGTGGAGCGCCACGAACCCAAAAACAGCAGAATCATCAGGCCGGTGAGGGCTGCCGCGATGCAGGCCTCAATGACAACGCCCTTGATGCTGGCCCGCACGAAAAACGACTGGTCGAACAACAGCTTGATGTTCAGGCCGGGCGGCGCGTTGGCTTGGATGTTGGGCAGCGTCGCCTTGATTTTGTCGATGATGGCCAGCGTGCTCGCTGCCCCGCTTTTAAGGATGGGGATGATGGCGGTGCGGCGGCCGTTCTGGCGCACGATGTTGGTTTGCACGGCGGCCCCTTCGTGCACGAACGCTACGTCGCGGATGTACACCGTCGTGCCGTTCACCTCCTTCACGGGCAGGTCGTTGAGGCTGGCGATGGCCTCGGGGCTGGAATTAAGTTTGACGTCGTACTCGCGGGTGCCGATTTTGGCCGAGCCCGCCGGCACGATAACGTTTTGGGTCGTGAGGGCCGCCACCACGTCGTTGCCGCTCAGGCCCTTGCCCGCGAGCTTGTCGGGGTCGAGGTCAATCATGATTTGCTTGGGCTTGCCGCCGTTGGGCAGCAGCACCGAGGCCCCCTGTACCACCGCCAGCCCCGGCCGGATGAAGGCGTTGGCCGCGTCGAACAGGTCCGACTCGCCCAGCGTCTCGCTGCTGAGCGAAGTTTGGGCGATGGGCACGTTGGAAGCCGAGTAGCGGATGATGAGCGGCGGCGTGATGCCCGGCGGCAGCACGCGCAGCAGCGTTTCGGTGATGGCCGTGAGCTGGGCCACGCCGCCGTCGGGGTTGGTGCCGGGCTGGAAAAACACCTTGATCAGCCCGATGCCCTTCAGGCTTTGGCTTTCCATGTGCTCGATGTTGCTGACCGTAGTGGTGAACGCCCGCTCGCTGGGCACCACGATGCGCTGGTTCATCTCCTCGGGCGCGATGCCGGCGTAGCCCCACACCACGCCCACCACCGGAATCGGGATGTCGGGAAAAATATCCACCGCCATCGTCTTGATGGTCAGCACGCCACCCACCAGAATGAGCAGCGCCATGACCACAAACGTGTAAGGGCGCGCCAGCGCCAGCCTAACTATCCACATACTGAAGGGGTCGTCATAAAAGTCAACTTGGCTGCCGCGCCGCCAACGCAAGCCAACCGCAACTTGCGTCAAAAGGTTGCGTGCAATGACGGTACCTCGTAGTACGGGGTTGCTTACCCAACCCCCAAAAGACGCATCGAACAATGAGGACTATATAACTGGCTCCAACCAGCGGCCGCTACGCATCAGCCATTTCTATGACGCCGAGCGTTGAGCTTTTTTCATGTTAAAAAACCAGCGTTGGGGCCCCATAAAGCGGTGGTCATGCCGAAATAAATAGTGCTGGGCAAGCCTAGTGTACCCAGTTGGGCCCCACTATATTCCCAGTTTATAGTAGTTTTGCCGCTGCTATTTCCGCCTTCGCCGCATGAAGTCCTGTTTCGCCTATTTGCTCGTGGCCCTGGTGCTGCTGCAAACCTTCAGCCGGGAGCTGTTGGTGGTGGATTTCGCGCTGAACCAGGCCACCATCACGGCGCGTTTCTGCGTGAACAAGGCCCGGCCCCAGCTGCACTGCGATGGCAAGTGCTACTTCGCCAAGCAGCTAAAACGGCAGCAGGAGCGGGAAAACAACGCCCCCAGCCCCTTAAAAGAGCGGTTGGAAATGCTGCCCACGGCGTTTCGTGGCTTGGTGCCGTCTGCGCCAGCCCGCTGGGCCGGCGCACCCACGGGCTACGGCCCTTGTCCGCCAGTCCGGGTGCTGTTCAGTGCCGCGCAGGGCGTATTTCATCCCCCTCAAGCGCAGGGTTGATAACTCTTTTTGCGGGATAGCCCCCGGCCTGCCACTACTGGCCAGCCGGGCGTGGATCTGGCCCCGGCGCTTAGCGCGGCCGAATTTTTTTCGGTGTGGCGTTGGTCGCGCGCCTCGGCTCCAGGGCCACTCGTTGTACGCTGTTCCGCTTGTTTACCAATTCGTTAAATCGTCGGGCGTTGGCCCGGCGGGCTTGCGCGTAAAAAATAAGCTGTTTCTGGGAAGCCTGGTAGCCCATACGAGTTGCCAGCCGCCGCCGGCTCCCGACGCACCCGCCGGCACGGTCCCTAGGGCCGTCCACGATGAGCTGCCGCACACTCCCGGCACCATGCCCGGCATTGGGACGTGGCCGCCGTGCCGGGCATGGTGCACCCAGCCCTAGCCGTGCGCCTGCACTAAGCCTTATGCTGACCAACAAGCCGCAGTCCGGCGGACCGCCCGCACGTTGCTTATTCACTCAACTAATTTTCTTCGATGAAACTTCCCCAACTATCCTCGTTTTTCGGTGTACTGGCCCTGGCGGTGCTTTGCCTGACGGGCTGCAAAAAGGACGACGACACCACGCCCGCCGGCCAACCCGGCGAATTCGACATTGAATTCGAGCACACCGTGGGCGCGACCCCGCTGGTGCTCAATACCCAGAATTACGCTACGCCGGCCGGCGACCAGTTCACGGTCACGACGTTCCGCTACTACATTTCCAACATTAAGCTCACCCGCACCGACGGCACCCAGTACGCGCAGCCGGAGAGCTACTACTTGGTGGACGCGGCCGTGGAAGCTTCGCAGCACCTGACCCTCAAGAACGTGCCGACCGGCGACTACTCCGGCATCACGTTCACCGTTGGGGTCGACAGCGCGCGCAACGTGGCGGGGGCCCAGACCGGGGCCCTGGACCCCAACAACGGCATGTTCTGGACCTGGAACTCGGGCTACATCTACACTAAGTTTGAGGGCACTTCGCCCCAGGCCCCACACGCGGCCGGCGCGGCGCAAGGCGGGCTCGTGTTCCACATCGGCGGCTTCCAGAAGCCGAACAACACGATTCGCACGGTGTCGCCGGCCTTCCCGAGCGGCGTGAACCTGTTGATTCGCACCGACCATACCCCCGAAATTCACTTCGACGTGGACCTGCTGAAGCTGTTCACCGGCCCCACTACCGTCCGGTTTGCCACCTTATCCAACACGATGGGCGGGCCCAACTCGGTGCTGGTGGCGAATAACTACGCGCAGGGCATGTTTTCCATCGAGCACATCCACGCTAACTAACGCGCTGATGCGACGCGTTTTCGCCGCTGCGCTAGCCTTCGGGCTAGCGGCGGGCTGCCGCCCCGCCGCCGACGGCCCCGCGCCCGCCGACCCGGTGCCGGGCACCGCGCTGCCGGCCAGCTTCCCGGCCCCCGTGTACGCCCTCGATGCCAACCCGCCCCGCGCGGCGGCGTTTTCCCTGGGCCGCACGCTGTTCTACGACCCGCGGCTCTCGCGCGACGGCACGGTGGCCTGCGGCAGCTGCCACCAGCAGTTGGCGGCCTTCGCCAACGACGGCCACCGCCTGAGCCACGGCGTGGGCAGCCAGCTGGGCACCCGCAACGCCCCGGCGCTGCAAAACCTGCGCTGGAAGGCCAGCTTCTTCTGGGACGGGGGCCCCAAAAACCTCGAAACCCTGCCCTTGGCCCCGCTCACCAATCCGGTGGAGATGGACGAAACCCTGGACAACGTACTGCGCAAACTCAATGCCGACGCCGACTATCCCGGGCGCTTTGCCCAGGTGTACGGCCCGGGGCCCATCACCTCGTACCAGCTCCTGCGGGCCCTGGCGCAGTTCACGGCGGCGCTAACGTCGGCTGATTCGCGCTACGACCAGTACGTGCGCGGCGACGCTGGCGCGGTGCTCAGCGCCGCCGAGCAGCGCGGCCGGGCCCTGGTGGCCCAGCGGTGCGCCACGTGCCACGCCACCGACCTGTTCACCGACGACTCGTTTCGCAACAACGGCCTCGACCGCTCTTTCGGGGCCGATTCGGGGCGTGCCCGCATCACCGGCCGGGCGTCGGACATGGGCCGCTTCAAGGTGCCGAGCCTGCGCAACGTGGCCCTGACGGCCCCTTACATGCACGACGGCCGGTTTAAGACCTTGGTCGACGTGCTGGCCCACTACAACCACGGCGTGCAGCCCTCGGCCACCCTCGACGCCGCGCTGCGGCCGGCCGGCGGCGCGCCGGGCATCCCGCTCACGGCCGGCGAGCAAGCCGACCTTATCGCCTTCCTTGGTACGCTCACCGACCAGGCGTTTACCCACGACCGGCGCTTGGCCGAAAGGCCTTGAAAACAGTGCTGAAAATCAAGCGTGTATCGTAAAAAAACCGATTTTATGAACCTAAAAAAACTCTTTGTGCTGGGCCTGTTGCTGCTGGGCGGGGCCCGGACGGGGCGGGCCTGCGACATCTGCGGCTGCTTCATGGGTATTACGCCTTACGACAACCAGAGCGGCTTTTCGCTCATGCACCGCTACCGGATTTTCAACGGCTACCCGCTGCTGGGCCAAAGCCCAGAGTTCCGGCCCGACGGCGCGCGCATTGCTTTTCCAACGTCGCTGAACTCGGACAACGGCTACGTCCACAACCACCGCGGCGATCCGACCGATTTCGAGGCGTTCCGGGTGGTAGAGCTGCGCGGCAAGTACTTTTTGTCGCAACGGTTGGAGCTGAACGCCTTCGTGCCCTACGTGATGAACACGTCGCAAATCAACGGCCGGCAGCTCAACGCTTCGGGGCTGGGCGACGTGACGGTGTTTGCCGGCTACCACCTCATCCGGGCCATCGAAACGGCCGGGGTGCAGAGCCGGCTCATCGTGGGCGGCGGCGTGAAGCTGCCCACCGGGGCCTTCCGCCGCGAAAACGACCAGGGCCGCCGCTACCCGCTGCTCAACCAGGTGGGCACCGGCACCACCGACGGCTTCGTGTACGCCAACTACATCGGCGGCTGGCACAGCCTGGGGCTGAGCGTGAACGGCAGCTACCGCCTGTCGAGCGACAACGCCTACCGCAGCAGCCTGGCCCCCGGCAGCACCGTGTACGCCAGCCTGTTCTACCGCGTGCCGCTGGGGCAGAAGTGGCAGGTGTACCCGTCGGCCCAGTTTTTTTACGAGAAAACCAAGGGCGAAACGCTCGAAGGCCAGCTCACCGGCGAGCACGCCATGAACAACGCCCTGCTGGGCCCCGGCCTCGACGTGTACTACCAGAACTTCTCGGTGAACGCCAGCGTGCAGCTGCCCGTGTACAGCATGGCCACCGACCACCCGGCCAGCGCCGGCCGCTTGGTGCTGGCCGTGGGCTACAGCTTCAAGCAGACTAAATATTTACTGCACGGCAAGCACTAGGGCGGTTTCGGCACCGGTATACGGTTTTCAGAAAAGGAGTTAACAATTAAAAGTGAAGAGTTAAAAACTGCCCGCCACTTTTAACTCTTCACTTTTAATTCTACATCGCTCGTGAATCTGCTGTAAGCCGGGCGCGAAGCAACCGGAAATGCGCGCGTGGCCGCCGGGTTTATGGTCCCGGTTGGTTCGGCGAAAGGCCCGCCGTTCCGGCTTCGAAATCCGGACCGGGGCCCTATATTTAAAAGCGGCCGGCCGGCGTTGTTCGCTACCGGCGGCCGCCGGGTGCTTTGCCTCCTCGGTGGCGGGCATCAAAAAGAAAAAACCGCCGCCGGCCTGTTCGTCCTAGGCCGCGTCAATGCCGCTCAAGTCGCGCCAATTATCAATTTATGAAACACTTTTCTTCGCCACTGATGCGCCGGGGGCGCTGGCTGGCCGCCGCCGGCCTGGCGGGGCTAATTGTAGCCGCCTGTGGCCACGACGGCGGCGAAACACCGGCCCCGGCTCCACCGGTTTCCGTGGCCGCGCCCACGCCTTACGCGCTGGTGCTGCCGGCCAACTTCCCGGCCAACCCGCTGGTGCCCGCCGACAACCTCCTCACGGTGGAAGGCGTGGACCTGGGCCGGCACTTGTTTTACGAGAAGACGCTTTCGGTCGACAACAGCATTTCCTGCGCCTCGTGCCACCGCCAGGCGCGGGCCTTCACCGACGGGCTGGCCCGCGCCGTGGGCGTGAACGGGGCCCAGCACCCGCGCAGCGCCATGGCGCTCGGCAACCTGCTCTGGGAGCCGCAGCTGACCTGGGACGGCGCGGCCCCGGGCCTGGAAGCGCAGGCCCGCATTCCCCTCACCAACGCCGTGGAGATGCACCAGCCGCTGGCCGCCAGCGTGGCCAAGCTCCAGGCCCAGCCGCGCTACGTGGCCTTGTTTGCCAAAGCCTTCGGGGCGGGCCCCATCACGGAGGATAACTTGCTGAAGGCCCTGGCGCAGTTCGTGCGCACGCTGGTGTCGGGCAACTCGCGCTACGACCGCTACCGGCGCGGCGACCGCAGTGTGCTCACCGACGACGAGGTGCGCGGCTTGCAGCTGTTCCTCACCCACCCCAGCGGCACGGCTGCCGGCCGCGGCGGCAACTGCGCCGACTGCCACGCCGGCGACCTGCAAACCAACCACACCTTCGTCAACAACGGCCTCGACCTCACCTTCACCGATTTAGGCCGGGCCGTTCCCACGGGCCTGGCTTCGGACCAGGGCAAGTTTCGTATTCCGTCGCTGCGCAACATCGCCCTCACGGCCCCCTACATGCACGACGGCCGCTTTGCCACGCTGGACGACGTGCTGGCGCACTACAACGAGCACATTGCCTTCGGCAGCCCCAACCTCGACCCCAACATCCTCAACGGCACCAACAGCCCCCTGGGCCCCGGCCAGCCCCTGGGCCTAACGGCGGCCGAAAAGCAGCAGATTATTTCCTTTCTGAAAACGCTCACCGACTCCACCTTCATCCAGGACCCGCGCTTTAGTCCGCCCGTGGATTGAGGAATTATTGACTTTGACTTCTGGCCCAAGGATGACGCAGAGCCGCACCTTTGCGTCGGCGATTTACAGCGTCAACCGTGCAAGCCGCCGACGCAAAGATGCGGCTGTACCCGCGGGGAGGCCCGGGATTTAGCTCAAAATAGCCTCTTATTTATGCCGGCAGTTTTTTGGTTGCGGAGTTGCGGCAGGGGGCTCGGCTTGGTTTGGCTGGCCGCGTGCCAGCCGAAACCAACGGCGCAAAATCCGGCCAAGGCCCTCACCCGCGTCATCCCCAAAAAACAGGTGCTGGAAGACCTGATGCTGTTTCAACGCATCAAGGAAGCGGCCCATGCAGGCATTTATAAATACCGCACCAAGGCCCAAATGGACAGCGCCTTCGCCGCTGCCCGTGCCCGGGTGACGAACCGGATGACCGTTACCGACGTGTACCGGCTGGTGATGGGCGTCACGGACTTCGAAGGCAGCCTGCACAACGACGCCTCGCTGCCCGACACGGTGCGCGACGAAATGCGCAGGGCCCCCGCATTTTTTCCTTGCCCGGTGAAGCTCGTAGCAGGCCAGTTGGTGCTGAACTCGACGCACGCGCCGGTGCCGCTGGGGGCCGCCATTGCCAGCATCAACGGCATCCCGGCCCAGCGGCTCGTGCGCGAGCTGGGCAAATACTACACCACCGACGGGCTGAATACTACGGGCAAAACGGTGGGCCTGGCGGCTGCTTTCCCGGAATACTACCGATTGGAATATGGGCCCCAAGCAACGTTTGCAGTGCGTTACACGGTGCTGGGGGCCCCGGACACCCTGGTTCAAATGCTGCCAGCGGTTACGTACCGCGCTTACCAACAAGCCTTCGACGCCCGCCATTCCCAACCTAACGACCACAATTTTTTTGCCGACGCCGCCCCGCAATGCGCGTTCCGCATCTTCCCCGGCCAGCCAATGGCCGTACTCACACTCAACACGTTCTCGATGGGGGAGGAGGGCACAGCGGGGCACCGGAAATACGAGGCGTTTCTGGATTCGTGCTTTGGGCGGCTCCACCGGTCGCCGGCCATTACTACCTTGCTGGTGGACGTGCGGGCCAACGGTGGCGGCGACGACAACAACGACATGCTCGCCTTCACCTACCTGGCCCGGGCGCCGTTTCGGGAAAATAAAGCGTCCACCGTCAGCTTCCAGCGGGTGCCATACCGCCGCTACCTCAGCGTTGAAAAAGACACCGCCGAGCGCGCCGCGCTGGTGAAGGAAAAAGAAGACGAGCTGCGCACCGATTTTACCGTGGGGCCCGACGGCAAGCCTCACCAAAACGCCAAAGGCAACCCGGTTTTTCAGCCCCGCCAAAACGCGTTTCGCGGCCGGCTGTACTTGCTCATCGGCCCGCGCGTTGCCTCCGCTGGCTCCATGTTCGCGGCCATGGTGCGCGGCAACACCAGCGCCGTGGTGGTTGGCGAAGAAACAATGGGCGGTTATTACGGCCACACCGGCCACGGCGAGCTGGAATACACCTTGCCCAACACCGGCATTCGAACCAGCTTTTATTGGGTCGATTTGCAACAGGACGTGCCGCTCAAAGCCAGCCAGCCGTTTGGGCGGGGCGTCCTGCCCGATTATTTCGTCGCGCAATCCCACGACGATTTTCTTGCCAACCGCGACCCGCAGTTGGCATTTGTGCTGAAGCTAATGGCGGCTAAAACTGCCGGCACCAAGCAAGCAGTAGCTCGGCGCTGAACGCCGAGCAGCCCTGACTGTTCCTCAAGGCCGGTGCCACTGCAAGCGGCCGTGCAGCACAGTAGCCCACACGTCGAATTCATTATTAAATAAGCACATATCAGCCCGATAGCCGGGTTGAAGCAGGCCCAGATGGTCGGCGAGCCCCAGCACGCGGGCGGGGTAGAGGCTGGCCATGCGCAAGGCTTCAGGCAAGGGTATGCCCACGTGCCGCACGCAGTTGCGCACGGCGGCCATCAGGGTAAGGGCCGAGCCGGCAAGGGTGCCGTTGGCGTCCACAAAATGGTCGTCCTGGCGGCGAAATTGGTAGGCTCCGCGGGCTGATTCGTCCACCGCGTCGCTGATGAGGAACAGCCGTTCGCCTATGATTTTCTGGCTGATGCGGACGGCTGCGAAGTCTACGTGCACGCCGTCGGCCACTACGCTGGCGGCCACGGCCGGGTCATCGTAAACAGCCCCTACCAGTCCGGGGGCCCGGTGTTGCAGCCCCGACATGGCGTTGAACAAATGCGTGGCCGCCCCGAAGCCGTCCCGAAACGCGGCCATGCCCTCGGCATACGTGGCGTTGGAATGGCCCGCCGAGCACACCACGCCAGCGGCGCGCAGCTGGGCCAGGGCCCCGGGCGTGGCCACCTCGGGGGCCAGCGTCATCATGCGCAACACCCCGGCCCCGAAAGCCAGCAGTTCGGCCAGGGGCCCCGGCTCGGGCGTTTGGATAAACTCTTCGCGGTGGGCCCCTTTCCGGGCGGGGTTGATGTAGGGGCCCTCCAGGTGTACCCCCAGCAGGCCGGGCGTGGTGGGCCGGGCCGCCCGCCCGGCCGCCAGCGCCGCCCGTACCAGGTCGGGCGGGCTGGTGGGCACGGTGGGCAGGAAGCTGGTGGTGCCGTGGCGCAGCGTGTAGGCCCGTAAGCTGGCCAGCGCCGCGGCCGTGGGCTCGGCAAAGAACAGGTGCCCACCCCCGCCGTACACCTGCAAATCGACGAAGCCGGGGCAGAGATTCCCGCCATCCAAATCGTGTTGGGGCACGCCGGCGGGCACGTCGGCGGCGGGCAAAACGGCTGCGATGGTTTCGTTCTCAACGAGGACGGCGTGGTTGGGCAGCACGGCCGTGCCAGTGAATACGGTGCAGTTGATAAGCAGATAACGCATGTGCAGTGCGGCCTTAAACGTGTAGAGCGGACAGGTGCAAAGCAGCGGCCCGCAGGGCTGGGCCCGTGGCGATAAACCGGAGCAGTGCCGAGGCGGCCCACCGCTGGCTTGCCCACCGCGGCCACCGTACACCTTGGTTATGAAGCCCACACAACCGCCCCGGTCCTGGGCCCCAGCGGGGCGATCCGCTGGTAATTACAGCTTTTTAGGATTGGCCAAAGCACCGGTGGGACGGCCCGAAATCGTTGCGGCGGTTTGGGCCGCTCCGCCGAGACTGGCTGGCGGCGCATTGGCGAAAGTCCCGGGTTATAAACCTGCTTCGAGTCGGCCTTGAGCAGATGAGCGTAGGATTTGGTAGGAGCGGAGCCTGGTTTGCGAGGCAGTGAATAGGATTAGATCGGAAGAAGATCAGATCAAATGCGACGTGAGCAGAGTTAAATCGGGTCTGAACAGCCGTTTACTCCCTTTTGCTATGAATTTAACGTTCTGAAGCAAGATTATCGGGGCCTGCGTGTCCATTGCACCGCGCTTCCGGCAACGGCAATCAGGCCCCTTCCACCCACACCGGCACCCCCGACAGCGCCGCGTTGCCGGTGAGGGCGTCGAGGCGCAACTCGTCGGTGAGGTCGTTGATGCTGGCCCCGGCGTGCTGCGCGGCCACATCGAGGCGCGTGCCGGGGCGCTGGTGGCCGTAGCCGTGGGGCATGCTGGCCACGCCGGGCATCATGTTTTCGGTGAGCTCGACGGGCAGCTCCACGGTGCCCACCCGGGAGCGCACGCGCACCAACTGCCCCTCGGCGAGGCGGCGGGCGGCGGCATCGGCCGGGTGCAGGTGCAGGGTGCAGCGGTTGCGGCCCTTAATGAGGCGCGGCGCGTTGTGCATCCACGAGTTGTTGCTGCGCAGTTCGCGGCGGCTCACCAGCAGCAGCTGGTCGGGGGCCAGCGCGGGCGGGGCCGCCAGCACCTGCCGGGCCCGCGCTAGGTCGGCCAGCAGCAGGGGCGGGGCCACGTCGATGCGCTGGCCGGCGGTGCGCAGCGCCTGCGGCAGCCGCGGCTGGAGGGCCCCTAGGTCGATTCCGTGGGGCGCGGCGCGCAGGGTATCCACCGAAAGGCCTTGCTTGCCATAGGCCCCGTAGCGCAGGCCCAGGTCGATTTTGGCCTCGGGATTTTCGGGTGCGGGGGCCGTGGCCGGGTCGTAGGCGTCGGGCCCCAGTCGTTGGCGCAGGCCCTCAAAAATCTCCCAGTCGTAGCGCGCGTCGGGCCCCCTGTCAAACAGCGGCTCGGAATAGCGGGCCGTGTTGCGGATGGCCAGGGCGTGAAACGACACGTCGTAGTGCGCCGTTTCAAGGCCCGTGGCGGGCGGCAGGATGAAGTGGGCGTGGCGTGTGGTTTCGTTGAGGTAAATGTCAATGCTCACCATGAAATCCAGGCCTTCCAGGGCCGCGTCGAGCCGGCGGCCGTTGGGCGTGCTCAGCACCGGGTTGCCGCAGCTCGTGACTAGGGCCCGGAGCTGGCCGGGGCCCGGCGTCAGGATCTCCTCGGCCAGGCAGGCCACCGGCAGCTCGCCCATGAATTCGGCCGCGCCGCGCACCCGGCTGCGGTAGCGGCCGTGGCGGTCGTAGGGCTGGGGCTTGCCCAGCACGTCGAAGGCGGGCGTGGCGAACATGGCCCCGCCCGGCGCGTCGAGGTGGCCAGTGAGGATGTTGAGCGCGCTCACCAGCCACAAGCACAGGCCCCCAAACTCCTGCACCGACACGCCCACCCGGCCGTAGCACACGCCCCGTTCGGCGGCCGCCAGCTCGCGCGCCAACTGCCGGATCACGGCCGCCTCCATCCCGGTAATCTCCGCCACCCGCTCCGGCGAAAATTCAGCCACGGCTGCTGCCAGGGCCTCCAGGCCGTCGGTAAAATCGGCCAGGCGGCCCAGGCGCACCAGGTCTTCGGCGAACAGCACCTGCGCCATTGCCAGCAGCAAAAACACGTCGGTGCCGGGCCGGATGAAGTGGTGGGCGTCGGCGCGGGCCGCGGTTTCGGTGCGGCGCGGGTCCACGACCACCACCTGGCCGCCCCGCGCCTGGATGGCCCGGAGGCGGGCGGCCACGTCGGGGGCCGTCATCAAGCTGCCGTTGGACACCAGCGGGTTGCCGCCCAAAATCAGCCAGTAGTCGGTGCGGTCGAGGTCGGGCACGGGTAGCAGCAGCGGGTGCCCAAACAGCTGCCAGGCTGCGAAGTGGTGCGGCAATTGGTCCACCGACGAGGCCGAGAACAAGTTGCGCGAGCCCAGGGCCCGCAGAAAGCCCGGCGCGGCCAGCTGCGTGCCCGAGTTGTGCACGCTGGGGTTGCCCGCGTACCAGGCCGTGGCGTGGGGGCCGTGCTGGGCCCGCACTTCCCGCAGGCGGGCGGCCACTTCGTCGAGGGCCTGGTCCCAGCCCACTTCTTCCCAGCCGGTGGCGGTGCGCTTCAGGGGCCGGCGCAGGCGGTTGGGGTCTTCGTAAACGTCTTGCAAGCCCACCGCCTTCGGGCAGATGTGGCCCCGGCTGAACGGGTCCTGGCGGTCGCCGGCGATGCCGAGCACGCGGCCGTCTTGGTGCTTTATTTCTAAGCCGCAGATGGCCTCGCACAAGTTGCAGGCGCGGTAGTGGGTTTGAACGGCCATGAGTAGCGCAGGGTGGGAGCGAAGCCGAAAAGTACGGCAATTCTGCAAGGCGTTTGAGCCAGTTCCCTTACGTATGGATTCTAAGCCCATATTTCCTCTAAATTGCCGCCTCATTCAGCCCAACCCTCCCCATGCCAACCTTAACTACCGAGCGCCTCCGGGCCGGCGTACTGCACGGCGACGAAGTGCAGCAGCTTTTCCAACGGGCCAAGGCCCAGGGCTTCGCTTTGCCCGCCGTGAACGTGACCGGCACCGACACGGTGAACGCCGTGCTCGAAGCGGCCCGCGACCTGAACTCGCCCGTCATGATTCAGTTCTCGAACGGCGGGGCCCAGTTTTTCGCCGGCAAGTCGGTGCCCAACGACAAGCAGCAGGCCAGCATTGCCGGGGGCATTTCGGGGGCCCAGCACGTGCACGCCATGGCCGCGCTCTACGACGTGCCGGTGGTGCTGCACACCGACCACGCCGCTAAGAAATTGTTGCCCTGGATCGACGGCCTGCTCGATGCCGGCGAGAAATACTTTGCCCAGTACGGCCAGCCGCTGTACAGTTCGCACATGCTCGACTTGTCGGAGGAGCCGATCGAGGAGAACATTGAAATCTGCCAGAAATACCTGGCGCGCATGGCTAAAATGGGCATGACGCTGGAAATCGAGCTGGGCGTGACCGGTGGCGAAGAAGACGGCGTGGACAACTCCGACGTCGATTCCAGCAAGCTTTACACCCAGCCCTCGGAAGTGGCTTACGCCTACGAGGAGTTGCTGAAGGTGAGCCCGCGCTTCACCATCGCGGCGGCGTTTGGCAACGTGCACGGCGTGTACAAGCCCGGCAACGTGAAGCTCCAGCCCAAAATCCTGCACAACTCGCAGCAGTACGTGCAAGAGCATTTCAGCACGGGGCCCCAGCCGGTGGACTTTGTGTTCCACGGCGGCTCGGGTTCCAGCCAGGCGGAAATCCGCGAGGCCATCAGCTACGGGGCCGTTAAGATGAACATCGACACCGACTTGCAGTGGGCCCTGTGGGAAGGGATCAAGAATTATTACGTGAAGAACGAAGCCTATTTGCAAGGACAGATGGGCAACCCCAGCGGCCCCGATTCGCCCAACAAAAAATATTACGACCCCCGCGTGTGGTTGCGCGAAGGCGAGAAAACCTTCGTCACGCGCCTCAAAGAAGCTTTTGAGGATTTGAACGCGGTGAACCGCCGCGGCTAGGGCCCCGAAAGTTGCGCTCCTGGAGAGGCCGCTCGCATTGCTACGGGCGGCCTTTCTTTGCATAATCGACTTCTAGCAAAAAGAACGCTCATGCCCATCCGGCGTCCACGCAGTAGAGATGCTTCACTGCGTGGACGCCGGATGGGCATGAGCGTTTTGGGAAAATATTGCGATTGAACTCATGCAAAAAATCCTTATTTTCCTGCTCAGCCTGGGGGCCCTGGGACGGGCCCGGGCGCAAGCCTTCACGCCCGCCGAGGTGGCCCGCTGGAAGCAGCAGGCCCAGCAAGTGGCGGTGACGCGCGATACCTGGGGCGTGCCCCACATCAACGGCAAAACCGACGCCGACGCCGTGTTTGGGGTGCTGTACACGCAGTGCGAAGAAGATTTTGCGCGGGTGGAGGACAACTACCTCACGGCCCTGGGCCGCCGCGCCGAAGTGGACGGCGAGGCGTTGCTCTACGAGGACTTGCGGGCCCGCCTGTTCATGGACAGTACGCGGGCCGTGGCGGTGTACGGCCGCAGCCCGGCGTGGATGCGCAGCCTGCTCGATGCCTTCGCCGCCGGCACCAACTACTACCTGGCCACGCACCCCGACGTGCACCCGCGGCGCATCCGGCGCTTCCAGCCGTGGATGCCGCTGCTTTTCAGCGAGGGCAGCATCGGCGGCAACGTAAGCGTGGTGCCGGCCGAGCGCATCAAGGCGTTTTATGGGCAGCAAAAGCCGACGTCGTGGCACCGGCCCCCAGCCGGTGCCGACAGGTTTGACGGTAGTTCGGTGGGCTCGAACGGCTTCGCCATCGCGCCGGCTCGCAGCGCGTCGGGCCACGCCTTGTTATTGATTAACCCGCACACCTCGTTCTACTTCCGTTCGGAGGTGCAGATGACCAGCGCTACCGGCCTCAACGCTTACGGGGCCGTCACGTGGGGGTAGTTTTTTATTTACCAAGGCTTTAACGCCAAATGCGGCTGGATGCACACTTCCAGCCAGGCCGACTCGATGGACGAGTACCTGGAAACGGTGACGAGCAAAGACGGCCAGTACTACTACCTCTACGATGGCAAGCAGCTGCCCGTGCGCACCGGCGCCGTGGTGCTGGCCTACCTGAAGGACGGGCAGCTGCTGCGCCGCAAGTTCACGACCTACTACACGCCGCACGGCCCCGTGGTGGGCCAGCAGGGCGAAAAATGGGTGACGGTGAAGATGATGGACGCGCCCCTCGCGGCCCTGGAGCAGTCGTACCTGCGCACCAAGGCCACGAGCTACGCTAGCTTCCGCGAGGTGATGCGGCTGAACGGCAACGCTTCGAACAACACGGTTTTTGCCGATGCCCTGGGCACCATCGCCTACTGGCACGGCAATTTCATGCCCCGCCGCCCGGCCGGCTTCGACTGGAGCCAGCCCGTGGACGGCAGCACCGCCCGCACCGAGTGGCAGGGCCTGCACCCGGTCGAGGACCTCGTGCAGGTGCGCAACCCCGCCAGCGGCTTCATCCAGAACTGCAACTCTACGCCCTTCACGGTGGCGGGCCCCGGCGGCAGCCCCGACCCCAAAAACTACCCCGCCTACATGGCCCCCGACGCCGAAAACTACCGGGGCCTCAACGCGGTGCGGGTGCTGAGCCGGCGCAAGTCGTTCTCGCTCGACACGCTCATCGCCGCCGCCAACGACCCGCACCTGGCCGGGTTTGAGGAGCTGCTGCCGGCGCTTTTCAACGACTACCAGCTGACGATGGACGTGCCCGGTGGCGCGGCCCCGGCCGGGGTGGCGGAGGCCATCGAGGTGCTGCGCGGCTGGGATTTGAACTATGACACCGCCTCCGTGGCCCAGACGCTGGCCATTTACTGGGCCGAGCGGCTCCAGCGGCTGGCCCGCCCCCGCTTGCCGGCCGATGCCCACCCGGGCTACCTGGCCTTCACGCAGTTCGTTATCACCTACACCTCGCCCGATGAAAAGGTGACGGCCCTGGCCGAAACCCTGGAGGAGCTGGCCCGCGATTTTGGCCGCTGGCAGGTACCGTGGGGCGCAATCAACCGCTACCAGCGCCTGACCGGCCGCATCGACGAAACCTTCGACGACAAGCAACCCAGCCGGCCAGTGGCCTTCGCGTCGTCGGCCTGGGGCTCGCTGGCCGCGTTCGGGGCCCACACGTTTCCTGGCACCAAGAAACGCTACGGCTACGTGGGCAACAGCTTCGTGGCGGTGGTAGAGTTCGGCCCCCGCGTGCGGGCCCGCTCCGTAATCACCGGCGGCCAGGACAGCCGGCCCGGGGCCCCGCACTTCACCGACCAGGCCCCGCTGTACTGCGAAGGCAAGTTTAAGGACGTGTGGTTTTACCCGGAAGACGTGAAGGCGCACGCGGCGCGCACGTACCATCCGGGGGAGTAGGCCCCTGCCGTTCAACGGCGGCAAGCATTACGGCCCGCGCACTCCTTGCCAGCCCCGACTTATGAAATACCTGTTTTTACTCGCCTTTTTAGTGCCCCTGGTTGCCCGTGCCCAGGCTCTTGCGCCCGCTGCTACGCTGTTGCGCCCCGCCGCCGTGTTCGACGGGCAGGACCTGCACCCCGGCTGGGCCGTGCTGGTCGAAAGCAATAAAATCACGGCGGCCGGCCCGGCGGCGCAAGTCACGGCCCCCGCCGGGGCCCGGACGCTGGCGCTGCCCGGCCTCACGCTGCTGCCGGGCCTGATCGAGGGCCATTCGCACCTGCTGCTGCACCCTTACAACGAAACTTCCTGGGACGACCAAGTGCTGCAAGAGCCGCTGGCCCTGCGCGTGGCCAGGGCCACGGTGGCCGCCCAGCGCACGCTGCTGGCGGGCTTCACCACCGCCCGCGACCTGGGCACGGAAGGAGCGGGCTACGCCGACGTGGGCCTGAAGCAGGCAATTGAGGAAGGCATTATCCCCGGGCCGCGGCTGCTGGTGGCCACCCGCGCCCTGGTGGCCACCGGCAGCTACGGCCCCCGCCTGGCCGCCGTGGACGACCTGCCCCGTGGGGCCCAGGAAGCCGACGGCGTGGACGGCCTCGTGCGGGCCGTGCGCGAGCAGATCGGCCACGGAGCCGACGTGGTGAAGGTGTACGCCGACTACCGCTGGGGCCCCGGCGGCACGGCCCAGCCCACGTTTTCGCTGGAAGAACTGACCTTGATTGTGCAAACGGCCCGCTCGGCCGGGCGCGGCGTGGTGGCCCACGCCAGCACCGCCGAGGGCATGCGCCGGGCCGTGCTGGCTGGGGTCGAAACCGTCGAGCACGGCGACGGCGGCACGCCCGAGGTGTTCCGGCTGATGAAGCAGCGCGGCGTGGCCCTGTGCCCCACCGTGGCCGCCACCGACGCCGTTTCCCAATACAAGGGCTGGAAAAAAGGCCAACAGCCCGCGCCCGAGCGGGTGCTGGCCAAGCACCGCGCCGTGCAGGCGGCCCTGCAAGCCGGCGTGGCGCTGGTGATGGGCGGCGACGTGGGCGTGTTTCCGCACGGCGACAACGCCCGCGAGCTGGAGCTGCTGGTGCAGGACTACGGCCTGGCCCCGCTGCAAGTGCTGCGCGCCGCCACCGCCGGCAACGCCCAAATATTCCACCTCGCCGACCGCGGCCGGGTGGCCCCGGGCTTGCTCGCCGACCTTGTGGCCGTGGCCGGCGACCCCACGCAGCACGTAGAAGCCCTGCGCCAAGTGCAGTTCGTGATGAAAGGCGGGGTGGTTTACAAACAGCCCTAGCACCGGCCGGCGTCACAGATTTGCGACGGAATTGAATACCATTTTTACTCTTTTTGCATGCAGATGAAGCAGTTTTTTTCTGGGAATTTGGGCAACGCGCGCCGCACCGGCGCAGCTTGGGCAGTTTCCCTCACGTTGATGGTTGGCGTGGCCCCGGCAGCCCAAGCGCAGGTGCTGCCCGTGCCGGCCCCCGCTGCGGCCGATACCATCCACAAATACGAAAACCCCGGCGGGGTGCCGGTGGCCGCCAAGCGACCGTTTTTTAAAAGCAAGGGTTTTCGGGCCGGCGTTGTGCCGGCGGTGCTCATCGGCTACGGCATCAGCACGATTAACGGGCACGGGTTCTATTCTTCTTATGATGCCAAGAGCGACATCAACCACCTCTTCGGGCCCGGCCGCCACACCCACGTCGATGACTTTCTAGAATTCGCGCCCTACTTCGAATTGGGCGGGGTGCTGCTGGCGGGCGTCGAAAGCCGCAACGACCGCACCAACCTGGCCCTGGTCATCCTGAAAAGCGAGGCCATTATGCTGTCTTCCGTGTTCGTGACCAAGTCCTTCACCAAAATTGAGCGGCCGGACGGCTCCAACAACCAGTCGTTTCCGTCGGGGCACACGGCCCAGGCGTTCCTAGCCGCCAGCATTGTGCACACCGAGCTGCGCGACAAAAGCCAGTGGTACGGCATCGGGGCCTATACCATTGCCACCAGCGTGGCCGCCCTGCGCATGATCAACGACAAGCACTGGGAATCGGACGTGTTTGCTGGGGCCGGCTTCGGCATTTTGTCGGCGCATTTGGCCTACCTTACCCACCGCAACCGCTGGGGCCGCAAGCCCATCGGGCGCGACATCGGCCTGGTGCCCACCTACTACGGCAATGCCCCCGGCCTGTGCCTGACCTGGCGGCCGAAGTAGGTTGGTGGTGCTTGGTGCTTGGTTGATGGTGCGTGGCTTTTAAATGACTGGATGCCCTGTTGTCGTTGCGAGCGCAACGACGGAAACCAAGCACCGCCAACCCTAAACCATTTCTTATGAACCGTCTGTTGCTGCCCTTGCTGCTGGGGGCCTCCTGCGTGGCCCGGGCCCAGTCCAATCCAGAGGTGAAACGGGAGCCGGCTCCGCTCATCGCGCGCGACAAGTCCGCCCCGGCCCCCGCGGCCGGGCACGCCGCGCCCGACTACCGCGTGGCCGCCACCTGGGCGGTGGGCGGCGAAGGCGGCTGGGACTACATCTTCGTGGACCATGCCGGCGGGCGCGTGTTCGCTTCGCACGGCAGCCAGGTCGACGTGCTCGACCTGGCCGATGGGCACAAGCTGGGCAGCATCCCCAACACGCCGGGCGTGCACGGCATTGCCCTGGCTCCGGCGCACGGCTTCATCACCTGCGGGCGGACCAACTCGGTGCTCGTATTCGACCCCAAAACGTTGCAGGTGACGGCCACCGTGCCCGCCGGGGCCAAGCCCGACGCGGTGCTGTACGATGCGTTTTCGAACCGGGTGTTTGCCTTCAACAACGACGGCACCACGGCCACCGTGCTCGACGCGGCCACCGGTGCGGCTGTGGGTACCGCTGAGCTGGGCGGGGCCCCGGAGGCGGCCGTGAGCGACGGCAAGGGCACCATCTTCGTCAACCTCGAAGACAAAAGCGAACTCCTGGCCTTCGACGCCAAAACCCTGAAAGAGACGCACCGCTGGCCCCTGGGGCCCGGCGAAGGGCCCAGCGGCCTGGCCATCGACCGGGCGCACCGCCGCTTGTTCAGCGTGTGCCGCAACCAAAAAATGGTGGTCCTCGACGCCGACACCGGCCAGCGGGTGGCCGAACTGGCCATCGGCAGCGGCGTCGACGGCGTGGTGTTCGACGACGGCCGGCAGGTGGCCATCAGCTCCAACGGCAGCGGCACCGTTACGGTGGTAAAGGAGGACGGCCCCGGCGCGTTTCGCGTGGCCCAAACGCTGGATACCGCGCGCGGGGCCCGCACCTGCGCCCTCGACGAAACCACGCACCGCGTTTATTTGCCCACCGCCGATTTCGGCCCGGCCCCGGCCCCCACGCCCGCCGAGCCTCGGCCCCGGCTGAGCGTGGTGCCCAACAGTTTCCGGGTGCTCGTGGTGGAGTAGTTTTGAGCTGTCAGCTGTTGGCTGTTAGCTTTTTCTGAGGGAAGTATCTTTAAGCAGCACTGCCACGGCTTTACCAAAGCCGGAGCCGTGTTTTTTTGGGAGCCTTTGGTTCGACGAGCAGCTTCATCACCACCTCCGGTGGGAAGCGGTGCCAAACGAAAAGCTAATAGCTACCAGCTAACGACTATTTAGCTAGCCCGCTGCGGCCCGCTGGCGTCCGCGCTGCAAGCGGGCCGCCAGGGGCCCGATGGTCAGGCCCTGGCCCAGGATGGAGCACACCACCACCACGTAGGTGATGCCGAGTAGCGGCTCGCGGGGCATGGTGGGCGGCAGCGACAGGGCCAGGGCCACCGAGATGCCCCCGCGCAGCCCGCCCCAGGTGAGCACGGCCAGGTTGAAGTCGGAAAACTCGCGCCGCGTCCGCAGAAAGCTCAGCGGGATGCTCACCGACACGAGCCGACTCAGCAGCACCAGCGCCACCGCGGCCAGTCCCGCGCCCACGTAGGCCCCCTTGATGCGCAAGACTAGCATTTCCAGGCCCATGAGCGCGAACAGCAAGGCGTTGAGCACCCCGTCAATCAGCTCCCAGAACTTGTCCACGTAGTCTTCGGTCGTGTCCGACATCGCGCGCCGGCTCTGCTGGCCCCCGACGATGAGGCCGGCCACCACCATCGCCAGGGGCCCCGAGGTGTGGAGCGCCGCCGCCAGGGCCGAGCCGCCCATCACCAGGGCCAGCGTAAGCAGCACTTCTACGATGTAGTTGTCCACGCCGCGCAGCAGCCGGTACACGGCGTAGCCCAGGGCGGCCCCCAGCGCCAGCCCGCCCACGCCCTCGCGCAGCAGCAGGCCCAGCACCTGGCCAGGGCCCACGGCCCCGCCGGGGGCAGCCACGGCCAGCACCGTGGCAAACACCACCACGCCCACCCCGTCGTTGAAAAGGGATTCGCCCACGATGTTCGTCTCCAAGGCTTTGGGTAAATCTACTTTGGTGAGGATGCCCAGCACGGCCACGGGGTCAGTGGGCGAAATGAGGCTGCCGAATAGCAGGCAGTAGATGAAATCGAGCGGCAGCCCGAACAGGGGCAGCACCAGGTACAGGCCGCAGGCGACCATAAAAGTTGAAATCAGGGTGCCGACCGTGGCCAGCAGCAGCACCGGCAGCCGCTGCAGGCTCAGGCTGCGGGTGTCGAGCTGCACGGCCCCGGCGAAGAGCAAAAAGCTGAGCATGTACTGCATCAGCACGGTGTGGAAGTCGATGGCGCGCACCACTTCCACCACCCGCAGCACCGCCGGCACCCCCAGTCGCCCCAGGCCCACCAGTACCAGCGACGAGAGCAGCGTCAGCACCATCAGCCCGATGGTGGCGGGCAGGCGCAAAAAGCGGTGGTTGAGGTAGGTAAAAAAGGCCGTCGCTACCACCAGCAGCGAAAACTGAGCGTATAATTCCATGCAGGTTTTAAGCTTTTTGGCTAATAGCTTTTAGCTGTTAGCTTTTTTTGAGTAAATGATAACAATATGCGGCGGAGCCAGTCCCGCTAGGCTGGGCTTGGCTTCGCTGAACGATTACCCGGGGCGAGGCCAAGCCCAGCTTGGCGGTACGGGCCTTGCGCCGCGTAGTCTTCTCGCTTACCGAAAAGCTACCAGCCAACTGCTATCAGCTCAGCTAATAACAGCTCAGCTCAAAACTGGCAGCGTAAAACAAAACTCGCTGCCCGCGCCCGGCGCGCTTTCGACCCACAGCCGACCGCCCTGGGTAGTGACGAACTCGCGGGCGATGCTCAGGCCCAGGCCGGCCCCGCCGGTGTGGGCCGCGTCGGGAAGCTGCACGAAGCGCTGAAAGATGCGCTCGTGGTTTTCTGCGGCGATGCCGCGGCCGTGGTCCCGCACCGAAACCTGCACGAAATTTTCCACCCGCACGGCCCGCACCACCACGGTCCCGCCCGGCGGCGAGTAGCGAATGGCGTTGGCCAGCAAGTTGACGAGCACCCAGGTAGTTTTCTCCACGTCGGCCCGCACCGGGGGCAGGTCGGCGGGCAAGTCGGTGCGCAGGGTAAGGTGCTGCTGGTCGAGCTGGGCCTGCACGGTGGCGGCGGCGAACTCCACCACGGCCGGCACCTGCGTGGCCTGCGCCTCGAACTGCACCCCGGCCCCCGCGTTGAGGCGCGCCACGTCGGTCAGCTCGTCGGCCAGGCGCAGCAGGCGCTGGGTTTGGCGGGCGATGCCGTCGGCCACGCGGTGGCGCTCGGCGGCGGCCACCGCGTCGGGCCGCAGTGCCTGGAGGCTGGCGTTGATGCCGGCCAGCGGCGTTTTCAGCTCGTGGGCCACCGTGAGCAGGAAATTCGATTTTTCCTGGTCGAGCTTTTGAAAGTCCGACACGTTGCGCAGGGTCAGGATCTGGCCCACGAACTCCGTTTCGTTGCTGGCCGGGTTGAACGACACCAGCTCTTGCACGGCCAAGCGATAAAAAGCGTCCTCGCCGTGGCGGGAAATGGTGAGCACCGGGGCCCCGGCCGGCTCGGCGTGGGGCGCGTCGAGCGGGGCCAGCATCGCCCGGAGCAGGTCGCTTCCGCGGGCCACCTCGGCGGCGGGACGGTCGAGCAAGGCCTCGGCGGGCAGGCCCAGCAGGTCGCAGGCCACGGGGTTGGCCAGGATGATGCGGCGGCTTTCGTCTAGCAAAATCAACCCTTCGTCGAGGCCGTTGACGATGCTGCGGGCCCGGTTGCGCTCGGCCACGAAGTCGGCCGCGGTCGCGCGGCGAAAATCGTTGAGCTGCACCAGCATCTGGTTGAAGGCCCGGCCCACGCGCCCAAACTCGTCGTCGTTTTCGATGAAAAGCGGGGCGTTGAAATTTTCGTCCGTGGCGTGCGCCAGGCCCTGGGTGAGCCGGCGCAGGGGCCCCACGGCCGACTCGGGCACGCTGAGCACGAACATGAGGGCAATGAGCACCGACAGCGCCGTGAAGGCCAGCATGTAGCGCCGGGCCTGCACGGCGGTCTGGCTGGCCTGCGCGTTTTTGGCGGTCAGGGCGGCCGTGTTCAGCCGAATCATGCGGTGGGTCTGGTCCCGCAGCCGGTCGAGCAGGGGCAGGGCCCCCCGGCGGCCAAAAGCGGCGAAGGTGGCCGTGAGGCTGTCCACGAGCTGCTGCTCGCCGGGCTCCGTCACGTTGGTGGCCTCGCGGTCGAAGGCCTGCCGGAAGCGGGCCAGGCCGGCAGGGTCGGCGGCGTTGGCTTGCAGCCGGTCGAGGGCTTGCAGCATCTGCTGGCCCAGCTCTACGGAGTAAAAGTTGGCCGTCAGCGCATCGCGCGAGCTGGTTTCCAGCCGTTGCAGCGAATGGTAGGCGTAGGCCCCCAGGCCCAGCAGCAGCAGCAGCAGGGCCAGAAACCCGGCGGTAATCTTAGTTTTGAGGTTCATGGTGATGGCCGCCGCGCTGTGGCCCTATTTGCCTGCTGGCCCCACGAGAAGCAGGGCCGTGGCCGCTGGCTTGTACGTTTATTTTTGATGGGTAGCTGCTCTGCCCAAGTGCGGGGCCCCGCGCCAAAATCAGCCCCTTATTCCGCTGCCCTGGCCTAAAAAACTGCTGTACCATTGCACAACGTTCTACCCGCCATTATGAAAGCTAAATACGCCCTCATTCTATTCGCGTTCGGGATGTGCTCCGACTTCGTGGGCGCGCTGTTTAAAATTCAGCATTGGGCCGGGGCCGATAAGCTGCTGTTAACCGGGATGACGCTAAAAATCGTCGGGGGATTAACCCTCCTGTACAAGCTGTTGCGCCACCCCCGGGTCCGGGAATTCCTAAACAGCTAGCACGGCCAGAGTCGGCTTCTTTTCGCCGCCATACGCCAAGCGCAGCAGGCTTGGCAATACCACCAGCAACAGGGGCAAGGCCAGCAGCAGGCCCCCGATGACGGCAATGGCCAGCGGCTGGTGCAGTTGGGCCCCGGCCCCGATGCCCAGCGCCAGCGGCAGCAGCGCCGCGATGGCCGCCAGGGCCGTCATCAGCTTGGGGCGCAGGCGGGCGGCGATGGCGTAGCCGATGGCGGTTTCCACGGGGGCCCCGGCGCGGGCTTCGTTGAACTGCTGGAAGGTGAAAATGGCGTTCTCGCCGATGATGCCCACCACCATGATGAGGCCGGTATAGGAGCCCACGTTCAGCGGGGTGTGGGTGAGGAACAGCGCCAGGCTGCCCCCGGCGGGCCCCAGGATGGCCACCAGCACAATCAGTCCCGCCGCTTTCAAATCCTTAAACAGAAACAAACCGACGGCGAACACCAGCAGGCATGCCGTGCCCAAAATGGTGAGCAGCTCCTGAAACGATTGTTGCTGCTCGGCATACGAGCCCCCGTACTGGATGAAATAGCCGGGCGGCAGGGGCACGCTTTTCTCCAGCTGCTGGCGGATTTCGCGCATGGCTCCGCCCAGGTCGCGGCCGTTGAGGCGGGCGGTGACGGCGGTCATGGCTTGCAGGTTTTCGCGCTCCAGCTCGGCGTCGCCGGCGCTCACGCGCACGGTGGCCAGCTCGTCGAGGCGGCGGCGCTGGCCGTTGGGCAGGAACACGGGCTCGCCGCGCATCTGGGCCAGGGTGGCCTGGGCGGCGTTGGGGTAGCGCAGCCGGATGTTGAGCAGTTGTTCGCCTTCGAGCACCGTGCCGGCGGTGGTGCCGGCCAACTGGGTTTGCAGCTGGGTTTGGAAATCGGTGGCCGTGAGGCCGTACTGGGCCAGGCGGCGCGGGTCGGGGCGCACGTCCACGCCGGGGCCCATGCGCACGATGCCGTCGAACACGTCGGCGGTGCCGGCCACGCCGCGCACCACGCCGGCCACCCGGTCGGCCAGGGCGTAGCGGGTGGGCGCGTCGGGGCCGAACACCTTGATTTCAAGCGGCTGCACGGTGCTCATCAGGTCGCCCAGCATGTCGCCAATTACCTGGCCGAAGTCGATGGTGAGGGCCGGCTGGGTGGCTTCGATGCGCTGGCGCAGGTCGGCAATCACTTCTTCGGTGGTGCGCTGGCGGTCGGTTTTGAGGCGGATGAGGTAGTCGCCGCGGTTGGGCTCGGTGATGAAAAAGCCCAATTGGGTGCCGGTGCGGCGCGAGTAGCTGGCCACTTCCGGCACTTTCACGATCAGCTTCTCGGCTTGGCGCAGCATCCGGTCGGTTTCCTCGATGCTGGTGCCGGGCGGCGAGTTATAATCGAGCACAATGGCCCCCTCGTCCATCTCCGGTAAAAAACCCGTGGCCAAGCGCGGGACGATGACGACCATCGCGGCCACCAGCACCGCGATGCCGACGATGCTGTACGCCGGGTGCCGGATGACGGAGCGTACCCAGGGAATTTCGTGGTGGTTGCTTGCTGAGCTGTTGGCTGATAGCTGCTGGCTGTTGGCCTCGTTCTTATTTGAGCGGTTAGCGCTTGGCTGCTGGCTGTCAGCTTCGTCTAGTGAAGAGCCAACAGCTTTTCTGGAAAGCAGCAAATAAATAACCGGGAGCCCCAGCCAAGCCACAAAGAACGAGCACACCAGGGCCACGACCATCGTCGTCGCCAGCACCTTAAAATAGGCCCCCGCCACGCCGCCCAGCAGCGCAAACGGCAAGAAAATCACGATGGTGCTGAGGCTGGAGCCCACCAGCGCGGGCAGCAGGTGGCCCACCGAGCGGCGCACCACCTCGCCGGGCGCGGCCCCGGGGTGGTCTTCGCCCACGCGGTGCAGCTGTTCGACCATCACCACGGCGTCGTCGATCATCAGGCCGATGGCGGCGGCCAAGGCCCCCAGCGTCATGATGTTGAGCGAGTAGCCGAGGCCGAAGTACAGCACCGCCACGGTGAGTGCCAGCGCCACCGGGATGGCTCCCAGGATGGTAAGCGTGGCCCGCACCGAGCGCAGGAACAGCGCCGTGACCACCAGGGCCAGGGCCAGCCCGATCCAAAGGCTGTCCTGCACCGAGCGGACCACCTCTGCCACAAAATCGGCCTGGTCGTAGTACGGGGCCAGTTTCACGCCCCGGGGCAGGCCCGCCGCGAGGGCCCGCACCTTGGCTTTGATGCCGTCCGAAACGAGCACCACGTTGGCGTCGGGCTGCCGCAGGATGGAGATGAGCACCGCGTCGCGGCCGTTGGCGTTGATGCGGGTGTATTCGGGCTGCTCGCCCAGGGCCACGGTGGCCACGTCGGCGAGGCGCACGATGCGGTGGCCGTCGTTGCGCAGCACGAGGTTCTCCAAGTCTTCTTTTTGGAGAATGGTGGCGTCCGTCACGGTTAGATAGAGGCGGCGGTAGTCGGCGAGGTAGCCGTTGCTTTGCACAAAATTGGTCGCGGCCAAGGCTTTGGATACGTCGTCGGGGCCCAGGCCGAGGGCGGCGAGCTGGTCGGGCAGCAATTGCACCTGGTACTCCTTCGTGCGCCCGCCCTGGATCTGCACCGACGACACGCCGTCGACTTGCGAGAGAAACGGCTTGATGGTGTAGAGCGCCAGCTTGCGCAATTCCAGCGCCGAGCGGCCCGGGGCCCCCAGCGTGTAGCCCATCACCGGCAGGATGGCGGGGTTCATGCGCTCGACGGAAATCTGGACGGTGGGCGGGAGGTCGCTCCTGATTTGGTTGAGGCGCGACTCGATGAGCGTCTGGCTCGTGGCCACGTTGGCGCTCCAATCCAGAAACGCCGAAATCTCGCAGCTGCCGCGGCTGGTGGTGCTGCGCAGCAGCTTGAGGCCCGGCACGCGCTTCATGGCGTCTTCCATGGGCTTGGTCACGGTCACCATCATGCGGTCCACGGGCTCCAGGCCGTTCTCGGCTATCACCTTCACCTTCGGGAACGTCACTTCCGGAAACAGGGCCACGTTGATGCGCCGGTACGCCACCGTGCCCAGGGCCAGGGCCAGCACCAGCAGCACCGCAATGGGCGCTTTGTAGGCTTGGAAAAGGGAAGGGCGCGGCGACATGGGTTGGGAAAGAGTATCAGTTATTTGGCAAAAAGACCGTCGTGCTGAGCGCAGCCGAAGCACCTCTCCTGCGGCAGCAACCATGATTAGTGAGCGAAAGAGATGCTTCGACTCTGCTCCGTCGCGCTCAGCATGACGTGCTTAGCACGGCGTTCTACTTTATTCCCTCTCTGCGGCTACTCACCGCGTCACCTTCACCGCCGCCGTGTCGTCGAGCCCAAAGTTGCCGCTCAGCAAAATGCGGTCTTTGGGCGAAAAGCTGGGGGCCTTGATTTCAACGTTGTTGCGCTGTTGGGCCCCCACCGTCACCGGGACTTTCACGGCGGTCGAATCGTTCACTAGGCGCATCACCCAAAACTGCGTCTGGGTTTCGTCGGTGAGCACTGCGCCGCGCGGGAGGGTACGCGCCAAGTGGGGGGCGCTGCGGTCCAGCTCAACCTGCACGGCCAAATTCTCGGGGAGGCTGGGCACGGCCCCGGTGGGCCGGACGGTGTAGCGCTGGGTCTGGATGCTGACGTCGGCGGTGGCCAGCACCTCGGCCACACGGCCCCGCAGCACGCGGCCGTCGGGCAGCAGGATGCGGCAAGCCTGGCCGGTGTGCACGTAGCGCAGCTGCGTCACGGGCACGTCGAGGACGAAGCCGAAGCGGTTCTTGTCGTAGGTCAGGCCGAGCTGCTCGCCGTCCTGCACGTAGTCGCCGGCCAGCTTGTCCACGACCGCCAGCACGCCGGCGCGCCCCGACTTGATGCGGATGATGCCGCTGAACTTCAGGCGCGGGTCACCGGTGAGCTGGTCGAGGTGCAGCACCCGCGATTCTTTGGTTTGGACGGTGAAAACGGTTTGCCCGGCCCGCACCGCCTGGCCCACCACCGGCACCGGGGCCAGCACGTAGCCGGTGGTGGTGGCCCGCAGCGCGTCCTTGGCCGGGTAGGCCGACACGGCGCTCAACCGCAGCACATCGGTGAGTGTATCGGTCTGCACGGGGCCCACCGTGACCAGGGCGCGGGGCTTCACGGCCGGCTCGTCGCCGGCGGCGGGCATGTCGGTATCGGCTGGGGCCTTGGAGCCACAGGCCGTGAGGCCAGCGAATGCGGCGAGCAAGGGTAAATGAGTGAGAAAATTCATAAATACAGAATAGCCAAATTAAAGAACGGTCATGCTCATCTGGCGTCCGCGCAGCCGAAGCATCTCTCCCGCAGTAGTAAACCAATCGTTCAACGAAGCGGGAGAGATGCTTCGGCTGCGCTCAGCATGACCGTTCTTTTTTATCAAATTATATTCAACTGCTATTCGCCCAAATAATCCAGCGCGAAGCGGCTGCGCAGCCGGTCGGCCTCAGCCTGCGTGAGGCTGAACTGCAACGTGCGGTAGCTGGTCACCAGGTTCAGGTAGTCGAGGATGGCGACGTCGCCGGTAGCGAGCTGCTGACGGGCGGCTCCTACCAGGGCCTCGGCTACCCGCAGCTGCTCGCGGATGCGGGTCCCCAGCGCCTCCGATGCCCGGATCAGGCCCAGCAATTGGTCGTACTGCTGCTGCCGCTGCACGGTTGCGAAGCGCCGGTAGCCGCGCCGGCTCAGCTCGTCGAGGTCGATGCGCTGGTATTGCAGCTGCCGCTGGTGGCCGTCGAAAATCGGCACCGCCAGCTGGAAGCCCGCGCTTAGGCCCGTGCTGTGCCCCAGGGCCAGCAGCCCGGGCTGCGACGACTGAATGCCTCCGTCGAGCACCGCGCTCAGCCGGGGCCGGTAGCCGGCGTCCACGGCTTGGCGGTCGAGGCCGTAGCGCAGGCTGTCCAGCGTGTACTGCCGCTGCACGATGGAGCCCAGCCCGGCCAGCCGCCGCAGCGGGGGCGGCGCGGGGGCCTCCACCGCCACCAGGGCCGTGTCGGCCACGCCGCAGAGGGCGCGCAGGGCCCCCAGCTCGCGCCGGTAGCCGAGGCGGTTTTGCTCCACCGTCACCTCCTGGGTGCGCACCGACAGGTAAAAGCTCAGGTACTGCGTTTGCTTGAAAATGCCGGCGTCTACGAGCTGGCGCAGCTGCCGGTCCTGCACTTTCAACTGGGCCAGCAGCTCGCGGCTGAAATCGAGCTGGAGCTGCGCAGCGTAGGCCGTCAGGAATTGGTCGGTCACGCTGCGGCGCAAATCGAGGGCCGAGAGGCGGCCGGTGTTGCGCAGCGCCTGGCCCTGGCTGGCCAGAATGCGGTAGTCGGTTTGGAGCTGGAAACGGTTGAGGACCGGCTTGGTAACCTGCGCGATGCTGGCATAGTTGCCGCCGTTGCTCACGGCCTGATCGTAGCCCAGCACCTGCTCGCCGCGGCCGTTGGTGATGGACGGCGACACCACCGCTGCCCCGATGCCGGCCACCTGCACGCCATTCTGGGCCTTGCGCCGCAGGCTGTCAATCCGATTTTGCGCCACTTGGTTGCCGAGCTCACGCAGCAGCGGGCTGGTACCGTAGGCCACTTGCAGGAAATCGTCGAGCCGGCGCGGGCTCCCGGGCAGCGCGGGCGCGGCGGCCGGCAGGGCCCCCAGGGCCGCCGGCGCGGGCACCTGGGCGCGCGCCGCTCCGGCCAGGCCCAGCAGCAGGGCCCCCAGCACCATCCAATAGGAAATACGGAAACTTAAAGCGGTCAAAGGGCAGGGGAGGAGCAGAGAAGATAACGGGCCGTCAGGCTGAACGCAGTGAAGCATCCGTGCTGCGGCAGAAAATCAATCGTTGAAAAATTGGATTGCTTACGCAGGAGAGATGCTTCACTGCGTTCAGCGTGACGGCCCGTTATTTCATCAATGAAAGTCGCCACAAACTTGCGCCGGAATTCTGAAGAAAAATTGGCGTCAGCGGCCCGGGCCTTAGTCTCCGCCCCGCCGTTCCACAGAAACTCTTCAGGTTTGCACTGTTTTTTCGCTGGCTGCGCGGAGGAACCCCCGGTCAGCGTTTCAAATTATTATTCTATGAAACTCCTGCTTGTCGAAGACGAACCCGCCCTGCGCGCGGCCCTACTCGATTCGCTGCGCCCCGGCGGCTACGTGGTGGAAGTAGCGGCCGATTTTGCCCAGGCCTACGAGAAAATCAAGCTCTACCGCTACGACTGCGTGCTGCTGGATTTGACCCTGCCCGACGGCAACGGCCTCGACCTCGTGCGGGCCCTGAAAGCGGATGGCTCGCCGGCCGGGGTGCTCATTTTCACGGCCCGCGACACGCTGGAAGACCGCATTGCCGGCCTCGACCTGGGGGCCGACGACTACTTGGTGAAGCCTTTTCATCTGTCGGAGCTGAACGCCCGGCTGCGGGCCATCATCCGGCGGCGGCAGTTCCAGGGGCAACACCACATCGTGTTCCGCGACCTGCTCGTGTGGCCCGACCAAGCCGAAGTGCTGGTACGCGGCGAGCCCCTGGCCCTCACCCGCAAAGAATACGATTTGCTCCTCTACCTGCTCGCCAACCCCGACCGCATCCTCACCAAGGAGGCCATCGCCGAGCACCTCTGCGGCGACGCCGTGGACGCCGCCGACTCGTTCGATTTTATTTACACCCACTTCAAAAACCTGCGCAAAAAGCTCCAGGAAAAAGGGGCCGACCACTACATCCGCACCATGTACGGCGTGGGCTACAAACTAAGCAGCGAGTGAGAAGGGAATTATAAATTTTGAATTATAAATTATAAATGGGAAGGTGTGAATAAAGGGTCTATTTATTCAACGCAAAAGCAGCGGTAAGCGCTTAAAATAATGCTATTCGACGATTTACAGCGCCCATTTATAATTCAAAATTTATAATTCAAAAATATGAAGCTCCTCGCCGCCACCAACCGCTACTACCTGGCCCTGGCGGCGGTGCTGTTTGCGGTGGGCAGCGTGGCCCTGTACTACGGCGTGAACGGGGCCCTGCGCCACGAGGTGGGCGAGCAGCTGGCCGCCCGCCGCGAGGTGCTGGCGCGGCGGGCCGAAGCCGGCCGGCCGCTGCCCGCGCCCCCGTTTGACGAGGAGTTGGCGGTGAGCGCCCAGCCCCGGCCCGCGGGCTTTGCCGACACGATGCTCTTCGACGCGGAAGAGCGCGAGTGGGTGCCCTACCGGCAGCTCACGTTCGCGCTGCGCCCGGCGACGGGGCCCCCGGCGTGGGTCACGCTGCGCAAGTCGCTGGTCGAAACCGACGACCTGCTAAAGGTGATCCTGACAGCGATGCTGGGCGTGCTGGCCGCGCTGCTGGGCGGTGCGGCGCTGCTCAACCGCTGGCTGGCGGGGCGGCTGTGGGCCCCGTTCCGGCACACGCTGGGGGCCCTGCGCGGCTACGATTTGCACCGGCACCGCCCGTTGCAGCTGCCCACGCCCGCCATCGCCGAGTTTGCCGAGCTGAACCAAGCCCTTACGCACCTGAGCGAGCGCCTGGTGGCCGACTACGAAAACCTGCGCGAGTTCACGGCCAACGCCGCCCACGAAACCCAGACGCCGCTGGCCATCATGCAGGCCCAGCTAGAGCAGCTGCTCCAGTTGCCGGCCCTGGGCCACGACCCGGCTGCCGCCCCGCTGCTGGCCGAGCTGTACGGGGCCACGCGCCGCCTCTCCCGCTTGCACCAAGCCTTGGGCTTGCTCAGCCGCATCGAAAACCGGCAGTTTGCCGCCGCCGTGCCCGTGCGCTTGGATGAGTTGTTGGCCGAAAAAGCTCGCCACCTGGGGCCCCTGCTTGAAGCCCGGGGCCTGGCCCTGCGCCTGCACGCGGCTGCCGCCCCGGCCCTGCACATGCACCCCGGCCTGGCCGATTCGCTGCTGCACAACCTGTTGCACAACGCCATCAAGCACAACGAGCCGGGCGGCGACGTGACGGCTAGCCTCAGCGCCGGGGCCCTCGAAATCAGCAACCCCGGGCCCGACCCCGGCGGCGACCCGGTCCGCTTCTTCGAGCGCTTCCGCAAGCACCGCGCTGCCCCCAATTCGCCGGGGCTGGGCCTGAGCATTGTGCAGCAGATTTGCGCCTATTATGGCTTCGGGGTGGCCTACACTTTCGAGCCGGTGGGCCGCCGCCACGTGCTGCGCGTGTCGTTCGGCGGCCGGGCAGGTGCCTGACAACAGAAGAAATTTACACAAACGATAAAGTAAATTATTGCATCCATTGCAGCGGTTCGTAATTCTGTGTTTGGGGGCAATAAGGGTATATTTGATTGGTCTGAAAAGCGAAGGATTCGCGCCAGGTTAGAAAAAAACAAGTTTGGATACGATTTTTTTGGTTGAGCCGTAACTTATTGTTAATATTGCGAATACTTAACCGCTCAAAGGCCCGAATGCTGGGCACTTGCCGGCCAAATGTCAGTTCCGGTTTGCTGGCCGCCCCTATCCCAAGCGCTTTTTGTAGGCCGCTTTTTTTAGACAGTTTTACACAATCGATTGTGTTTCTCTCTCCATTTTCCCACCCATTTTTAGTATGAAAAAGCCAGTACCTAAGATGCGCCGGCTGCTGCTGCCAGCGGTGTTTTGCTTCCTGCCCTTACAGCCTCTTTTCGCCGCTGCGGCCGGTAGCGACGCGGAACGGACCGCTGCCCGCCCAACGGCCGGGCCGGTGAGCGGCCGCCTTACCGATGAAAATGGGAGTGGCCTGCCCGGCGTGAACGTGCTGGTGAAGGGCACGAGCCAGGGCACCCAAACCGACGCCGTCGGCCGCTACACCCTGCCCAACGTGCCCGACGGGGCCACGCTGGTGTTCAGCTTCGTGGGCTACACGGTGCAGGAAGTGGCCGTGGGCAACCGCACCACCATCGATGCGCAGTTAGCTCCTAACGGCCGCCTCGACGAGGTGGTGGTGGTGGGCTACCTGGCCCAAGACCGCCAGAACGTGAGCAGCGCCGTAAGTGCCCTCAACGTGAAGGAAGCCACCAAAACCCCGGTCGCTACCGTGGTGCAGGGCATCCAGGGCCGGGTGGCGGGCGTGCAGATTCAGGGCTCGGGCGGGCCCGGCGACACGCCGGTGATTCTTGTTCGGGGCGCCGGCAGTATTGGCCTGAGCAGCAGCGCGCCACTTTACGTAATTGACGGGCTCTGGACGGATAATATCCGTGACCTGAACCCCAACGACATTGCTACGCTGAACGTCTTGAAGGATGCTTCCTCCACGGCTGTTTATGGCTCGCGGGGAGCCAACGGCGTGGTGCAGATTACTACCAAGCGCGGCAAGGCCGGGGCACCGACTATTGGCGTTAATGCCTACGCCGGCCTCGACCAGATTTATAAGCGCTACAACCTTACGAACGCCAGCGACTGGGCCGACCGGGCGGTGCAGGCTTACGCCAATGCGGGCATCAATCCGCTCAGCGCGGGCCAGAACAGCCTGCCGGGTGCGGTGAAGGGGCCGGGTGGCAAGTTTGACCCTAACACGGACACCGACTGGCAAAAGGAATTTTTCCGCACCGGCCGCACGGAGGATTACAACCTGAACCTATCGGGTGGAACCTCGGATGGCAAAAATGCGAGTAACTACTTGGTTTCGGGCGAGTACTTTCACCAGGAAGGCATTATAAAGGGCCCCGATTTTAAACGGTACAGCTTGCGCTTGAATTCGGGTGTAACAAAGGGCCGATTTCGTTTTCAGGAGAACGCGCAATTTACCCATCTCAACACGACGCTGCTGAACGGAGCTTCGTTCGTTGATGTGCTCACGTTCCTGCCCAGCATTACGGTGTATAACCCGGCCAACATCGGGGGATTCGCCACGGGTGATGGGGTCCAAAACACTTTTGCTACCAACCCCGTGGGGGCGCAGGTGCTGCTACACCGCACCCAATCGGACAATCGTTTGGCGGGCAACTTCACCGTCGATTATTCCATCTTCGATTTCCTGACCTACCGCCTGAACCTGGCCATCGACGGGCATACCTATAATAATGCCGATGCTCAGCAACTCGGGGTCTTGCGCCAGAACACGCCCATCATTACCTCGTTCCTGAATGAGTTTCAGGGCTACGACGTGTTCCTGATGGCCGAGAATACGCTAAACTTCAACAAAAGCTTTGGCGAACACCACGTAAATGCGCTGGCGGGCTACTCGCAGCAGGACACAAAAATCCACAACACCAACGCCCACGCCGAGGGCTTTACTTCGACGCCGCAGTACTACTTTCAGCTGGGTTCGGGCGGTGCCACCGGCGCGTTTGTGGGGGGCATCGAAGCGGAAATTACGCGGGAGTCGTACTTCGGGCAGGCTACCTACGACTACAAGAACCGCTACCTGGTATCGGGCAGCTTCCGGCGCGATGGCTCGTCGCGCTTTACTCCGCAAAATCGCTACGGCAACTTCGGGGCAGCCTCGCTGGGCTACCGCCTCAGCGAAGAAGACTTTTTCAAAAATGCCCTGCCTCAAATCAATAACCTGAAGCTGCGTGCCAGCTACGGGGTAATCGGCAACGAAGCGCTGAACGGCGTTTACTACGGTGCTTACCTGCCTACGGCCACCATTGCCCAAAATGTAAACTACGTACTGGGTACCAACCAAGCAAATAATGGGTTTGTCACCGGCTCGACGCAATTGCAATTGCCAAGCCCCGACATCCGGTGGGAAGAGCGCCGCACCCGGGATATTGGGCTGGATGCAGATTTCTTGGACAACCGTCTGAGCTTGTCGGCCGACTACTACATCTCCGAAACGCGCAACGCGCTGGCCCCGATAGCCGTGCCGGTGTACCTGGGCAACTTTGGCGGCAACCCGGTGCAGAACGCGGGCAGCCTCGAAAACCGGGGCTTTGAGCTGGCCCTGGGCTACCACGAAACGAAAAAAGCTTTTACCTACGGGGCCGACTTTACGCTGACGACCCTCAAAAATCGGGTAACGGCGCTGCCGCTGGTAGGCCAGACGCTACCCGACGCCTCGGGCATAACCCTGACGACGGTGGGCCAGCCGGTAGGAGCATTCTTCCTGATCCCAATGGCGGGTATTTTTCAGACGAACGACGAAGCGAGCAACTACAAGAACTCGAAGGGTACGGTCATCGAGCCCTACGCATCGGCCGGTGACGTGAAGTACACCGATACCAACGACGACGGCATAATCGATAGTAAGGACCGGGTGTACGTGGGCTCGCCCTTCCCCACGCTGCAATACGGCCTGAACTTGGGCGCCGGGTACAAAAACTTCGACGTGTCGGTGTTTCTCCAAGGCGTGAGCGGCAACCAGATTTTCAACAATACCAAGGTGGCGTTGGAAAACTACAACGGCCCGAGCAACTACGAAGCCGATGTGCAGCCCTGGAGCCCCACCAACCCGTCGAATTCGGTGCCCCGGGCCCAGCAAGGCGGCAGCGCCGATGCCCGGCTGGCGGCGGCAGCGTCGCAAAATGCCCTCTACGCCACCACGCGCTGGCTCGAGAATGGGGCTTATATGCGCCTGAAAAACGTGCAGGTTGGCTACACGTTCCCCAAGTCGGTGCTAAGCCGGGTGCCCGCCATTGGCAGCCTGCGGGTGTACGTGACGGGCCGCAACATCGTGACCTTTACCAAGTACTCGGGCTTCGACCCGGAAATTGTGGGCACCGAGTACTACGGCCGGGGCATTGACAACAGTGCCTACCCCAACGTGCGCACTTTCACGGGCGGCGTCACGGCTACCTTCTAATGTTGCGCGGCCGCGGCCGGCCAACGCCGGCCGCTCCCAAACCCATCCGTCTTTTCCTTAAATCAATATGAAATTTTCTAAAATTTCCACGCTGCTGCTGGTGGGCGGCCTGTTGGTGGCCACCGGCTGCCAGAAAGACCTGCTGGACAAAACTAACCCCAGCGCCCCGTCTGCCACCCAGTACTGGATGACCGCCGATGATGCCAATAAAGGTGTGATTGCCTGCTACTCGGGCGTGCAGCAATATGCTTGCTACGGCCATTCGTGGCAGTTCATCACGGCCCGCTCCGATGAGTCGTACAGCCAAAGCCCGTTTGTGGAGCTGGCTATTTTCACGCGCTTTATTCAAGCCAACAACAACTTCTTCATTTCGTCCTTTGCCTGGAACGACTATTACCGCACGCTCTACCGTACCAATCAAGTACTGACCCACGTCCCAGACATCAGTATGGACGCCGCCCTCAAAGCACGGTTGCTGGCCGAAGCCCGCTTCATCCGGGCCCTGATGTACTTCGATTTGGATTCGTTTTTCGGCAACGTGCCCCTCATTACCACTGAGTCAACGGTAACTACCCGCGCCAAGCAGGTTACCCCGGCCGAGATAGAAGCCCAGGTAATACTGGACTTGCAAGCCGCTATTCCCGACCTGCCCTTGACTTACGGGGGTGCCGACAAGGGCCGCGTGACCAAAGGGGCCGCTCAGGCCCTGCTAGCCAAGATGTATATGCAGCAGCACAAGTACACCGAAGCTTCTGCGCTGTTTACTACCATCATCGGTTCGGGCACTTACGCGCTGGTGCCGAACTACCTCGACAATTTCACCGACAGCAACGAGAATAACGCCGAGTCGCTGTTCGAAGTGCAGTACTCGGGCGCTGTGCTCGATGTGGGCCAGGGCCAGGACAACTCGTCCTCATCGGAAGGGTACGACCGGCCCAACTTTTTCGGGCCGCCTGTTTATTCATTTTCCGACGTGCAGCCCCGCCAGTGGCTGACGGCGGCCTACACCGACTCGACGGTGGCCTTGGCTCCTGGCAGTACCACCAAGCACCAGATTGACCCCCGACGCGATATCTCCATCATTAGTGTGCTGAATCCGGACAAATTTTACGGCAAAACCTTTACTGAACTGGGCTACAACCCCAGCCAGCAGTACTGGCGCAAGTACTTGAACGACCGCACCCGCACCACGCCGGAAAATTTTACTTCGGGCATCAACTTCCGCGTCATTCGCTACGCCGATGTGCTGCTGCTGCAAGCCGAGGCCCTGAACGAGCTGGGCCAAACGGCCCAAGCCGTGCCGCTGGTCAACCAGGTGCGCCAACGCGTGGGCCTGGCTCCACTAGACGCCGCTGGCTTTACACAATCCAGCCTGCGCCTGTACATGCGCACCGAGCGAGGCCGCGAGTTAGCCGGCGAAGGCCAGCGCTGGTTCGACATCAACCGCTGGGGCTTGCTCGACAACCAGGCCGGCCTCGACGACCTGATAACCCGCGACTCGGACTTCAGCAATTTCCGCTTGGGCATCTCCAAGCTGTTGCCCATTCCGCAGAACGACATCGACATCGACCCGGGCGTGAAGCAAAACCCTGGGTATTAAAGGAAGCGGTAGCAAAACGGCCGCTCCGGCCTGCAACCCGGGGCGGCCGTTGCATCCAATGAAGATTCGCGGTGGAGTTGGTTGCGCCGAAAACCGCCGCTTCGACGACCGTCGTGGTATTTGACCTGCCAGGCCGCTCGCTGTAGCGATGGGCCTCTGAGGCCATGCAAACTCGGTTGGCCGCGGCCGCCGGGCTGGCCCCGGGCCCCTATTCGGTGCGAGTGCGCCGCAATGAGGGGCGCTGACGCGGAAATTGACTGCTTTGTAGAAAAAAAGCTGTTGTTTTGGGTTACGCGGCCAGCCAGCCGCGCCGTTTCACCTTTCCCGCCCAATTTTTTCATGACCCATTTCCGTCGCATTTCCGGGGCCGGCTGCCTGAGCAGCTGGCTGCTGCTGGCCGCCTGCAATTCGCAGCCTTCTGCCCAGCAAACCACCGCCCAGGCCCCGGCCGCCGCCGATTCTGTACGAACCCCTTCCGCCGCCATGCCCACTTCCGCTTCTTTTGGCAAAACTACCGACGGCACCGAGGTCCGTCTGTTCACCCTCACCAATGCCCATGGCATGACGGTGACTATCAGTACTTACGGCGGCACGATTACCGGCATCCAGGTGCCCGATAAGAACGGCAAAATCGGCGACGTAGTGCTGGGCTTCGATGAACTGAGCGGTTACCAGAGCCCGGCGTTCCTGAAGTCGGGGCCCTACTTCGGGGCCCTCATCGGGCGCTACGGCAACCGCATCAAAGGCGGAGAATTTACCCTTGACGGCAAGACGTACCACTTGGCCAAAAACAACGGCCCCAACACGCTGCACGGCGGCAAAAAGGGCTTCGACAAAGCCAGTTGGACGGCCACGCCCGCCCGCTCGACCGACGGCCAGAGCCTGACGCTGCATTATCTGAGTAAGGACGGGGAGGAGAATTTTCCCGGCAACCTCGACGTGACCGTGGTTTACACCCTCACCGACGACAACGCCTTGCGCCTCGACTACACCGCCACCACCGACAAGGCCACGGTGCTCAACCTCACCAACCACGCCTATTTCAACTTAGGCCTGGGCCAGAACAAGGACGTGCTGGCCCACGAAGTGACGCTGCCCGCCGACCGCTACACCGTGGTCGACGCGACGCTGATTCCGACCGGCGAGCTGAAACTCGTGAAAGGAACGCCCTTTGACTTTACCGCGCCCCACGCCATCGGCGAGCGCATTGCGCAGGTGCCCGGCGGCTACGACCACAACTGGGTGCTGAACTCGGCCACCGGCCCGCACCGCGCCGCTACCGTGTACGACCCTGCCTCGGGCCGCACCCTGGAAGTGACTACTGACCAGCCGGGCGTGCAGTTCTACACCGGCAACTTCCTCGACGGCACCCTGAAAGGCCACGGCGGCACCGTGTACGGCAAGCACGCCGGCTTCTGCCTCGAAACCCAGCACTTCCCCGACTCGCCCAACCAGCCCAAGTTCCCGACCACCGAGCTGAAGCCGGGCCAGACGTACCACACGACCACCGAATACAAGTTCGGGGTGCGGAAATAAATTAATTAAAAATTAAAAATGAAGAATTAAAAATGCGCCATTAAATGCAAGCCTAATTCTTCATTTTTAATTTTTAATTCATAATTTTTAATTCTAATTCGCTGTGCAAGAACCTCTCTCCGAAACGGCTTACGTCGTTGGCGTCGATTACGGCACCGACTCGGTGCGCGCCCTGCTGGTGGACGCCCGCACCGGGGCCGAAATTGCGCAGGCCGTGCACTACTACCCGCGCTGGCAGCGCGGGGCCTACTGCAACCCCGCCAAAAACCGGTTCCGCCAGCACCCGCTCGACCACCTGGAGGGCCTCGAAACCACCGTGCGCGCCGTGGCTGCTAAAGTGGACGCGGCCCGCATCGTGGGCCTGGCCGTGGACACCACCGGCTCGACGCCCGGCCCGGTGAACGCGGACGGCGTGGCCCTGGGCCTGCTGCCCGAATTTGCCGACAACCCCAACGCGCTGTTTGTGCTCTGGAAAGACCACACGGCCCTGGCCGAAGCCGCCGAAATCAACCACAAAGCCCGCACCTGGGGCGGCGAGGACTACACCAAGTTTTCCGGGGGCATTTATTCTTCGGAGTGGTTCTGGGCGAAAATCCTGCACATCGTGCGCGAAGATGAGGCCGTGGCGCAGGCCGCGCATTCGTGGATGGAGCACTGCGACTGGCTCACGCTGACGCTCACCGGCGGCGAGCTGGCTGCCTTCCGGCGCAGCCGCTGCGCCGCCGGCCACAAGGCCATGTGGCACGAAACCTGGGGCGGCCTGCCCCCGCAGGAGTTTCTGAACTACCTCGACCCAAAACTGGCCGATTTACACAATCGTTTATTCACAGAAACGTACACGGCCGACCAGGTAGCTGGTCACCTTTCGGAAGAATGGGCCCAGCGCTTGGGTCTGACTACCAATACGGTAGTAGCCGTGGGCTCGTTTGATGCCCATGCCGGGGCCGTGGCCGGCGAGATAGAATCCTATTCGATGGTGAAGGTAATGGGTACCAGCACTTGCGACATTGTGGTGGCCCCCACCGCCGAAGTGGGCGACCACCTCGTGCAGGGCATCTGCGGGCAAGTCGACGGCTCGGTCATTCCCGGCATGCTGGGGCTGGAAGCCGGCCAGTCGGCCTTCGGCGACCTGCTGGCCTGGTTCCGCCAGTTGCTGGAATGGCCCTTGCAGGCCGGACTCGCGCAGTCGAAGGTGCTGACGGCGGAGCGGCTGGCGGCCCTGCGCCAGGAGTTGAGCGACGACCTGCTGGGGGCCCTCACCAAAGCCGCCGCCGAAGTAGACCCCGCCGAGTCGAGCGTGCTAGCGCTGGATTGGGTGAACGGCCGCCGCACCCCCGACGCCAACCAGGCCCTCAAAGGGGCCCTGACGAACCTGACGATGGGCACTTCGGCCCCCCAGGTTTTCCGGGCCCTGGTGGAAGCCATCTGCTACGGCTCGAAGCAGATTGTGGAGCGCTTCGAGCAGGAAGGCATCCCGATCAAGCAGGTGATTGGCATCGGCGGCGTGGCCAAGAAGTCGGCCTTCGTAATGCAGACGCTCGCCGACGTGCTCGACCGGCCCATCAAAATTGCGGTGTCAGAGCAGGCCCCGGCGCTGGGCGCGGCCATGTACGCGGCCGTAGCGGCCGGCGTGCAGCCCGACGTGCTCGCGGCCCAGAAGGCGATGGGCAGCGGCTTTGCCGAAACCTACGCCCCCAACCCCGCCCGCGTGGCCGACTACGCCGCCCGCTACGCCCAGTACCAGGCCCTGGGCCGGTTCGTGGAAGCCGCCACGGCCGGCTCCGCTGCGCCCGTGGCGGAGACCGAAACGCAAGCCGTGACCACCGCATGAGCCAGTACCAGGACTTAAAACAGGCGTGCTACGACGCCAACATGCAGTTGCTGGCCTTGGGGCTGGTGCTGTTCACCTTCGGCAACGCCAGCGTGGTGGACCGCGAAAACCGCGTGTTCGCCATCAAGCCCAGCGGGGTGCCCTACGCCGCGTTGCGGCCGGAGGACATTGTAATTGTGGACTTCGATAATAACATCGTAGAAGGGGAGAAGCGGCCCTCGTCGGACACCAAAACCCACGCCGTGCTCTACAAGCACTGGGCGCACATCGGCGGCATCGTGCACACGCACAGCACCTACGCTACCGCCTGGGCCCAGGCGCAGCTCGACATTCCGGTGCTCGGCACCACCCACGCCGACCACCTCACGGCCGACGTGCCCTGCGCCCCGCCCATGGCCGACGACATGATTGCCGGCGACTACGAGCACGAAACCGGCTGGCAGATCATGAACGAGTTCGCCCGCCGCGGCCTCGCGCCCGACGAGGTGGAGATGGTGCTGCTCGCCAACCACGCGCCCTTTACCTGGGGCCCCACCGTAGAGAAAGCCGTGTACAACAGCGCCGTGCTGGAGGAAGTGGCCCGCATGGCCTACCTCAGCACCACCTTGCGTGCCGACGTGCCCCGCCTGAAAGACGCCCTCATCAAAAAACATTACGAGCGCAAGCACGGCGCTAATTCGTACTACGGGCAGTCGTAACGCGGCGGGGCGAAGCGCGGGCTTTGCGCCACTGGCTGGCTGCTCCTGAATAATTTAGTTTAACGATTGTGTAGAGCTATGACTTTGCCAACATCCTACTCCCATGATTGACATTTCCCACTATGAAGCCTGGTTCATCACCGGCAGCCAGCACCTTTACGGCCCCGAAACCCTGGAGCAGGTGGCCCAGCACTCGCAGCAAATTGCCGCGGAGTTCGGCACCAAGCTGCCCATCAAAATCGTGTACAAGCCCGTGCTGACGGGCCCCGCCGAGATCTACAAGCTGATGCAGGAGGCCAACACTACGGAGAATTGCGTGGGCCTCATTGCCTGGATGCATACTTTCTCGCCGGCCAAGATGTGGATCAACGGCTTGAAGATTCTGCAGAAGCCGCTGGCGCATTTGCACACGCAGTTCAACCGCGACATTCCGTGGGCCGACATCGACATGGACTTCATGAACACCAACCAATCGGCGCACGGCGACCGGGAGTTTGGCTTCATCGGCACGCGCATGCGCCTGAACCGCAAGGTGATCGTGGGCCACTGGCAGAGCGCCGACGTGCACGAGCGCCTCAACATCTGGAGCCGCGTGGCCTGCGCCTGGGCCGATTGGCAAGGGGCCCACTTCGTGCGCTTCGGCGACAACATGCGCTACGTGGCCGTGACGGAAGGCGACAAAGTGGAAGCCGAAATCAAGTTCGGCTACGAGGTGAACACCTACGGCATCGGCGACTTGGTGGCGGAAGTGACCGCCGTAACCGACGCGCAAGTGGACGAACTGGTGGCCACGTACGAGCAGGAATACGAGCTGGCCGACGGCCTGAAAGCCGGTGGGGCCCAGCGCGCGAGTCTGCGCGACGCCGCCCGCATCGAAGCCGGCATGCGCAAGTTTCTGGCCGACCGCAACGCCAAGGGCTTCACCGACACGTTTGAGGACCTGCACGGCCTGAAGCAGCTGCCCGGCATCGCCACGCAGCGCCTAATGGCCGACGGCTACGGCTTCGGCGGCGAGGGCGATTGGAAAACGGCAGCCCTGGTGCGCGCCATGAAAGTGATGGGCGCCGGCTTGCCCGGCGGCAACTCCTTCATGGAGGATTACACTTACCATTTCGCACCCGGCAACGAGCAAGTGCTGGGCGCGCACATGCTCGAAATTTGCCCCAGCATCGCCGAGGGCCAGGTGCGGTGCGAGGTGCACCCGCTGGGCATCGGCGGCAAGGAAGACCCGGTGCGGCTGGTGTTCAACTGCCCCGCCGGCCCGGCCCTCAACGCCACGATCATCGACCTGGGCAACCGCTTCCGCCTGATCGTCAACGAGGTAGAAGCCGTGCTTCCCGAGCAGGACCTGCCCAACCTGCCCGTGGCCCGCGTGCTTTGGAAGGTGAAGCCCGACTTGGCTACCGGGGCCGCCGCCTGGATTCTGGCCGGCGGGGCCCACCACACGGGCTATAGCCAAAACCTGACGGCCGAGTACTTGGAAGATTTCGCCGAAATGGCGGGGGTTGAGTTCGTAATTATCGATGCCGACACCAAGCTGCGCACCTTCAAAAATGAGCTGCGGTACAACGAGGTAGCCTTTCGGGGGTAGTGGTTTGTCATTGCGAGCGCAACGCAGCGGAGCGCGGCAATCTTTTCTTCTAGTCGCGTCATTAGCCAAGCAAGCCGAAGGAAAGATTGCCGCCGCTTGATGCGCGGAATGTCGTGCCTCCTCGCAATGACAACGGGCCCCGCGAGCCATTAACTACAAAGCAACCACCAACAACCAAGCACCACCAATGCAAAACGCTTTTAATGCCCTGGACTTGGGGGTCTTCCTGTTTTACATCGTGGGGGTCGCGGCCTACGGCTTCTACGTGTACCGCGGTAAGCGAAAGGCGCAGATGACAACCAAGGACTACTTCCTGGCGGAGGGCTCCTTGACGTGGTGGGCCATCGGGGCGAGCATGATTGCCTCCAACATCTCGGCCGAGCAGTTCATTGGCATGAGCGGCAACGGGTTTCAGGTGGCGGTGGCGGTGGCGGCTTACGAGTGGGTGGCGGCCATCGTGCTCATCGTCGTGGCCGTGTTCTTCATGCCCATCTACCTGAAGCAGCGGATTTACACCATGCCCCAGTTTCTGGAGCAGCGCTACAACTCGGCGCTGAGCCTGATTATGAGCATCTTCTGGTTGTTTCTCTACGTGCTGGTCAACCTCACGTCCATCCTCTACCTGGGGGCCCTGGCCATCAGCAGCTTGGTGGGCGGGGGCGAGGCCTTCCACCTGATTATGGTGGCGCTGGCCGTGTTTGCGCTCATCATCACGCTCGGCGGCATGAAGGTGGTGGGCTACACCGACGTGGTGCAGGTGACGGTGCTCATCCTCGGGGGCCTGGCCACTACCTACCTGGCCCTCACGCTGGTAAGCCAGAAGTTTGGGCTGGGCAGCAGCGCCATTGCCGGCTTCAACGCCATGATGAGCAACGCCGGGGACCACTTCCACATGATTTTTCCGAAGCCTTCGGCCGCCGCGCCGCAGGTCGATGTCAACAAGTACCTCATGGTGCCCGGCATTGCCATGTACGCCGCCGGCCAGTGGATCGTGAACCTCAACTACTGGGGTTGCAACCAGTACATTACGCAACGGGCCCTGGGGGCCGACCTCAAAACGGCCCGCACCGGCATTCTTTTCGCCGGCATGCTGAAATTGATTATGCCCGTGATTGTGATGCTGCCCGGCATCGCGGCCTACGTGCTGCACAAAAACGGCGGCCTCCAGCCGCAGATGTCGCCCGGCGGCGTTTTCAACTCCGACAACGCCTACTCGGCCATCCTCACGTTTCTGCCCAACGGGCTGAAAGGCTTGTCGTTGGCGGCCCTCACGGCGGCCATCGTGGCGTCGCTGGCGGGCAAGGTGAACTCGATTTCTACCATCTTCACCCTCGACGTATACAAGCGCTACTTGCGGCCCGAATCGGACGAAAAGCAGTTGGTGTGGGTGGGCCGCATCACGGTATTCGCGGCCATGCTGCTGGCCATCGCGCTGACCTGGAAGGACTTGCTGGGCATCGGCGGCGAGGGCGGGTTCACCTACATCCAGAAGTACACCGGCTTCATCTCGCCCGGCATCGTGGCGGTGTTCCTGCTCGGGCTGTTCTGGAAGCGCACCACGGCCCCGGCGGCCATTGCGGGCATTTTGTCGGGCTTCGTGCTGTCGGTGTTTTTCAACAATTACGCGCCCAGCGTTTTGGGCCACGAAACCTTCTTGTACACCGCCTTTCCTAACGGGCACGGCGGCTACGAAATCCCCTTTCTCATCTGCATGGGCCTCTCGTTCGCCATCACCTTCGCGCTGATGGTGGGGATGAGCCTGGCCGGCCCGGCCGTCAACCCCAAAGCCATCCCAGTCGAGCCGGGGCAGTTCAAAGTCAGCCCGCAAACGCTGACCCTAATCGTAATCACGTTGCTGATGATCACGGCATTGTACGTCAAGTTCTGGTAGTTCTCTCACCCGTTTTCCGTTCGATTTCCATGCGCGCTACTTCTCGTTTTCCTGCCCTGGCCACTGGCCTCACGCTGCTCGGGGCCCTGGCCGGCGGCCCCGCCGGGGCCCAGACGGCGGCCCCCGTGGCCCTCACCGTGCAGGTGAACCGGCCCGGCGCGGCCGTATCGAAAAACATGTACGGCCTGTTTTTCGAAGACATCAACTTCGCCGCCGACGGGGGCCTCTACCCCGAGCTGGTGAAGAATAAGTCGTTCGAAACCGACGCGCCGCTCATCGGCTGGAAGGCCTTGCAAGGCGCGGCCAACCTCGACGCCTACGCCGTGCGCAACGAGCAGCCCCTGAGCGCGGCCAACGCGCACTACGTGCGCCTGGCCACCCGCGCCGGGGCCCCCGGCGAGGCCGGGCTGGAAAACGAAGGCTTCCGCGGCATGGGCGTGAAGCAGGGCGGCGAGTACACGCTGTCGCTCTACGCCCGGCGGGGGCCCGGTAGCGTGGGGGGCCTCACGGCGGCGCTGGTGGGCCCCAAGGGCGAGGCGCTGGGCCAGGCCCCGGTGGCGGGTTTTACGGACCAGTGGCAGAAATACACGGTGGTGCTGCGCGCCACCGGCACCGAAAACAAGGCGCATCTGAAGCTGGTGCTCAACGGCACCGGCACGGTGGATTTGGACGTCATTTCCCTCTTCCCGAAGGACACCTGGCAGGGCCGTCCCAACGGCCTGCGCACCGATTTAGTGCAGCTGCTCAAAGACATGAAACCCGGTTTTCTGCGCTTCCCCGGCGGCTGCATCGTGGAGGGGCGCACCCTTTCGGAGCGCTACCAGTGGAAGGAAACCATCGGCGACGTGGCCGCGCGCCAGCCGCTGATCAACCGCTGGAACATGGAGTTCAAGCACCGCTCGACGCCCGACTACTACCAGTCGTTCGGGCTGGGCTTCTACGAGTATTTCCAACTGGCCGAAGACATTGGGGCCGAGCCGCTTCCAATTCTGAACGTGGGCATGGCCTGCCAGTTCAACTCGGGCGAGCTGGCCCCGATGACCAGCACTGGCACCGCCAGCGCCGCCAAAGGCCCCAACGCCGAAGCCGCCGGGGCCCCCGCCACCAGTGGCAATCCGTCGCTGGACGTGTTCATCCAGGACGCGCTGGACCTGATTGAGTTTGCCAACGGCCCGGCCAGCAGCCCCTGGGGGGCCAAGCGCGCGGCCATGGGCCACCCCGCGCCGTTCAACCTGAAAATGCTGGGCATCGGCAACGAGCAGTGGGGCCCCCAGTACCTGGAGCGCTACGAGCCGTTTGCCAAGGCCGTGAAAGCCAAGTACCCGAAGATGGAAATCGTGAGCAGCGCGGGGCCCGCCCCCGAGGGCGAGCTGTTCGACAAGGCCAGCAAGCGCCTCGGTGAGTTGAAGGCCGAGTACGTGGACGAGCACTACTACGCCATGCCCGACTGGTTCCGGCAGCACGCCGACCGCTACGATAAGTACCCGCGCACGGGCCCCAAAATCTTCGCCGGCGAGTACGCCGCCCAAAGCATCGCCATCGGCAGCCCCGAAAACAAAAACACCTGGGACTGCGCCATTTCCGAGGCCGCGTTCATGACCGGGCTGGAGCGCAACGCCGACGTGGTGGGCATGGCCTCCTACGCCCCGCTCTTCGCCAACGTGGACGCCTGGCAGTGGACGCCCGACCTGATATGGTTCGACAATTTGAACTCCTACGGTTCGCCGAGCTACTACGTGCAGAAAATGTACGCCCTCAACAAGGGCACCCGCGTGCTGCCCATTGCCCTGCCCGGCAACGCCAAAAATGGCAGCGACAACCTCTTCGCCAGCGCCGTGGCCGACGATGCAGCCGGCGAGGTGGTGGTGAAGCTGGTGAACTACTCCAACGCGCCGCGCGCCGTGAAAATCAACCTCGCCGGAGCCAAGAAGCTGGGCAAAACCGGCCGTGCCCAAGTGATGGCCAGTGCCGACCTGCAAACCCAAAACAGCTTGCAAGAGCCCAAAAAGCTCGCCCCGCAGGAATCGACTTTTGCCGTGAGCGGCCCCGTGGTGAGCTATACGCTGGCTCCCAATTCCTTCACGGTGTTGCGCGTGGCGGGTAAAAAGTAGTTGCCCGATAACCAACTAGGTTAGAACGCTTCAGGAGTATCTGAACAGCTTCATTCCTTTCCGGCCCAAAAAATTCCCATGAAGAAGCTTGTTTTTATTCCGCTGTGCTGGAGCAGCCTGCTGGTTGTGTTGCTGCTCGGCGCGTCTTCTTGCAAAAAGGAGGAAACTGCCGTCGCCTCCGCGCCCCCCGCATCCTCGCCCGCCGTGCCCACCCCATCGCCGGCCGCGTTCGATATCAACAACATCACCGACACCTACGCCAACGTGGCGGCGCTGAGTTCCTACATGCAGTGGGGGCCCCACAACGTGCACGACCCGTCCGTTATCAAGGCCGACGACGGCTACTACTACTGCTACAGCACCGACGTGGGCTACGGCATTGCCGACACCGACCTGACGCCCGGCTTGCAGGTGCGCCGCTCGAAAGACTTGGTAGAGTGGCAGTTTGTGGGCTGGGTATTTAATGGGGCCCCCGCGATGGGCAGCGCCTACATCACGCAGCGCGGGGGCACCCCCAACCGGTTGCTATGGGCCCCTTACGTACTGAAGGTGAACAACGAATACCGCCTGTATTACTCGTTGGCTTCCAACGTGTTCAAGCTGAGCGTCATTGGCTTGGCAACGGCCAGTTCGCCCGCCGGCCCTTGGATGGAAAAGGGCATCGTGGTGGGTACGGATAACTCGTCGGCCGATATTACCAACGGCATCGACCCCACAGTGATTATCGACCAGCAGGGTCAGCACCGCATGTACTACGGCTCGGCCTTCGACGGCATCCACACCCTTAAGCTCGACGCCGCGACCGGCCTGGCCGCTACGGCCGGCGACCGGGGCCCCCGCATTGCCCAGCGCGGCTTCACCGGCTCCCAAATCAACGGCAACATCGAGGGCTCGGAGATTATTTACAACAAGGAACAGGGCAAGTACTATTTGTTCATCTCCTACGACTGGCTCCAGACCAAGTACAACGTGCGCGTGGGCCGCGCCACCTCTTCGGAAGGTCCTTTTCTCGATTTCAAGGGCCGGGACATCAACCTGGTCGAAGACCACGGGCCCATGATTCTGGCGCCTTACCAGTTTGAAGGCCACAGCGGCTGGCAGGGCACGGGCCACTGCGGCGTGTTTACTGACGGCAATGGCCAGTACTTCATGGCCCACCAGGGCCGGCCGGGCATCGATTCTTACTACATGGACTTGCACGTGCGCAAGATTTTTTGGACGCCGTCGGGCTGGCCGGTGGTGTCGCCCGAGCGCTACGCCGGCGAAGACAACAACCCCGTGGCCTCGGCCGACCTGGCGGGTGCCTGGGAGCAAATCACGCTCAACTACATCGTCATCCCCGGCTACGGCAACGAGCAGCTCACGCCCAACTTCCAGTACAGCACCGCGCTAACGCTCGCGACCGACGGCACTTTCAACGGCAGCGCCGCCAACAGCTGGACCTACGCCGCGCCGTGGCTCACGCTAAATTTTGGTGGCGGCACCACCGCCCAGGTGCACGTACAAAAGGGCCGCGACTGGGAAAACAAGAAGTCCACCATCGTTTTCACCGGCCTCGATGCAACCGGAACGGCCGTCTGGGGCAAGAAGAAATAGGGCGACGAGGTATTCACCGCCGCGCCAAAAGGAAGTAAAAAAGAAAGTCACTGGACGGTCATGCTGAGCTTGTCGAAGCATCCCTCCCGCTTCATTGAACGGCTAATACGAAGCGGTGGCGCTGGCCGAGCCGGGTCTGGCCCCGGGCTGCACCGTGCAGGACCTGTGGAGCGGCTGGGCCCTGGGGCCCGTCGCGGGCGAATTCGCGCCGTTTGTGCGGCGGCGCGGCGCAGGGTTCTACCGGCTGTCGCCGCGCCGCGCCCAGCCCTGATTTCCTGAATCATTCGGCTTCGGCCGCGTGTTGCGAACGTACCATTTTTTGCCCCAACCCGCTCATGAATAAACATTTGCTTTTGCTGTTGGGCCTTGGGGCCTCCGCTGCCGCGCAGGCCCAGCGCCTCGACTATCCCATTCAGGCCGTGCCGTTCACGCAGGTGAAGCTGACGGACTATTTCTGGCTGCCGCGCCTGCGCACCAACACCGACGTGACCATCCCGGCCTCCTTTCAGCGCTGCGAAAGCACGCAACGGGTGCACAATTTTGAGATGGCGGCGGCCCGCCAGGGCAAGTTCGCCACCGCGTTTCCCTTCGACGACACCGACATCTACAAAACCATCGAAGGGGCGTCGTACTCGCTCAGCCTCTACCCCGACGCCAAGCTGAACACCTACCTCGACGAGCTGATTGCCAAGGTGGGGGCGGCCCAGGAGCCCGACGGCTACCTCTACACCGCCCGCACCATCGACCCGGCCCACCCGCACCCCTGGGCCGGGCCCGAGCGCTGGAGCAAGGAGCGCGAGCTGAGCCACGAGCTGTACAACGCCGGCCACCTCTACGAAGCCACCGTGGCCCACTACCAGGCCACGGGCCAGCGCAATTTCCTCGTCATCGCCCTCAAAAACGCCGACTTGGTGTGCGCCACCTTCGGCCCCGGCCAGCGCAGCGTGGCCCCGGGCCACGAGATTGTGGAAATGGGCCTGGTGAAGCTCTACCGCGTCACGGGCCAGGCCAAGTACTTGAGCACGGCCAAGTTCTTTCTCGACGCCCGCGGCCACTACCCCGGCTACGACCCCAAAAGCACCGACGGGTGGAAAAACGGCTCGTACTGGCAAGACGACAAGCCCGTGGTGGCCCAGCACGCGGCCGAAGGCCACGCCGTGCGCGCCGAATACCTGTACTCGGCCATGGCCGACGTGGCCGCCCTGACCGGCGACAAGCAACTACTGGCGGCGGTGGACAGCATCTGGCAGAACCTGGTGAGCAAGAAGCTGTACGTGACCGGCGGCACCGGGGCCGTGCCCGCCGGCGAGCGGTTCGGGGCCGACTACGAGCTGCCCAACGCCACGGCCTACAACGAAACCTGCGCCTCGGTGGCCGACGTGTTTTGGAACCAGCGCATGTTCCAGCTCCACGGCGACGCCAAGTACGTGGACGTGTTGGAGAAGGTGCTCTACAACGGGCTGATTTCGGGGGTGGGGCTCGACGGCAAGTCGTTCTTTTACAGCAACGCCATGCAGGTAAAAAACTCGGCCAGCTTCCCGCAAACCGAGCCGGCGCGGGCGGGCTGGTTCGAATGCTCGTGCTGCCCCACCAACCTGGTCCGCCTCATGCCCGCGCTGCCCGGCTACGTGTACGCCCAGCGCGGAGCCGACGTGTACGCCAACCTCTTCATCAGCGGCACCGCCGACTTGACAATCGACAAGAAGAAAGTGCAACTGGTGCAGCAAAACAACTACCCCTGGGCCGGCGACTTAAAATTTATGGTGCGGCCGGCCGGGCCCTCGGCCAAGTTCCGCCTGCTGGTGCGCATTCCCGGCTGGGCCCGCAACGAGGCCGTGCCGTCCACTCTCTACGCTTTCACCACGCCTTCGGGGGCCCCGGTGCGCATTACCGTCAACGGCCGGACCGTGGCCTACGAGTTGAAAAACGGCTACGCCGTGCTGGCCCGCACCTGGCACAAAAACGACGTGGTGGCCGTGGCCCTGCCCCTGGAAACCCGCACCGTGCAGGCCCACGCCCGCGTGCTCGACGACTGCGGCAAAGTGGCCCTGCAACGGGGCCCGCTGGTGTACTGCGCCGAGTGGGCCGACAACGACGGCAAGACCGGTAACATCATCGTGCCCGCTGGCACCGCGTTCACGCCCGTGGCCCGGCCCAACGTGCTCAACGGCGTTACCGAGCTGACCGCCACCGTGCCCGTAGTGCGCGTCGACGCCGCCACCAACTCCGTCAGCACCGTGCTGCGCACGCTCACGGCCATTCCGTACTACGCCTGGGCCAACCGCGGCAAGGGCGAAATGACGGTGTGGTTCCCCGCCCGCCTCACCGACGTAGACCTGGTGAGCCAGCCGGCCACCGAGGCCACCCAGGGCAAGTAGCCCGGTAGCGCGGCGGCTGTGGGCCGCGCCACCGGGCTTACTTGGCTGGTTGCACGCCTTCGCTGGTCATTACCACGCGCTTGATGGTGCCGTCCTTGTTGTAGTTCAGGTAGTCGATGCACACCGAGCGGCGGAAGCTGCCGCCCTGCGCGTCGCGCCCGCCGTTGTGGTACACGAAGTACGACTTGCCCTTGAAGTCGATGATGGCCTGGTGGTTGGTGTTGGAGTTGCCGGCCAGCTCGTTCAGAATGCCTTTGTATTCCCAGGGCCCCGCCAGGCTGCGGCTCATGGCGTAGGCAATTTTTTCGGGAAATTCGGCGGCGTAGCTCAGGTAGTACCAGCCGTTGTGCTCGTGCACCCAGGGGGCCTCCGTGTAATGGGGCAGCCCGCCCACGGTTTGGATGGGCCCGGCCAACTCCGTCATGTTGGGCTTGAGCTTGGCGTAGTAGCAGGCCACGTTGCCCCAGAAAAGGTACGCCTGGCCAGTTTTGTCGATGATGACCGTGGGGTCGATGTCGTCCCAGGGGTGGGTTGCCGCCGTGGTCATGTCGTTGGTGATGAGCGCTGTGCCCCGGGCGTCCTTGAAGGGCCCCAGCGGGTTGTCGGCCACCGCCACCCCGATGGCTTTGCCGCGAATGGTGCCGTGCTCCACGGCCGCATACCAATAAAACTTGCCGTCGCGCTCGATCACCTGCGAGGCCCAGGCGTCGTCCTTCGCCCAAGCAAAATCGCTGACCTTCAGCGGCACCGGGTGCGGGGCCCAGTTCACCATGTCCGTCGAAGAAAAACACAGCCACTCGTGCATCACGTAGCGTTCCTGCGGCGCGGGGGCCTCGTCGTGGCCGGTGTAAAGGTACACCGTGCCGCGGTGCACCAGGGCAGACGGGTCGGCGGTGTAAGCGCTGCAAATCACGGGGTTAGTGCCGGGCGTGGGGGCCGGCGCGGCCGACTGGGCCCGGGCCGCCGGCGCGGCCAGTAGCAGGCCCAAGCCGGCCAGCACGGCCGGGGAGGAGCAAAAAAAACGCATGGAAAACGGGTAAGCGTTAAAAGAAATAAGGCCCGGCAACTTACTTGACTGGCACCGCGGGCCAGCCGTCGGCGTCCCAGCGCAGGGGCTCGATGCGCAGCTTGGGGCGGCCCCGCTCGTGGGCGTCGTAGCCGTGAAACACCAAATAATCAGCGCCGTCGAAAGTGCAGACGGCGTTGTGCCCCACCCCGTACCAGTCGGCGTTGCCGGCCAGCACCAGTGTGCCGCCGCCTTGTTCCAGGGGCTTGCCGGCGCGGTCCACGTAGGGGCCCGTGATGGCCGCCGCCCGGCCCACCATCATCTTGTACGTGCTTTGGGGGCCCCGGCAGCAGTAGTCGAACGACGTGAACAGGTAGTAAAAACCGCCTTTGTGAAAGATGAACGGCCCCTCAATGGCCCCGTCGCCGGGCAGCGAATCGTTCAGGGCGGGGTCGCGGGGGCGGCGGGCGATGGTGCGCCACTGCGCCGGCTCGGCCGGGGCGGTGAGGTCGGGGCGCAGGCGCACCAGCTTGATGCCGTCCCAGAACGAACCGAAGGCCAGCCACGGCGTGTCGGCCGCGTCGCGGGCCAAATTGGGGTCGATGGCGTTCCAGAGGTCGCGTCCCGGCACCGACTGCATCACCCGCCCGTGGTCCACCCACTTAAAATCGGGCGAAGCCGGGTCGAGCGTTTTATTGGTGGCCAAGCCGATGCACGACGTGTTCTTGCCGAACGCCGACACCGAATAAAACAGGCTGTACTGGTTATCAGCATAGGAAATGTCGGGGGCCCACACGTGGCCTTTAAAGCCCGGAACCGCTTGCACTGCCCACACCGGCGGGGCGGCAAACACGGGCGGCAGCGGCTGCCACGCTTTGCGGTCCTTCGACGACCACACCGCGACGCCCTGCCCAGTGCAGAACATATAGTATGTGCCGTTCTGCCGGATCATCACCGGGTCGTGGGCCGGAATGGCGCCGATGACGCCCGCCGCTGGTGGCCCGCTCTGGGCCCGGGCGCTGCCACCGGAGCCCAGCAAAGCAACGAGCAGAAAAATTCTTCGCGTCAGCCAGCTATTCATTATTTTTTAAATCATCGATTGTGTAAGTGTTGCTAGTTACAAATTTTCTATTAAAAATTAACGTAGCGAGCACCTGCGCAGCTGTGATGCTGGAGTTAAATGATTGATTCAACTGGTGTAATCTGGTGACTTGATCGATGCTGAAGCTGATTTGACATAATAAAACCCAACTGCAAAATTAAAGCGTTTTGCGTAGTATTTTAATCAAGCAACAAGTATTATGCACAAACGATTGTGATTCCACAATTTGTTTCGCCCTGGTCGGGCGGGGGCCCCATACCCCAACTTCGGTCGTCTATTTCAATGGGAGGGCTTAGTTTTGACTTGCGCTTCTCTGGCAGCTTTTCTTCACCGCGCACTTATTTGCCCAGCATGGCCCAACGCGGCACCTCCGACGACCACTCCGCCAGCAATGCCCCCGTGTCGATGGCCGACCTGGCCCGCGAGCTGGGCGTGTCGACCACCACGATATCGCGGGCCCTGAGCGACCACCACAGCATCGGGCCCGCCACCAAGCAAAAGGTGCTGAAGCTGGCCAAGAAGCTCAACTACCAGCCCAACCACGTGGCCTCAGCCCTGCGCCGGGGCCAAAGCCGCCTGCTGGGCGTGGTGGTGCCCTACATCGAGGGGCGCTTTTTTGCCTCCGTGGTTCACGGCATCGAGCGGGCCGCCACCAAGGCCGGCTACAGCGTCATCATTTGCCAGTCGAGCGAGGACGTAGCCCAGGAGCGCCGCAACATCGACACGCTGCTCGGGGCCCAGGTAGCGGGCCTGCTCGTGTCGCTGGCCCGCGACACGCACGACTTCCGGCATTTCGACAAGGTGCGCAAGCGCGGCACGCCGCTGGTGTTTTTCGACCGCACGCCACCTGCTGAGTCGGTCAACGCGGTGGTGCTCAACGACCGGGCGGGGGGCTACGTCTCCACCCAGCACTTGCTGGCGCAGGGCTGCCGCCGGGTGGCTCACATCGCCGGGCCCCAACACATGAGCATCTACCAGGGCCGCCGCCAGGGCTACCTCGATGCGCTGGCCGAGGCCGGCCGGCCTACCGACGACGCGCTCGTCGTGATTTCGGACATGACCCAGGACGACGGGGCCCGGGCCATGCGGGCGCTGCTGGCCCTGCCCGACCCGCCCGATGCCGTGTTCGCGGCCGGCGACTCGGTGCTGCTGGGGGCGCTGCAAGTGCTGAAGGCCGCCGGCTGGCGTGTGCCCGACGACGTGGCCCTGGCCGGCTTCAGCAACGAAGGCTTTACCCTCATCACCGAGCCTCGCCTCACGTCCGTCGACCAGCACTGCGAAGAGATGGGCCAGGCCGCCGTGCGCATGTTCCTCGACTTGGCCGCCGACCCGGGCCATGTAGCGGCCCGGCGCCAAGTGGTGCTCCAGCCCGAGCTGATGGTGCGCGAATCGTCGCTGCGCCGCTCCGCGTAGGGCCCCACCGTTTGGCGGGGCCCTACGCGGGGCTACTTGCCCGCCGCGCGCACGGCCGTCACGTCGGCGGCGCGCACGGCGCTGGCCTTATTGCCAAACGAGTTGCGCACGTAAGTCAACAGGCTGGCAATCTGCGCGTCGGTAAGGAAGTCGTGGGCCGGCATCACGTTGGAGTACGTCTCGCCTTTGATTTCCACGTTCTCCGAAAAGCCGTGCAGGATGATGCCCGCTAGCCGGGCTTTGTCGCCCAGCACGTAGGTGGTTTGGGTGAGCGGCGGGTTCATGTTTTGCACGCCGCCGCCGTCGGCTTGGTGGCAGGTGAGGCAGTATTGGGTGTATATTTTTTTGCCCTGGGCCAGCAATACCGGGGACGGGGCCCCCGTGGCGATGGTTTTGGGACGCGGCTTGGGCTTTGACTGCGCCGCCCCGGTCCCGGCGCTCAGCAGCGCCAAGGCCAGCAGCGCGGCCCCGGCGAGGGATTTACGAAGCATGCTATTTGGTGTAAACGATGCGGAAAATGGTGCCCTTGTTGTCGTCGCTCACGTAGAGCGAGCCGTCGGGGCCCTGTGCCAGGCCACAGGGGCGGTGGTCGGCCCGGCCCGAAGCCGCCTTTTCGGCCGAGCCGGCAAAGTTGTCGGCAAACACTTCCCACTGCCCGTCGGGCTTGCCGTCTTTGAATGGCTGGAACACCACAAAATAGCCTTTCTGCGGCTCGGGGGCCCGGTTCCAGGAACCGTGAAAAGCGATGAACGCGCCGTTGCGGTACCGGGCCGGGAACATGGTGCCGGTGTAGAACAGCAACCCGTCGGGGGCCATGTGGGCCGGGTAGGCGGCCGCTGGGTCGATGTATTGCCCATCCACCGCCTTTTTGCCGTCGCCGCCGTACTCGGGGGCCAGCATTTTCTTATGCTGGGTGGGGTCGTAATAAATGTAGGGCCAGCCGGCGTTGTCGCCTTTTTTGAGGGCGTACAGGCACTCGGCCGGCAGCGTAGCCGACTGCTTCTCGTCGTACATGGCCGGGAAAATGTCATGCAGCTGGTCGCGGCCGTGCTGCATCACGAAAAGCTGGTTGGCTTGCTCGTTCCAGTCGAGGCCCACCACGTTGCGCAGGCCCGTGGTGTAGCGCACACCCTGGGAGTACGACTGCCGCTGCCCATCGGCCTTGAACTGCCAAATGCCGCCGGCCGAGTCCAGCACCGGGCAGTTGGCGATGCCCATCGAGCCCTTGGCGCGGTCCTGCACCTGGCACGAATTAGAATAGGCCCCGATGTTGACGTACAGGTTGCCGGCGTTGTCGAGGGCAATGGATTTGCTTTCGTGCTCGCGGCCCAGCTTGAGGCCCGCCACCACCAGCTCGGGCTGGGCGGGGCTGATGGCCTCGTTCTTCTCGTTTAGTTTGTAGCGGTACACGTCCTTGTCCGACGAAGCGTACAGGTAACCGTTTTTCAGGTACATGCCCGTGCCGCCGTAGTTGCCGAAGCCACCCGCCACCGTGGCCTTGCCGCCAGCCGCCGGTTTCAACATCAGGATGCCGCCTTTGGCCGTGGGCTTGTTCAGCTTCACGTACACCGTGCCGTCGGGCGCGACGGCGAGGTGGCGGGCATGGCCCCCCGTTTCGGCCACTACCAGGGCCCCAAAGCCGGCCGGCAGCTTCAGACCGGCGTTGCCGGGGTCGGGGGCCACGCGGCCCGAAGCGCCCGTAAGAGAGTAAAGGGCAAAGCTGCTGGCCAGGGCAACGGGCAGCAAAGCGCCGCGAAGGAGGAAAAATTTCATGAACAAAGAAAGAAAAAGAATAATAAAGCAGTTCCCGCGCCGCGCCGTTTGCTTGTACTGAAAACGGTGCCGGTCGGTTGGTGCCCCGGGCAACTCCCGGCAAAAACATTTCGCGGCCAGGGCGTTACCCGGTCCCGACGATGGCCCCTGGGGCTGGCCCCGCACCCGAAACGCCGGTACAAACGGCCAACGAAAAACGAATAGGAGAAAAATGTCTCGTCCGGAAAAAAGTTTACCGTCGTCCGATCCTGAAAAAATATTGACCGTTTCGGCGGTGAGACGTTAGCTAAATTATTTTAACTCAGCGGATTCTTTTTGGCCATTATACCGCTTGAGCCTCCGGTGTTTTTCAGCGTTTGATCACTGCCGGGAGCTACGGCAGGCGTTAAATAGTTGTGGCAGCGGGCCGACGTCAAAACCTGGTAGCGCCAGTTCACGGTCGTCAATAACCTGCAAAACGTGCAGGCCGGGCCCAACATGCTGGCCACCGTCAAGCAGAAGTCGGCCATCCGGGGCCGAGACTAGCCGCGAGCGAATAACTCTTTCCGCCGGACGTGAGCCATGGGCAGGCCTAAGTGGTCAGCGCGGCCCGTGCGGCGGCGACTTGCCGGTCCAGCGCTTGGATGACCAGCGCGGCCTCTTCGTCCAGCGACTGCTGGTACTGGCGCGCGGCCGGCGTGTCGGGCGACTCCTCCCAGCGGGCCAGCTCGGCCAGCGTGTCGAGGCGGTTGAGGGACTGGTCCAGGTGGTGGTAGAGCTGCAGCCACAGGGTGCCGTTGGGTACCGGCTCCCGGCTCAGGGCCAGGCGCAGGTCGAGCAGGTTCATCACCACGCCGGCCAGGGCTTGCAGGCGCTGCTGCTCCACGGCCGAGAGCGCGCGCGGCTGTCGGTCGATGATGCACAGCGCCCCGACGGCGTCCCCCGCCGCCGTGCGCAGCGGGTGGCCGGCGTAGAAGCGCAGCTGTAAGGCCTCGGCCACGCCGGGGTCGGTGAGGTGGCAGGGGGCCACCAGCAAGTCTTCGTAGAGCGTGGTTTCCTCGTTGAGGATGGCCACCGAGCACATGCTCTCGTTGCGGGCCACGCGCTCGGCCCCGGCCAAGCCGTAATTGGCCTTAAACCACACGTTGTCTTCCTCTACCAAGGAAACCAGGGCAATGGGCACGCGGAAGAGCTTGGCCGTGAGCCGCACCACCTCGTCGAACACGGCGTCCGGCGCGTCGCCCAGCAGCAGGTAGGGGGCCAGGGCCTGCAAGCGTTGGGCATCGTTGGCCGGAATGAGCGCGTCGGGGTGGGACATGGGATAAAGGTACGAGTGAGTTGAACAATAGCCAGAGACGACCCTCGGCCTGCGCATCTGTGTAGAGATATTGCATCGTCTGCCCTCCAAAAAACGGTCGTATAATGGAGAGCAATCGCAGGGGCCCCTACGGCCCGGAAACGCCGGTTTTCCGGGCCGTTTTTTTATGCCGTTTATTGGAGGGCTGATGCTACCTTGTGCATGTACCTTCCAGCGCTACGCGGATGAAACTTGAAATACCCTGTAGGCAATGCCTCTTCACCGATGGTGGGCCAGTCGCGAATAATAGTGTAACGCCAATTGGTGACACTTCAATTTATGAAGTGACCTGTAGCAATGGCCATTTTGGAAAAACGATTCTCCTGAATCATAAATTTGAGTTACTCTTTGAGTCAGGAATACTTGCTTTGAGAGATGGTTATTATCGAGAAGCTGTCACCAGTTTTGCTGTGGCTTTAGAAAGATTTCATGAGTTTTCTATTGCCTTACTCTTTCAGGATAAGTTTACCGAAGTGAAGGGCAATTACATGGTTAAGCTAAGAAAATTTGCTGTGCTCTGGACAACTGGACTGAAATTGTCTGAAAGGCAGCATGGAGCATTTCAAGCCATGTATTTCAATGAGTTCAATGAGGCACCAGTTCAGTTCAACCAATCGTTTGCAAAAGGCCGCGGTCTGGATGAAAAGGTGAGTGATCCGGTCAACTTTAGAAATCTGGTCACACATGAAGGGTACATCCCTAGCCGTGAGCAAACAGTCCAGTACGCTGCTCTGGTGCATGATTACATAGACAAGCTGCTTAGGAAATACATTGAGAAGGACAGCCATCGCGAGCAATCAAGGCTTTCCTTAATGAGTGCTCTGTATCTAGGGCTTGCTGTCATCAAACGAAAGTACGAGTACATGATTTCCGGCCCGACCACAAGAATCAGTACTTTCATTAGGTCTGATGACCCCACTTATTTCGAGAGTAGGCAGGCCTTCACTGACTATTTAGAAAATGGCCAGCAATGCGAGTAGCCATTTACGCCCGGGTGTCGACCAGGACCAAGGGTCAGGACCCCGAGAACCAGTTATACCAGCTGCGGGCCTTCGCCGCGCAACACGGCACCCTTTATAAAGTGTTCACCGACGAAGAGTCGGGCGGCAAGGCCGACCGCACCGCGTTCAAGACTCTGCTGCTCGAAGCCTACCAGCAGAAGTTCGACCTGGTGGTGTTCTGGCGCCTGGACCGCTTCAGCCGCGAGGGGGCTCTCACGACGCTCAAGTACCTCAAGGAGCTGAAGGACCACGGCGTCAACTACAAATCCTTCACCGAGCCCTACCTCAACTCGCTGGGGCCTTTCGGCGACGTCATTGTCTCGATGCTGGCCACCATCGCCGCCCAGGACCTGATCAAAATCCGGGAGAACACCAAGGCGGCCCTCGATAAAAAGCGGGCCGCTGGCATCAAGTTGGGGGCCCCCACCAAAAGTCCCGAGCTCATCGACCAAGTGCGCCGACTCAAGGCCAGCGGTGCCTCGAACCAAGTCATTGCCCGGGCCCTGAAAATGTCGCCCAGTACGGTGGCCAAGTACTTGGTCGCACAGATTATTGGAAGGAGTGACGATAAGTCCTACTGTTAAGTACTTAAATAAGTGCTACTTTAAGCAGCTGAGAAATTTGTTTCGTCAGAAAGCGTATGCAGAAAAATGGAAATAAACCGATAGCTCAGACCAAAAGAAAGAAAGGTAGCGAATGCATAGACCATCCACAACGAAATAGAAAAAGGATGATCTGTAGGCAGAGTAAACTTTGCTGATTTAAGAAATGGTAAAATAATTATTAACGATAGAAAGACAACTACACCGTGAGAAGCAATAGAAGAATTAAGAAACGATATAATCCTTTTGTACAGTCCATTTTTTCGTAATAAAATCATTCGTTTTGTATTGATGCTATGAATAATGGTGAAAATGGTTAATAAAATACTTCCTAAAGCTATGCTCACGCCTAAAGAAAAAGTAGCAAAATCCTTCAACAAGCTCTCATTTTCAACATTTGTTAATTGGTTGACATAGATAGCCATTGCCACTGTTACGACAATGGCAAATATCATCGGACCAAGATCTTCAACTATTCTGCGCCAAGTCATTGCTTTTCGTATCCAATGAGGTCAGGCAGATGAGATGTGTGCAAGTTGCGTAATCTTTCAACTCGCTTTTTAAGATTTAGGTTTGCCATCGACAGCTCTGAAATATCTACTTCGATAGTATCTCGAAGTCTAAATTCAAGCAAATTGATAATGGGTACATAATCGTCCGCGTCATTAATGCCAGAGACTGTAAGCTTGCGTACTTCTGGCTCACCTAAGAAAGCATCAATGGCTCCTATTATAAATCCCGGCTCCAGCGATTCTTGTTCTTGCCGGCCCTTCTTTTTGGTCTTGGGCTTGACGTCCGTTCTAAGTATGCAGTTGACAATGTTGCTCTTGCTGCTTTCTGCCAATGTAGTGAATTCTTTGACGCTACGTGTCTTTGCTAAGTGTGAAAACAAGTCGTCACGCCGGTAGCCCGCTACCTCCACATGAAATTGAGTTATGTACCGTAAGCCTTTGACAACATCGTCAGATTCTCCCTTGCGGACAACCTTGCCATGCATGACAGGGCAGTTAGGAATGTTATTCTGAAAATATTGGCACCAGTCTGCTTCCGTAGCACCTTTAGTGATGCTCTCAAGCATCAGTATGCTACGCGCAGGATCATAAAAAAAGCAGGTTGGATGGACCAATTTTTCGCCCGGCTGCAGCACGGGAGTCATGTTGCCAACTCGATCGTAACGGTAAGGCATGACTCCTCCGGTTTGCCCATTGCTTAGAGCACCAGTTACGAATCCGTCCCTCCGTTCGACCACGTGTGAGCAAAGCTCATAATCGAGCTTTTTGTGCTTGTCAGTTAAAGCGGATGGACTGAACGTGTTAAAACACGTCAGCAACCGTTCAAAATCGGATTCATCGCCACCACCAGGCACTATCTGAAAAAAGTTAACGGTGAGTGTACGGGTCTTGTTCATAGTTACCCAATGGTAAAGAATACCTGATAGACTGATACTGGATTCTACTAAAACTGACACCCAAACTGACACCCGATTAATAAAAAAGGCCTTCACAGTCTTGTGAAGGCCTTTTAAGTAGTCCGTAGGGGAAAGAGTTCGGGGCAGTGGTTGCCAGCGGATTCCCTTCAAAGCGGGCTGAGAACAGCGCCAGGACGCTTTTGGTAACGGCGGGCGGCAGCGGATTTCCTTTCAAGGCCCAAAATCCGCCACCCAATCCGCCACCCCCGGTTGGGCCCTAGGCCGCGCGCTTGCGGGCCGACTTGCGCATGAATTCCTCCAGCAGACGGATCGTGTCCACGCCCACGTAGTGGTTGAACGACTCCTCCGTCTGGTGGCCCGTGGCCTGCATGACCAGGCGCGTGGGCACGCCCTGGTAGAGCTTGAGCGTGACGAAGGTCTTGCGGCCGATCTTGGTGGTGAGCTTGAGCCGGGTCAGGCCCGCGAGCTGCTGCACCACGCGCAAAAACTCGTTGGCCCGGTAGCATTCGGGCACGAGCAAATCCAGCGGCGAGCGGGGAGGGTAGCGGCTTGCCAGGGCCACGGGCTGGAACAACTCGTCGTCGTAGAAGGGGATGTAGCAGGCCCAGGCCTGCTGGTTCTTCTGGGCCTCGACGACGAGCACTTGCCCGTGCACGTGCTGCCAGGCGGCGCGGTTGGCGTCGGAGATGCGCAGGCCCGTGTAGCAGCAGAGCAGGAATTTGTCGCGGGCCAGCGCCACGTGCGCCACCCAGCGCTCGGCCGACCACTCCTCGCGCTTGTTGTCCATCCGGCGCACCTGGGCGCGCAGCTCCAGCAGGCGCGCGTGCACGGCGGGAGCCGTGAAGTCCAGGCCCGCCACGCGGCGCAGCTCGTCCTCGGTGAGGGCGTCCACGCGCCCGCGCTTGCGGGGGGCCACGAACTTGCGGTAGTGGCGGTGCACGGGCAAGTCGAGCTCCAGCTCGCCCCAGGCCAGGAACGTTTTGAGCCGGTCGATGTGCTTGCCGAAGGTGTTCACGCTTTGGCCCAACTCGCCCGTGACGTAGGCGCGCAGATCCTGGTAAAAGGCCATGTCCAAACGCTCGACGGCCAGCGTGACGCCCCGGGCCTCGGCGTAGGCGGCCAGGCGGACGCGGGTGGCCTCCAGGCCCGCCACGGCCGTGGCCGAGAGCGGCCGGCCGGTGCCGGGGCGCGCCTGCTGGGCGTGCTCGTGGGCCCAGCGGCGGTAGAGGGCGTCAAAGCCGGCCGCGGGCAGGGGAGGGGTCGCAGCCGCGGCGGGAGCTTTCGCGCGCTTGGCCCGGGCCAGCACGGCCTTGACTTGGGCGGGGGTGAGGCGCACGCCGGCCGTGTCGGCGTCCTGCTGGGCGCGCTCCAGGGCTGAGGTCAGGGCCCGCAGGCGCGCGTTGATGTCGGCGTAGTAGCTGCCCTTGACCGGGGCCACTTCCTGCTTCTCTTCGTCCCAGTGCTCCGGGCGCACCCGCTCGCCGGTGGCCTCGCGCAGGCGTTGATTGGCCCACCACACCGTCAGCTGCACGGGGGCGAAGCCGGCCTTGGTCAACTTGTCGAGGCGCAGCTGGCGGGTGATTTCCATGAGCCTACAAGGTGATTTAAGGTCTCCGGCAGAGCATACTTCACCAAATAAATCACGAGGCTACTTGTCTACTGGAACGGAATCTGGCATTCTGGTGAATTGTGCGCTTAGCGCAACGTGACTCTCGTGGAATGGGGTAGAAGCTGTCTGCTGCGCAACCAGCGCCCGGGCGTGTGCCACTGCCTCAATCGTCATCTGCTGATTAAGCTCATCCGAGATAACGTATAAATAGCCATCGCTTTGCGGGTCCTTTTCCTTCGGTACGCCAATTAGCTCGTAGGTGGTTAGGCAAGAACCAGTTAACACCGGTTCTTCACGATCATTTGCCTGGTAAGTAATGTTGACGAGTACTTCCATTTTGTCTGCACCGGGGAGAATGCGATGCAGTGTTTCTAGCTTGTAAGTTACCTCGGATTGACTGGTGGGCTCGTAGTCCATGAGGTAGACAAAGCCGACCAGTCGGATGGCTAAGGGACGGGCGGAGGGTGAGGTAGTGGCCATGGGGCGTGCTCTACTCTGCTACGAGTTCGCCCTGCGCGGCAAAATGGATGGAGCGGGCCGGCTTGGAAGAACGCACCTGAACGGAGCCAGAAGTGGTGCTTGACAAGTGAAACGACTCGGTCAGCAGGGCGTCGCGCTCGATGGTGGCTTCCAAGTCGTCGAACCGGACGCGCGGGGCCTTGCCAACGGCCACGGCCACTTCGCAAAGTTTTTCCAGCGACACGTTGGTGTCGCCGTTGAGCATTTGCGAAACGTAGCCAGGGGAGCAGGCCAGGTGCTGGGCCAGCTGCCGACGATTCAAGTGGTGGGCGTCCATGTAATCGCCCACGGCGCGCATGAGGTCCATGCGGATTTCAGTGAGCCAGTAGCTCGAGTGGGAAAGAATGGAACGACGGGTAAACATAGGGGAATGACTAGAGGAAGGAGAGGTAATTGAGGTACTGCGCCACCAGGCCCTCGAAGCCAGCAATGTCTTCGGCCTGGGTGCTTTTCTTGCCAAGTAGCACAACGATGTCGCCGGTGGGGTGGAGGTGAAAGTAGTAGAGCCGCAGGTTGTTGGTCTTGATCTCGTGGTGGCGCACCCGGTAGGCTTTGCCGTTGGCGCGGTGATCGTAGGCAGGGCCCAGGGGGTGGTACTTGTTGCCCCGCAAGGGACGGCACTTGGCGATCTGATCCATCAAGTTGATCAGCTGGGCTACCTCGGCGGCGTAGTTGCCTTCCCGGTAAAGCTGGGCTAAGAAGTCATCGAACTGGCAACGGTCATCTTTTACAAGTTTGTGGAAGGGCACCTTGCCCGCTACCAGCTCAATGGGACGTAGGGCAAACGTAGGGGAGCGAGGACGTCTTATACCGGGCACGAGCGGAAAAGTTTAGCAATTACTTAACTATTTCTGATATGGCAATGGTTCAGCCGAAAGAAAAGAGTAGTTTATCTGATGCGCATTCACGGGGCACCATCTTAGTAACAATGCTAAAACCGCCAATCAGTTGTGAACGAACAGTGATTTTTGCCTGCTCAGTCATGATGCTAATTGTTTATCAAACACTCTTAATATTTCTTCAGGTGACACCGGCTTGTTATGTGAGGCACTGTAATCTTCTGCTTTCATCATTATTAAATTCAAATAATGAACATATATATGAAACATAGGCGGAGAATTGTCCTTTTTTAGTGCTTTGATGCGTTCACCAATAAGTGTTCCTTCATATTCGCTAAGCATTCCTTCTGCGACCTCTTTAGTGGATTTCAACAAGGAAGGGCGCTTCACATATGCTCTGCGTATTGCTAAACAAGACGCTAGATGCTTTGTGGCGGCGATGAAGCAAAGTCTAATCAGTGGTTGCTGACGTGGCGGTGTTGGCAGATCAAATAGTTGAGTGAGGTTAACTACTTGACTCATCGTAGAACTCGAATCAAAAAGCACGTCGAAACCACTGCCTTTACGGTCAAAGTGAGCAGATTTATTTCTGATTCTTTGTATTATTTGCAATGCTTGTACTTCCGTTTCATCAATCAATCCCAGCGCCTGAGCAATTAACAGGCGTGATTGAAAGTCACCAGCAGGCATTCTGTGGTTTATTATGCCATCGGCTAATGAGTTCGTCACACAAGCGTCAGAAATAATACCTCCTAATATTTCCTCTAAGTAGGCAGCTAATATTAAAATGACGCCACGATCAGATTCTTTTTCCAGTAGCGGTGTAATAATCTCTGGATCGATATTTTCCCGAAAAGTGTAGTCATCGGGCTTTGTAGATTTTTTCTTGGCGGTCATGGGTAGGTAGAGAAGGCAATGATTTTGATAGATATCCATAGCCTAATTCCCCAACCCCGTCAACTCCCCTAGCCCAATGCCCACCAGGTACGCGTCCAACCCCGCCGTCCCCGTGAAGCAGTGGGTGCGCAGCAGTTCGTTGGTGTCGGCGTCGTAGTGCACCTCGCAGAAGAAGCCGAAGAGCGCGTAGAGCACCACGGGTTCCTCGCCCCAGCGCCGGGCCAGGTAGCGGCCGTGGCCCCAGAGCATGGACAGCTGCTGGTCGAAGGACATGAGGTAAAACAGGCGGTAGGCGCTGAACATAAGCCTTAGCGGTTGAGGTAGCCGTGCACGGCCTCGGCCCCGGGGCCCACGGCGTGCACGGCGTTGCGCAGGCGGGTTTCGGTGCAGTTGAGCACGTGGCACCAGTAGTTCACGTCCAGCAGGGAGTGGACGTTGACGCGGGTAGGATCGGCTGGGGACGCGGGGGTGCGGGTGGTGTACATAGCGGATAAGCGAGGGGAATAAGTTAATTCGGGTGGTTATAGGCGGCCTTGAGCAGGCAGATAGTTAAGCCTCCACCGGCAGCGCTGCCGGGGCCCGCAGGCTCAGCAGCAACAGCGCGCAGGCCCCCACTTGCAGCACGTGCTGCACCAGTAAGTGGGCGACTTCCGGCGGCGTAGCAGCGTAGCTCGTAGGGGGCAGCCCGCTTCTGAGTAGTTGCAGCAGCACGAAGGCGTAGAGCGCCAAGAATAAGATTTTGGCGACCCTGGCCCCCTTGCGGATGTAGTAATACACCACGAGTAGGGGAGGAGCGGCCGTGTACATGACGAGGTACGAGGCGGTGCTCTGGTGGCGAGGAAAATAACCTAGGGCTGAAAAAAGCCCGACTAGCGTGCTGATAGCGAAGGTGAGGTAGAGCAGGGTGGAGGCCCACACCTCGTAGCGGTGCTGTTGGGCGGCGGTCGCGGGCATGCGTGGCTACTGGGCGCGGGCCTGGGTGCGGCGGCGGACGGCTTCCTCGAACGTTTCCTCGATGAGGAAGGCGGCCGCGATGCGCTGGTTGACGAACAGCTTGACCCAGGTGCGGGGCGGCGGGGCCGTGGACGCGCTAATGGTGGTATCGGTACAAGGCAGGTGCTTGAGTACCCCGTTCACGGTGACAGTAAAAAGATGTTCCATAAAAAAATACGGATTAGTTACTAATTTTTCGTTCGCCCCTCCAGCTTCGGGGCGGATTAATTCGGGCGGTTGTGGCCGCCACGCAGCAGCTAGGGATTCTTCCTCGGTGGGCGATTAGAAGTCGTTGGGATCCTTAAGGCCTTTCAGCGTCATGTTCGTCTGTAAATCAGCCACCAGGCGGCGGGCATCGCTATCTGCCTCGTGGCGAATGCCGTCCCAGTTCTTTTTGCTGCCGAGCGCCATTACCTGGGCGTTGGGGCGTTCGAGGGGCCCGCCCGAGTAAAAGTCTTTGAGGCCGATGGCTTCGTGGGCGAAGTCGGTGAGCACGTACTTGTAGCGGCCGTCCTTGAAGTAAAGGGTCAGGGTATGCCGCACGACGCCGGCGTCGTATCCCCGAACGGTTGCCCGGGTGGAACCCCGGCCCACCAGCCGGCCGGACTCCTTGTCCTGCATCTGGATCACGGCGTTGGCCGAGCGGTAGGTTTTGGCCATCCACTCGTAAGCGCGCGTGTAAAGCTGGTCCTTCGTGGCACCCGGCACCTCCACCACCCCTTGGTAGGTGATCAGGTGCGTGGCCTCGTCAAAGGGCAACACGGTGCCATCGGGCAGCACGGGCGCTTTCGTGGGGGCCGCAGCAGAGGTAAGCAGCGCGCTGGGCGTGAGGTAGAGGTAGCCCATCCGTTTGACGACCAACCAGCGCGGCGAGAATTGCCCCACGACGGTGGCCTCGGTGTTGGGCGCGAGGGAAAAATCCGAAAAAAAGCCGGCTTTGCTGGCCGTATCGGCGGCGCTGCGGTAAAGGGGGGCTTTCTCGTTGCCTACGTAGTAAATCGCGGCGGGCGCAGTGGCCTCTAGCTTCTGTGCAGTGGCGGCCAGTGGCAAAGAGAAGGCGAGAAGGAAGAGTGCTGCTTTCATGCAATTAGTTGGGGCGGTTATGGCCGCCACGCAGCAGCACGAGCATTTCTTCCTTGGCCGCTACCAGGGCCTGGGACAGCTCCAGCTGCCGCTGGCAGCTGATTAACTGCGCGGCCAGTTCCTGGGAACTCTCGCCCTTATTGACGCGAATCTTTTGGTGATTCCCACTGCCGGCCTGGTTATAAGTGCCGGTTTGACTAGTGGCACTTGGGTCTTCGCCGAGTAAAAAACTGAGGGAAGTTTCCAGCACTCCACTAATCTTTTCTAACTGGGAAATTTTCGCATCTCCTCTATTAAAAATTGAGTGGATAGTAGGCTCTGAAATGCCTGATTCAGCCGCGAGACGCTGAATAGTCATCTCTTTTTCACTCAGCTTTCTTTTGATCCGGTCCCCAAGAGAATTCATAGAATAAAGTGAATTTTTCAAGGATTAAATCAAAAGACTAAAAAATACTGACTTAAAAATTTTGATTATGACTCAACTTTCTTAAGTTTGCGTAGTTAATCCCGTGTAAATATGAAAAACACCGGGCAGATTTTCAAAAACGACGCTGCAAAAGTTATGAAAATGGAGCCTCAGAATCGTCTTGCAGATATTTTCCGGGCGATGGGTATTGCCCAGGTTCGGCCCACTGAAGTCCAGCTTCAAAATTGGGGCATGAGCATGACCCGATTCAATCAGCTGGTTGCAAATGAAGGTCGTGTCAATATTCAGGTGCAGGAGGCTCGCTATCTGCGTGAGTGGCTTAAAGAGCATTTTGCCTTGCGTCACCACTGCCTTTTCGACGACGAACTTCCACTAAATCAGCGGGGAGGTAAGCAGGAACAACTGCAACTCACTTAGCGATGGAAGCCCGCGCCCCTTACGGCTCCCCCGCCGCGCCGCCCGTTCCCGGCCCCCGCAACCTGGCCCCGCCCGTGGCGGCGCTGCTGCGCACGCTCGGCTTCCAGGTCTGGGAGCAGGCCACGCCCACGCCGAGCCTCTCGCTGGTGAGCGGCACGTGGACGGGCCTCACCGGCGAGCAGTTCCACTTCCAGTACGCCCACCACCACCCGGCCGGGGCCGAGGCCTGGGCCGCGTGCAGCATGGGCGTGCTGGCCCTGGGGGCCCGCCTGCCCGCCGTGTGCTTCGCCTCCACCCAGGTGCGCCGCCTCAAGGACGTGCGCCTGCTCGTGGCCGGCAACGACCTGTTTGCCGCGGCCGCCCAGCGCCTGGCCGCCTCCCGCGCCACCCTCACCCGCTCCCACGCCCTGCCCACGCCATGAGCCCGCACGACATCGCCACCAAGGCCGACCTGGCCGACCTCGCCGAGCGGCTGGAAAAGGCGCTGGCCGCCGCCCTGCCCGCCATCGCCGCCCCCGACGCCTTCTACTCGGTGGAGCAGGCGGCCGAGGTGGCGGGCGTGAGCGCGAAGACCGTGCGCAAGTGGGTGGCCGAGGGCAAGTACGACCGCTCCGGCCACCTGGTCAAGCTCTTCGCCCTGGAGTTCTCGCCCGGCTTTCCGCGCATCCCGCGCTCGGCCCTGGTGGCCTACGGCCGGGGCCTGGGCTTCGACGTGGCCACCCTCGCCCCGGCTTCTCCGGCCGCCCCGCCACCGCTACGCAAAGCCTCCTGATTTCCTTCTCCTTTTACCCCAACCATCTCACGCCCATGTTTTTGCTCACCCTTTCCATCGACGAGTTTATGCAGCTCAGTGCCCGCGACCACCGGGTTACCCTCACCCTCTTTGACGCCGAAATCCGCCGTCGGCAGGCCCTGCTGCAAGGCAGCCGGCCCGGGCACGACGGCTACCAGGAAAATGTCGATGCGCTGGCCTCGCTGCGCAGCGTGCGCAAGGTGCACCAGGGCCGGCTCGAGGAGCTGGAAACCAAAGCCGCCGTGCCGGTCGCCGCGGAAGTGTCCCATGCCCACGCCGCTTAGCGATGCAGACCCTCATTGTTTATACCTCGCTGCCGGCGTCCGGCGAACTCGCCACCTTGCTGCGTTGCCTCGAATCGACCACGGGGCCCCGGCTGGTGGTCATTCAGCCGTTGAGCGCGCTGCCCCCGCCCGACCCCGACCACTGCCAGCGCCTGCGCGTGGAGCAGGCCGAACTGGAGGAAAGCATCCAGGCGGCCGAGCTCTGCCTCCAGGGCTACCGCACCCGCCAGTGGCAACCCGACGCCGGCCGCGAAAACGGCCTCGTTTCGGACTGGAACGCGCTCAGCACCCGCCTGCGCGCCGTGAAAGCGATACTGCGGCGGCAGAAAGGAGGGCCGCGCAATGGCTGAGCAAATCACCATTGTCCTCAGCGCCAATAAGGTGCCGCTTTTCCGCTTGTTCATCGCCCAGCCTCCCCAAAAGGATTTCCGGCTCGTGAGCGAGGAGCCTTACGGCAGGCCCTTGCCGGGAGATGAAATTTTTGGGCAAAAGATGTCGCTGACGATTCAGACCGAGGACGCCTGGAATTTTTTCTACCTGGGGGCCGATTGGACGCTTTTCGAACAGGAGGGAGGGCCGCGCCATGGCTGAGCGCCTGACCGTCGAAGAGGTATCCCGCCAGCCCTTGATTTTGGGCACCATTTGCTTCACCGACCCCAGCGGTACCGTCGGCTACAAAAGCGAAGTGGTGCAGGCCAGCGCCCTGGTGCGCATCGCGGCCGCCCTGGAAGCCCAAACGGAACTGCTGCGCCTCCTGCACGCCCCCCTGGCCCCGACTTCCGCCGATGCCCTGCCGGGTTGATTCCGCACCACCCTTTTTCCTTTCCCCTGACCTGCTCATGCCCCACCCGCCCGCTTTACCCTTACCCGCGAAGAGACTGCTGCTACTCGTTTGCTTTTTACTCGCGCTGGCCCCGGTGGCCGGCTTGCTCAAGCTCCTGTTTTTCCCTGCCTGGTCCTGGTGGGGGGTCACTGCCCCGCTGTGGGCCCCCTGGCTGCTCAGCGGCCTGTTCGGGGGGGCCTACGCCTTTCGGTCCCGCCGCGCATGAGCCCGCTGCAACACTCCCTGGCGGCCCTGCAAACGGCCTTCCAGCAGTTCAACCACGCCTGCGAGCAATCCGCGCTGCCGGACTACGCCAAGCCTTCGGTGCTCTTCGCCCTGTACCTGCCCGCTACCCGCACCGGCAGCTGCGTGCTCACCGGCGACCCCGAGGCCGTGGCCCAGGTGCTGGGCCGCGCCGCCAAGGACGAGGGCAACGAGGGCTTCCGCGACGCCCTGGGCGACTTAGTGGGGGACCTGCTCGATGAGTAAGCCCGGCCCCCCACCGGCGGCGCCTGAGCGCGGCCCCCCTTTCCTCTGATCCGCTTTCCCTGCCCCGCCTGGGTAGAGCCGGCTGCCTTTTCTCTTCGGGGAAATCAGGGTGGCGGCCGGTGCCGGTTTCACGACCGGCCGGGGCCCTATTGCCTATTCATTCCACTTGCTATCTACCATTTCGCCATGGACCGTCCCGCCTTTACCGTCGCCAAGCCCCGCATTTATTACGAAAAAACCTGGGCACTGCTGCTGCGCTGCCTTAGAAACCCTGCGTTGGGCCTGCCCTTTTCTGCCTTGGCTTAGCGCCCGCATTTTCCCCGAGCGCACCGAGCGCACCCGCCGCGGTGCCGGCGTCGTCGCCGGTCGGGGAACGGAGGACCTGCAACCGCAGTCCGGCGCGTGGGGCGGCCGCCCAGGGAAAACCCGCCCTGGGCCGCCCCCGCGCCACCTTATGGCTTATCTCTGTTCTTCAATTATTTACATGCTTCCTACCCTTCTGCCGCTCGACGCGGCCCGGCTGCTCGTGCACAAGCACGTGCTCCAGCTCAACGCCCAGCAACCGCCGCGCACCTTCACCCGTCTCACCCAGGACCGCGTGCTCAAGGACGGCACCACCAAGCCGGGCGGCGTGGCGCATGTTACCTCCCGTCCTAAGGCCGTGAACGACGGCTGCTTCAACACCATGCTACTGCTGCTTCAGCGGGCCCGCAAACAGGCCGAGCGAATGTTGGCCAAGCCCTTGTTGTGGGGCGTGCTGAGCGCGGCGGAAGTGCCGCCCATTGAGGTGAACGGCCGCGAGCTGATGGAAAAGCGCGGGATGACCGACCGCACCATGCGCAACCACATTGCCCAAGGCCTAAAAGTGGGCATCCTCGTCCGCAAAAAGTTTCGCGGCACCCGCGCCAGTTTCCACGTCTGGATAAACCCCAATTTGGTGTGGGAAACCCCCCCAGCGGCGGTGGAAACGCCCCAGCAGGCCGATTCCGACGTGCCCCACATTTCGCTCTTTTTAGACCCCAACGGTAAAAATTTTCCGCATACTGAGCTTCTTGAATCACAAGAAACTCTTGAAATTAAAATTAGCGAGGGGGATAAGTTAGTGACGCCAACGCCCCCGACCACTGAGACAAGAAACCCCTTACTGGAAACGGAGGCCCGCAACCAAGTGAGCGCCGGCAAACGGGCAAAAAATAGGGCACCAGGGGCCGCGGCAAGCCCCGCGGCGGCGGGAGTGCCCTCAACGGTCGAAACCGCCCTGCTGCTGGCACAGGGCCAGAAAATGGCTTTTGTGGCGGCTTTCTGGGGTTACGCCAAGGACCTGATTTACCCGGGCCGTCGCTGGAGCGAAGAACAGGAACGGCAGGCAAAAAACGCCATCTGGACGGGCGTTTACGGCGGGTTCCGCGACTACGAGCGCTACGATTGGGAAGCGTTTCAGCGCACGCTGCTGCGCCGCTTGGAACTGGTGCGCAGCCACTTGCAGCTGCACCCTGACCGCTACGTGCCGTTGCCCTACGCCGAGCGCCGGCCCGGCGCGGGCTACTTCGACGCCGAAAACCACCGGGGCTTCCGCGGCACCCACGCCTGGCTGCAAAAAGAAGCTGCGCACCGCCGGGCCACCACCCTGGACCGGGCCCTGCACACAGCCCTGACCGAACTGGCGCAGCGCCGCAGCCTCGACAAAAACCCCGGCGTCCGCCTCAAAGCCTCCGAAAAAGTGCGGACCCATTCGCTGCTCCAGCTCTACATGGCCCACCACCGGACCCTCAACCGCCTCGGTGGGTCCGAGGCGCTGTACCGCTACAACGCCAAGCTGGCCGTGCAATTCCCCGATTTGATTGCTTCCGCTTCTCTCACCCACCACGCATGAACACGACCGTTTCACCGGCCGCCGGGCCCGCTCCCGTCCGCCCCGCCTCCCAGGAAGGCCTCACCCGCTGCTGGGTGGTGTGGACCAACGGCTGGAAAAAAGCCTTTCGCTCCTACGACACCAGCGGCCGCTACCAGGTGGACGACCCCCGCGCCTACGGCATCCGAGGCTTGAAAAAAATGGTGGCGCGCTGGGGTCCGAACGTGTCCCAAGCCATCATCTACGACAACGCTACGGGCTTAGAAATCACGCGGCTCCAAAACGGGGCGTGGGTGGATGCGCAATGACCACTTTTTATAAGCCCCGATGAAAAATTTCTCAGCCACCCTCGACCTCGGCAAGTTCGACTGCTGCGCCATCCGCCGGGGCAGCAACGAAATCGAATTTATCTTCTGGATGAAGCAAGAGCAGGGACAGGTGGAGGCTTCCATGACCACGACGTACCGTCTTGTGGGGCCGCTTTTCTACCCCGCCAACCGGGACCAGTTGAGGCGGGAAGCCGTCAAGGCCTTAACGCTGGTGCAGCAAACCATGCTGGCACACCCGGCGGCCCTGAACGCCGGAGAACGGGTAATCGTCGAAAACCCTGAATTAGAATCGTAGGCTGTGCCCATCGACCTCAAACAATACCCCCCGGGCTGGAAAAAGGAGGTGCTGCCCCGCATCCTCGCTCGCGACGGCCACCGGTGCCGCTGCTGCGGCCTGGGGCACCGGCGCTGGGGCTTCCGCAACGCCGCCGGCACGTTCCGCCCGCTCCCGGAAGGCAGGAAAGCGCCGCCGGGCCACAAGGCCTTCCGCCTCTTGTTGAACGTGGTGCACCTCGACCACGGGCTCACCGACCACTCGGATGCGAACCTGGGGCTGATGTGCCAGCGCTGCCACGTGCGCTACGACAAGCCCAGTACGGCCCCCCGGGCGGGCTACACGCACAAGTACCCGGGGGCCACCAAAACCCTCACCCTGCCGTTCGACCCATGAGACTCCCGCACCTCGACCAGCGCATTGCCCTGCCCTGGGGCGAGGCCGCCCAGCTGGCCCGCGCCATCGAGTGGGTGCTCTGCCAGCAGCTCGAGCCGCCGGCCCGGCCGGCGGTGGCCACGGTGCTCAGCTTCGGTCCCCTCTACCGGGTGCGGGCCCGCCTGCTGGGCCGCGCCCGCGCTGAGCACCACCACGTCGGGCCCCGGCCCCGCCGGCCCTGGGCCCTGACGCTGCGCTACGACGAGCTGGCTGCGCTCATGCACGTTTTGCCCCGCGCGCCGGCCGCCGGCCAGGCCTGGGGCGAGATCCAGCGGGCCAGCCTGAACCTGGAGCGCTACATCGCCTTTGCCTGAGTTTTGTCTCAAAAAAAGTATTGCGAAAAAAGGGCCCGAAAAACCCGGTTGCCGGCCGGTTTTTCAGGCCCCCGAATTGTCTTTCAAAAACCACCTGGTTAACATGACACACGACCCCCCGGTGCCGGTGGTGCTCTTCGCCCGCGTGAGCAGCGAGGCCCAGGACTTCGGCCGCCAGCTGCGCGACCTCGAACGCCACGCCGCGCGCGCCGGCTACCGGGTCGTGGCCACCATCGCCGAAAAGCTCAGCGGCAGCCGGCGCAGCCGGGCCAAGCGGCCGGACCTCGACCAGCTGCTGGCCCTGGCCCGCACCGGCCAGGTGCGCCAGGTGCTCGTCACCGAGCTCAGCCGCCTGGGCCGCCGGGCCCGCGAGACCCGCCAGGTGGTCGAGGAGCTGGCCGACCTGCGCGTGTCGGTGTTCGCCCTCAACATCCAGCTGGGCTCGCTGCTGCCCGACGGCAAGGCCAATCCGATTGCCCGCCTGGTGATGACGGTGCTCATGGAAGTGGACGAAATGGAAACCGAGCGCACGGGCGAGCGCATCAAATCCGGGCAGGAAAAGGCGTATGCCAAGGGGGCGCAAAAGGGCCGCCCGAATGGTTCTTCGGAGAGTGCAAAAAAGCAGCTGGCTAAATACCCCAAAGTGGTCAAGTTCTTGCAAGCAGGGGGGCTGTCTGTGCGGGAAATTGCCAAATTATCAAGCTGTTCTACCAATACTGTGTTGAAAGTGAAGAACGCACTTTCGTCCTAAATACCGGGGCATTTGCGTAGGTATATTTGAGGCTACGTATTTATTCTCTCTATTTGTGAGCACCCCTACCGAGTTCGCTATTCCCGTCCGTCCCCACGTGCGGCAATTTTTACTAGTTGAGTTCGGGCCGGAGCCCTGGCGCATCCACCAGAACACCTTTCTGGGGCGCACGGTGGGCATGAAGGTGGAAAAGCTGCCCTTTCACCAGGTGGCCCGGCGCCCCGCGGTGGAGGGCCCCGCCGTTCGCCTGACGCTGCCCACAGCCCTGCGCCACTACACGCTCACGGCCACCAGCGCCAAGGAGCTCGGGGCGATGCTCGACAAATTCTTTCAGCAGCAGCTGATTCAGTTCGTCAAGGGCCAGGTCGCGGCCACGAAAAACGAGCGGGCCGCCCTGCGCTCGTTTTACAAACTCTACGACATCAACCCCACCCACTACGACCTGGAGGAGGCCCGCAAGGTGTACCGCGATTACCGCGACAAAGTGCTGCGCGGCAACGGCCACTTCGATTTGATGTACAGCGAGGCCGGCCGCCAGGAGCTGTTCTCGGACTTTGCGGTTGCGTCCTAAAAGAGGGCAGCGGGCGCGCGTTCCTTTGAAACATGGACAACACGCGCCCCCCCAACACGCTGCCCGCGTTCATCGGGTACTTCCGCCAGCTGGCCACCGCGCACGTGGACCTGCAAGGGTTCGTGCACGGCGCGGCCGGGCGCATCATCGCCGGCGCGCGCCACGAGCTGGCGTACCCGCTGCTCTGGCTCGAAACGCCCACGCTCACGCTCGCCGACAAGGACGGCACGGCGCCCTTTGGGCAGCGGGCGTCCGCGTTTGTGGTGCTGGCCAGCTCGCCGGCCAACGACTACGACGCCCAGGATGCCGTGTGGGCCCAGACCGAAGCCATTGCCCTCGACGTGCTCAGCAAGCTGCGGGACGATTGCAAAAAACGGGTGCACCGCTTTTTGCTCGACGGCGGCAAGCTCGAGGCGGTGGCCACGCTCACGGTGGCCGGCGAAATCGGCTGGCGCTTCGAGTTCGAGCTGGGCGACTTCGTGCCCTTGCCCTACCAGCCGGCCCGCTGGGCCCCGGCCGTTCCCCCGCTTCCCTAAATTCTACTCCGCGCAATGGTTATTGGCATCAACGTTACCTGGAAAGCGGTCGGCACCGGGGCCGGCGGCAACACGGCCACGGGCACGGGCACGGGCTTCGACACGGAGGCCAAGCAGGTGGTCACGTTCTACAAAGTTGTGAACCTGAGCCTGCTCGACCCGGTGCCGGCCGACGTGCACGCGGCGGCCGGCTCCGTCCTGTACTACGAGTGCCCGGAGACCGCAGGGGACTACACGGCCACCATTTGGCGCTACGACGGGGCCGGCGGCACCACCTCCGAAACCCAGCCCAACAGCCCCTACTGCGGCTATTTTGGGCCGCCCGACCCGCCGCCTGACCCGATGCTGACCTGCGCGCTGACGCTGGGCTACGCGCTCACGCCCACGGCCACCGGGGCCGACCTGGTGGCCACCGCCGCCGGGGCCCACGGCGCCGTGGCCTACGCCCTCGACGGCGGCCCGGCCCAGGGCAGCCCCGCCTTTGCCGGCCTGGCCCCGGGCCCGCACCAGCTCACGGCCACCGACGACGGGCTGGCCGGCTGCGTGCGCACGGCCGACTTCACCGTGGCTTCGCCCGCGCCCGCGCCGCTGACCCGCCCGGCGCGGGCCGACTTCGTGTTGCAGCCGCTCTGGTACCCGGCCCAGGCCGTGCCCGGCGCGCGGGTGCTGCTCGAACTCCACGCCGAGAGCCGCCACCAGGCCGGCGACTTTGCCCTGGTGCTGCGCCTGCGCCGGCGCGCCGACGCGGCCGGCCAAGTCGCCTTCCGCCTCGACACGCTGCTGGCCGCGCTGCTGGCCCCGTTCGTGCCGCCGGCGGTGGCCACCGAAACGCTCGTTAGCCGCACGCCCTTGCTCAACTACTACATCCGCGTGGCCACGCTCGACCCGGCCACCGGCGTGCCCTCGGCTTACGAGCAGGGGCCCGTGTGCACGGCCGTGCGCGGGGCCCTGCCGGCCGAGCACCGGGCCCTGGACTACTTCGCCTACCGCCTGGCCGTTCCGGGCGGCGTGCCCTTCCTGACCTGGCAGCCGGCGGGCAAGCGCCTGACGCCCGCGCAGCCCGAATGGCTGCTTTGGCTCTGCCCCGCCGCCGTGCCGCCCGCCGTGGTGGTGCAGCGCCGCTACATCGGGGCCTCGGGCCTGGTCACGACCGAGGCAGAGCCGGTCGCGTGGGCCCCGGCAGACGGGCCCACCGGCCCGCTGCTGGCCGTGCCCGTGCGGCCCCGCGCCGGCGCGGCCTTCGTGGAGGTGCAGCTGTGCACGGCCGCCGGCGCGCCATTAAGTGCGTCCGTGCGCTACGCCGTCGTGGCCGCCACCGCGCGCAGCCGCTACCTGCTGTTTGCCAATTCGCTGGGGGGCCTCGACACGCTGCGCACGGAGGGCCGGCGCGAGGCCACCCTGGAGGTCGCCGTGGACCAGGCCGAGCGGCCGGTGCAGCTGGGCGACGCCGCCCCCGCGCCGGAGGAGCTGACCTTCGGTGTGAACGGGCAGCGCAAAATCAAGCTGGCCACCGGCTGGCTGCCGCCGGCCGAGCTGGCCTGGCTCCAGGAATTGGTGCTGAGCCGCGACGTCTGGGAGCTGCGCGCCGGCCGGCTGCTGCCCCTGACCCTGGCCAAGCGGCAGCTGCTCTACGAATCCGACGAGGCGGCCCTGCGCGGGGTAACGCTCGAACTCGACTACGCCTTTGCCCCCACCGCCTACGCCAATTTACCCTAGCCTCCCTTACCCTATAAGTTAAGGCCCTGTATGCTTGAACTTACCTCTGACGAGCGCCCGGTGGCGCTTAGCCCCGGCACGAGCCTGCAACTCGAATGCAACTCGCCGCTCTTCGACGAGGAAGTGGTCAAGGGCACGTTCTCGTACGGCTTCAACGTGCCGGCCCCGCCCAACGGGCCCGTGTACGGCTGGCCCGAGCGGCTCGACGCCGACCTGCCCCCGGGCCGCCAGCTGCCGGCCGAGCTGCGCCTCGACGGCGTGCCGCTGCTCACCGGCACCCAGGCCGTGCGCACGGCCAGCGCCAAGACGTACAACGTGAGCCTGTCGGGGGGGCTGGGGGCGGTGGCCCCGGCCCTGAGTGCGCGCCAGCTCTCGTCCTTTGCCTACGGCGGGGTGCGCCCCATGCCCCCGGGCCAGCCCTACGGCGGCGGGGCCCCCGGCGGCCTGCTCCAGGTGCCGGGCTGGGTGGCGCACGCCAACGCCGTGGTGCGCGACCCCGCCGCCTACGACTACGTATTCGCCCCGGTGCTCGCCGCCGACGTGCTGCCCGGCCCGGCGGCCCCGGCGGGGGCCGTGCCCGTGGTGCTCAACCCCTGGGTGCAGGTGCCGGCCGGCGACGGCTTTGCCTACGGGCTGCCGCCCGGGGGCTCGTTTGCCTACCGGGGCGTCACCGGCTACGCCGACGCCAGCGGGGCGGTGGTGCCCGTGTACGGGCAGCTGGCCAGCCCCTTTCCGCGCCTGCGCTACGTGTTGCGCTGCGTGTTTGAGGAGAGCGGCCTGCCCGTCGACGCGGCTCGCTTCCTGCCCGGCGAGTTGGGCGAACTGGTAATCGTGAGCCCGGCGCTGGCCGTGCGCACGGCCCTCGACGGCGACGGGGTGCTGCAAAGCCATTTCCGCTTGGCCGACGCGCTGCCCGACGCCACCGTGGCCGAACTGCTGCTGGCCCTGCGCCGGGGCTTCGGCGTGGTGGTGGACGTGGACGCCACCAGCGGGCAGGTCTACACCTGCCAGCTCGGCGACGTGGTGGCCGCCCCGGTGGGGGAGGTGCCCGATTGGAGCGACCGGCTGGCCGGCGCGGCCGAGCGGACGGTGGAAGATGCGGCGGCCCTGCGCCTGGTGTACCAGACCGATCCCGACGATGCGCTCACCAAGGACCTGCTCGCCCAACTGCCCGATCCGGCCGCGCTGGGCGCCCCGGTGGCCACGCTGGCCGACCTGCCGGCCACGGCCCCGCTCGGGCAGGGCGGGCAGACGCGCCTGGTGGAAGCCGAGGACGCCTACTACCAGAGCACGGCCCGCGACGCCGGCGTGCCGGACGCGGTGGGCCTCACCTGGCAGCGGCTCGGGCCCAACCTGAGCGTGGACGTGGGCGGGGCCGGCGGCGAGGACTACGCCCAGGGCTTCGCGTACACGGCGCTCGGCAAAGCCCCGGTGCGGCTCGACCCGGCCAACCCCGCGCAACTCGACGCGGCGGCCGCGGCGCCCTTCGCCCAGGTGCCGGCGATGCAGCGCGCCGGCTACCAGCCCGACAACCGCACCGCGGCGGCCCCGGCCCGGCCCGCCGCGGTGCGCCTGCTGTTCTGGCGCGGCCTCCAGCCGGCCAGCGACGGCACGCTCTACCCGCTCGTCTCGCCGCTGGCCACCAACCAGGCCGGGGACGCCGTGGGCCGGTACAGCACGCGCCTGAGCGGACCGGCCGGCACGTACCAGCAGCTGCTGCGCGGCTGGTTGGAAGTGAAGCGCCGGGCGGTGGTGGTCAAGCAGCCGCTGCGCCTGAGCGTGCTCGACCTGGCCCGCCTGGACGTGAAGCGCAAAATCCGCCTCGACGGCAACGAGTACCTGGTGCGCAAGCTGAGCGTAGCCGTGCCGCTGCGCAAGCCGGCCACGGCCGAGCTGGTGCAGGTCTGAGGCGTTACAGCGAAAAGGGAGGGAATTTGGTAAAATAAACTTGCCAGTTCTTCCCCGGAATTTGCCAGTTGTTCCCCAGCGGTGCATCGGCGGGCCCCCGGGGCCCCGCCGGTGGTGGCCGGCGGCGCGCCCGGGGCCCCCGGCAATTGCCAGGCAATTCGCCGGCCCCGGCCGGCCGGCCGGGGCCCTAAGCCGGCCTATTACCCGCTGGGCCGATCCTGCTTCTTGGGCTCCATGAACCTACAGTTAGAATTGAAACGGCACCTGACCGCGAACGGGTGCACCCTCGGCGAGCTGTCGATCAACGGCAAATTCTTTTGCTACACGATGGAAGACCCCGTGCGCCCCGCCGGCCAGGTGGTGCCGGGCGACACGGCGATTCCGGCCGGGCACTACCCGCTCACGCTGGAAAAAAGCCCGGGCTTCCACATCCTCACCCCGCGCCTGGGCGGGGCCCTGGCCGGCCGCGGCGTGCTCCTGCACCCGGGCAACGGGCCCCGCGACACCCGCGGCTGCATCCTGGTCGGCTTCGCCAAGCTGCCCAGCAACACCAAAGTGTACCGCTCGCAGGAAGCCTTCGAGGCGCTGATGACGCGCCTGCTCGACGCGACCAGCATTTCCCTAACCGTAGGCTAGGATGCTGCCGCTGCTTCCCGTTGCGCCGCCCTGCGGCTTCACCCTCGGCGGCCTGCTCGGCGGCGCTCTCCGGCTGTGGCCGGCGGCCAACGTGCTGGACTACCCGGCCGGGCCGGGCAGCAACCTGGCGACGGCCCTGACGTTCGCCGACCCGGGCAACTACGCCGACGTGTACTTCCTGCCGGATTCGGCCGGCTTCACCGAGCCCCAGGGCGAAACCGAGCAGGGGCCCTTCTACAAGCCCAGCCTTCAGTTTGTGCTCGCCCAGGATGCGCCCGACGCGGCCGAGGCCCTGGCCCGGTTGGCCGGCGGCCGGTTCGTGGCCGCTTACCAGGACGCCAACGGCTTCACCAAGCTCGTGGGCACGCCGCGCTGGCCGCTGCGCTTCGCCCGCGACCTGGAAACGGGCAAGAAGCCCGGCGACCGCAACGGCTACGCCTGCACGCTCAGCGGCGAGACGCCCGACCCGGCCCCCTTTTACCTCGAACAAGGACTCGTGCCGCCCGCGCCCCGCCGGGCGTTTGCGCCCGGGTTCTCCTTTGGCTTCAGCTAATGCCCGCGCAAACCGATTCCCAGCTGCTGGCGCTCATCGCCCAGTACTTTCCCGACAACACGGCCGAGGAAATCGAGCCGCACCACGTGCGCGATTTTCTCGAGGCCCTGGTGCAGGCCAAGGCCAGCCTGGCCTCGCCGGTGTTCGTCGGCGTACCCCGGGTGCCCACAGCCCCGCCGGGCACGGCCACTGAACAGGCCGCCAGCACGGCCTTCGTGTTGGCGGAACTGGCCGGCGGCAAGGGGCTGTACGAGCTCGCCCTGCCGCAGGCCGTGCAGGTGGGCCAATGGTACCTGGCCCGCACCGGCATCTGGGAGGCCCGCCGCACGTTCAACGCCGCGGCCGCCCCCGTGGCCGGGGCCAACTGGCGCGCCGTGGTGGGCTTCGCCAGCGATTTTGCGGGCCTGACCGGCGACCCGGGTGCTAACCCGGCCCTGGCCGCCGCCCTGGACAACTTGCTGCCGGCCCCCCGCCGGCCGGACGGGGTGCGGCAGGCCGCCCTGCCGCTGCGCCTGGGCCCGGACCTCTACCTCACGCAAACGCCGGCGGGGCCCGTGATCGGCGTCACCAACGGGGACGAGCTGGTCACCGAAATCCGCCTCGACAACCAAACGGACGGGTACGGGGTGCTATACAGTTTCTACGGCTGGCTGCTGGAAAGCGACAACTACGCCGCGTTTGCCGACGGAGAGGACCGGGCCATCATCCGCAAGGACTACCTGGCCCGCTACGTGGCCCAGGCGCTGGCCCTAAGTGGGTACACCGACGAGCAAGCCATCGCCGCCAATGCCCCGGCGCTGGCCGGCAAAGAAGCCGCCGGGGTGGCCGCGACGCTGGATGCGGCGCTGGCCGGGGCCCTGCGCGACGGGGTGAGCAGCGACGGGGATACGCTCCAAAAGCTCTACAACCTGTTGCAGCTGCGGGCCAAGCAGTACAACGTGGCCACGCTGGCGGCGCGCAACGCGCTGAGCGTGAAGATCGGCGACTGGGTGAACGTGGACGACGACGGCGACGGGCGCTGGGCCATCTACCGGGCGACCTCGGCGGGCGCGAACGCGGCCTACAACAAGGTCAGCGACCCGGACCTGCTCAACGCGGTGATGAGCGCTGCCCAAATCAAGGCCGCTTACGAGGGCAACGCCAACACGAATGCGTTCACCAACGCGCTGCTGGCCAAGCTCAACGCCATCGCGGCCGGGGCCACGGCCTATACGGATGCGATGGCTCAGCAGGCCAATGCGCTCGCGTTGGGGGGCAAAGTTGATAAGGCAAACGGCTTCGGGCTGAGCAGCAACGACTATACCAGCAGTGAGAAAACCAAGCTGGCGGGATTGCTGCCCGCCGTGGCCGGCACGGGCATTTCGTTTGACACCGCCACGACGCCGGGCGGCCGCACTTACAACGCCAACGGCGTTTTTCGGGGGGCCTGGGCAGCCAACACGGCCTACGGCCTTTACGACCAAGCAATTAACCCGGCGGGCGTGCTCGTCGCCGCCAACAGCGCTTTTACCAGCGGCGCGGCCTACGTGGCCACGAACTGGGTGGCCGTGCCGGTGGGCGTGTCGGCCGCGCAGTTCGAAACCGTGCGCACCACCTTGCCGGCCAGCGCCACCCAAACCGGGGCCTACACGCTGGCCGCCAGCGACGCGGGCAACGTGGTGCCGTTGAACGCGGCCGGGGCCCTCACCCTCACGATTCCGGCCGACGCGAACCTGGCGTTGCCGGTCGGCACGGTGCTCAGCGTCAGCCAGGAGGGCGCGGGCGCGGTCACGGTCGCCGGGGCCAGCGGCGTGAGCGTGACCGGGCTGACGGGCTACAAAACCCCCGGCCAGTACGGCGAGATCGGGCTACGGAAAACGGCCGCCAATGCCTGGCGGGTAACGGGGGGCGTCGCGTAATGGCCGCCGTCCACACCCACCGCCGCGCCCTGGGCTCCCGGGCCCCGGCTTACGTGGACCCCGCCCCGGGCGTCACCGTGCCCGACGCCTACGTGCAATTCAAGGCCGCCGACCTGAGCGCGGCCAGCGTGGCGAGCTGGCCCAACGCCGGGCCCGGCGGCAGCGCCTACAACCTGGCCCCGGCCGGCGGGCAAAGCGCCCCGGCGCGCGTGGCCAGCGGCGGGCCCAATGGGGGCAGCTACGTGCGTTTTGTTGGCAACGACGTGCTGGCCACCGGGGCCGCCACGGGCATTGCCAACAACGCCCCGCGCACGTTGTTCCTGGTGGTCCGGCTCGAAACCCCCGCCACGGCCCGCAACCTCGCGGGCCTCGGCGCGGCGTCCAGCAGCTCGCTGCTGGACGTGATCGCGGGGGCCAGCTACGGGGCGTACTACCTCCACTTTTACGGCTCCGGGGCGGGCCAGTCCGCGGGAGCGCCCGACCCCGCCGGGTGGCACCTCGTGGGCCTGACGGGGGTGAGCGGGGCCGGCAACGGCTCGATCGCGTTCACCGGCTACACGAACGGCGTGAAGACGCTGGACGCGCCCGCCCGCGCCATCGGCACAACCAATTCGCCCCTGCGCCTGGGCGGGGGCTTTTACCCGGACCTGAACGCCAACAACTCCCCGCTGCAACTCGCCTTTGCCGAGCTGCACAACGTGGCCCTGTCCGCCCAGCAGATGCAAAAACGCAGCTCCCAACTCCTGTCCCTCTACAACCTTTCCTAGCCCTTGCCATGCCCTTGCTCCCCGGTGCCCGCACCCTGATTGAGATTCCCGTCGCCGACCGCGTCTTTTTAGACAGCGTGATCCGCCAGAAAGCCCGCTTCGTGAGCCTGGTGCACCACCAGTACGAATCCGGCGAGAGCCTGGCCCACATCGCCGTCGAGGTGCGGCTCTACGCCGCGGACGGCGACGGCTTCGGGCCGGTGCTCGACGGCCCCGGCTTTGCCCCCTACCGCGTGGAGCTGGCCGCCGACAACCAGACCGTGGTGGACGCCCAGACCGGGGCCATCCTGGCCATCCGGCAGGGCGAGGCCGAGGCCGACTGGCAAGAAAAGCTGACCGGCTACGCCCAGCCGGTGATGCTGCAAGGCGATTTTTTCGAGTACCTGCGCGAGAACGTGGACGTGCGCATCGGCGACATGATCCGCCTGCACATCGCCCAGGCGGACGCGATGGGCCGCTTCGCGTAATGGACCTGTCCACCCAGCTGCTCGCCGGCTTCGCGCTCCTGTTGGTGGCCTGCCTGGCCGCTGTGGCCTGGAAAGCGCGCCGCTGAACCCCGAGCCCCGCCCCACCCGGCGGGGCTTTTTGCGTCCTACGGGCCGGTTCTCGAAAAGGCGAACATTGTATACCGCCTCACAGGTGGCTTACCTATGTACGACCTACTCACCAGCTCCTGCTGGGCCCTGGAAGCCAAATTCTACGCCATCGCCAAGGAGCGCATTCTGGCCCGCATGGCCAAGGGCCTGCCGGCCCTCTCCGCCAGCGAGGCGGTGCCCCGCCGATACCCCCACGTGGACGCCCAGGGCTACCCCACGATGTGGCACGCCGAGGCCGGCCACGGCGCAGGCCTGGCGTTGCCGATTGATCTGGTCAGCGGCCTGGCCGGTAGTATGTCCCAGGTGCTGGCCGGCCCCGGCCGCAACCGGGCCGGCGAAGCCAACACCAGCGGCTCGAAAGTAGCCGTGCTGCCGGTGCAGGGCACGGTGCAGAAGCGCGGCGGCTACTGCTCGCTGGGCACCAAAGACCTGGTAGCAAGCCTGAACGCGGCCAACCGCGACCCCGAAATCTCGGCCATCGTACTCGACATCGACTCGCCTGGCGGGCAGGTGGACGGCACGGAGGAGTTCGCCCAGGCCGTGGCCCTGAGCGCGAAGCCCGTGACGGCCTACATCGACGGGCTGGGGGCCTCGGCCGCCTACTGGATTGCCGCGCAGGCCAGCGCCATCTTCATCAACTCGGCCTCGACCGGGTACGCCGGTAGCCTGGGGGTGCTCTGCATGAACGTGAACCAAACGACTTTCCTGGAAAAGCAGGGCTACAAGGTCGAAATCCTGCGCTCCAGCCGCGCCGTGGACAAGGCGCGGATGAATTCCGTCGAAGCCATGAGCGACGAGGTGCGCGCCGCCGTGCAGGCCGACCTCGACCAGATTGGCGAAACCTTCATCGCGGCCGTGCAGAGCGGCCGCGCCGGCAAGCTGAGCACCCAAGAGGACGTCTTCACTGGCAAGGTGTACCAGGGCTCGGTCGCCGTCAAGCACGGCCTGGTCGATGCCATCGGCTCGTTGCAGGACGCCGTCAACCACGCCGCCCAGCTGGCCCAGACGGGCGGCGGCAAATCCGCTTCACTCTTCACCCAAAACTTTAATTCCGCATGGCTATCAAATTCGCCAACATCCTAGCCGCTTTGGGCATGGGCTCCAAAATGGAGGCCGTCACCGAGGCCCACCTCGAAGCCGCCGACGCCAAGATTGCGCAGCTCGAACAAGCCAAACTCGACGCCGACGCCAAAGTCACCGACGCCGAAGCCGCCCTCAAAACCGCCACCGAGGAAAAGACTAAAGTCGCCGGCGAGTTGAAAGAGGCTTCCGATAAGGTGGCCACTCTCGAAGACTGGAAGAAGCAGCAAGCCACCGTTGACGGTCGCGAGGAAGACGACAGCAATTCGCTCGACAAAGAGGACGAGGGCCCCAAGGCCTCGTGGGAAGTGGCTGCTGCCATGGCCGTGGCCACCGCCAAGAAGCGGGTGGGCGAGAAATAGGCCCCTCGGCTCCTGAGCTAACTTATTCATTTCCACCATTCGCTTTATCTAAAAAACGACCATGGCATCCCCTGCTATTGATTTTTCGGGCCTCGGGCCCAAGATTGCCAGCTACACCCTGCGCGAGGCCGGGCAGCTGCTCACCAGCATCCTCATCACGGACCAGTCGTTCCTGGCCTACATGGAGCTGTACCCCGATGTGACCGACCAGCTGGCGCTGACCCAGATGTTCGTTTCGTCGGTGCTCCAGCCCGGCGGCAAGGACACGTTTGACCCCAAGGGCACGGTGGGCTTCAAGAACCGCATCGGCCAGGTGCGCGACTGCAAAATCGACTACACGCTGACCCCCACGATGATCAACGCGATGTGGAAGTCCTACCTGGGCCGCATCGCCAAGAGCAAGCGCGGCGAGGTGTACGACGTGCCGTTCCAGCAGTACATCATCGACAAGCTGGCCGAGAAGGCCAAGGAAGAGATGCACCTGGAGGCCGTGTTCAAGGGCGTGTACAACCACGACAAGAAGCAGGCAAACCGCGTGTTCGACGGCCTGTTGCCGCTGCTCTCGAAAGCCGGCGTGCTGGCCGCCAAGCAGATTTACGCCGGCGCGCCCATCACGCAGGCCAACGCCATCGACCAGCTCGAAGGCATCGCCGACCTGGTGCCCTCGCACATCATCAACAAGGACCTAGTGATGCTGGTGGAGCCCACCGTGGCCAAGTTCTACAACCGCGACTACCGCGCCACCTACGGCACGAAGCAGGACTACCAGGGCTTCAGCCACACCACGCTCGACGGCACCAACATCACGATTGTGCCCGAGCCGGGCCTGGCCGACACCGGCGGCATCATCTGCACGCTGCGGGGCAACTTGGTGTGGATGACCGGCCCGCTGGGCGGGGGCCCCAACTCGTTCATCGTGGAGAAGAGCAAGCGCAACGTGGACATCATGGCCGATTTCCAGGCTGCCCCGGACCTGGCCATTGCCGAGTACGTGTGGGTGAACCAGAAGGCGCTCGACGCCGGCGTGGCCCTCATCGCCGCGGAAGCGGCCGAGCCCCTGCCGGCCTAAGCCCAACGGCCCCGGCACCCCTCAGGGGCCGGGGCCCTGGCCAGGTCCACCCCGTCCCATCTCACGCCTACTTAATTGAGCCTTTTTTAATCATTCATTACTCATGAAAAATTTCTTGCGTTTTGCCTTGGCGCTCAGCGCCATTCTATTCCTCGGGGCCTCGCTGTTCCCGGAGCAGGCCCAGGCCCTGGCGCACCTGGTGTCGCCCGCCTACGGCCCGGTCGTGCTCACCGCCCTGGTGGGCGCGGCCGGCGTAAAGCTGGCCTGCGTGATTCTGCCCATCGAGGGCATGACGCTGGACGAATGCCCGAACGCGGGCGGCCTCACCGACTTGTTCGTGATTCGCCGGCGCGACATTAAAACCTGGCCTGCCGTGGCCGCGGACGGCGTGACCCTCACTGGGCCCATCGTGCCCATAGACGGCTCGGGCTTCGTGAAATGGGATTTTGCCTCCGACACCGGCGAGGTGAACCACAAAAGCAGCGGCGACGCCGGCAACCAGAGTGTTGTGCAGGAACTCAACACCAACCTGCCCCGCGGCTCGGCGGAGGTGGACGCCGTGATTGCCAAGGCCCTGAACGGCGACTTCATCCTCATCGGCCGCGACAGCAACGGCAACCCGCGCCTGGCCGGCGACAAGAACCGCGGCATGAAGTTCGACTACGATTACAAGTCGGGCAAGAAGGGTACCGACAAGAACGGCACTGACTTCAAGTTTGCGGGCGAGGGCTTCACCCACCCCCCATATTACTACACGGCCGCCATTCCGATGAAGGCCGCCGGTGCCGGCGCTTAGTAAGTCGTTAGGTTAACTATTTAAGTGTACGCATTAATTATTTATTCTACTCACTGCTAAACAATTAATTATGGCACTGTCTAAATTCAAGCTGGTGAACACCAAGGGCCTCGAAGGCGTCCACTACAAAGGGGACTTCATCAAACTCGGCGACATCGACGACGAGCTGGCCGAGGAGCTGATCAACAAAACCCACGTGCTGGAGCGCGTGGGAGAGGTGCCCAGCACCAAGGCCCCCAAAGCCCTGACGACGGGCACCGCTGCCTAGCCCGCCGGATTCGAAGCCGGCAAAAAGCCCCGCCCCGTCAGGAGCGGGGCTTTTTCGTTTCTATCTTCGCCCCGCGAGTTACCTGTTGCCCTTCTTGTCAAAACGCCCCCGGCCGTGCCCTATGGAATCGGCCGGGGGAACGTACGGGTGCAAGTCCCGTGGTTTCTGGGGCGTTTTGACGTACCAGGTAACTCGCAGCGATTCCTCCGGCTTTCCCCTGGCGCTGCGCATGCCCCTTCCGGCCAACCTCTTACTTTCCAGGCTTCAGCCATTGGCCCAGTACATGGTCCAGGGGGTCGATATTGATTCGGGGCTGCTGGAGGCATTGGAAGAGGTGATACCCGCCAAGGAAGCGGATAAGCTCGCTAAGCTGTTGGACAAGCTCCTGCAGGAACCCCGGGGCGCGCAGGCGTTGGTGCTGACCATGACCTACCTCCTCGATGAGTGGCTGCGGGAGGGTGACGACAAACTGAGCCGCATTAATAAGGACTTGGACCCGTATGCCTGGCTGGCTACGAGCGACCACTTAGAAGTCGTGCAGACCTTCCGCGAACTGCTCTAAATCCGTCCTATAAAGGGGCCCCCACCGCCGATAGTTTTGATTTCAACTCTTAACTATTCGCTTTATGGGACCCGAACTAGAACCCGTCATGGCCTGGCTCGAAGCCGGCGAGGCTGCCGACTACCGCGCCGGCGTGCTGCTGCTGCAGGAACACTGCCGCCACCGCGGCCTGGTCAACCACCTGCTCAAAAAGGAATCGGTAGCCAACCGCGAAAAGCTGTGCTACGAGCTCGTCAAGATTGGCTGCCAGGGCCGCCTGGACGACGTGAGCGAGGTGCTCAACCACTTTGCTGAAGCTGTGCAGGGCGCAACGGCCCCCGCCGCGGAGTTGGTCAATGCCCTGGCCGAGGTGCCGCCCGTTGAGCCCGCGCCCGACCAGGTGCCCGCCGCCGCGCAGGCCGCCGTGGATGCGTGCACCGAGCTCATGACCAAGGCCCACACTCAGCGCGTGCAGATGAGCAACAGCCTGGCCACCCTCGACCCGGCCGACGGGCCCCGCGTCGTCGGGGAAATCCTGGCCCTGCAAAACCAGTACAACGCCCTGGCCGAGAAGCGCCGCCGCCTGTCGGCCGGCGCGCCGGCGGCGGAGCCCGCCGCGGAAGCCGGGCCCGCCGGAGCCCCGGTGGACCGGGCTGCCCTCGTCCAGCAGCGGGGCAACCTGCGCTCCAACCTGAGCAAGACCCGCAAGAAGGCCGAGGAGGCCAAGTCGGAGGAGAAGAAATCCGAGTACGCCCAGAAGGCGGGCAAGCTGGAAGTAGAGCTCAACCTGGTTGAAATGCAGCTGGCTGCCCCCCAGGCATGAGGATGACTCTACTCCTGGGCCTAGCCTTGGCCAGCTGCGCCCCCCGGCCGCTCATGGTGGCCCTGCCCGGGGCCCGCCACCACGACCGCCACCGGCAGCGCGTGCACCGGCGCACGGCGTGGCTGGCCACGTTCAGCGCCCGGCCGCTGGCCCACGGCATGGTGCGGGTGGACTGGCGCACCGACTTGGAAATCGACACCGACCGCTTCGAGGTGGAAAAGAGCACCGATGGGGCCACGTTCCGCTTGCTCGGCACGGTGCCGCCCCGCGGGGCCGGTCGTTACACCCTCGCCGACGTGGCCAGCCCGGGCCCCGTTTACTACCGCCTCAAAATTGTGGCCGCCGACCGGCGCTGCGCTTACTCGCCGGTGCTGGCCTTCCGCCCCGGCCAACTCCTGACCCCCGATGGACCCAACGATTAAGTGGCTACCGGCCACCCGCCGCCTCGACCAGCTCACGCCGCTCGAAAACAATCCCTTCGGCAAGATTACCCAGGAAAAGCGCCGCCGGCTGGAAAAGAAGCTGCTGGAACTCGGCGTGTTCGAGGCGGCCACGCTCGACACGGCCGGCGTGCTGCTCACCTTCAACAAGCGCCACAACCTGTTGCTGGGCCTGTACGGCCCGGCCCACGAGGTGAACGTGCTGGTGCCCGACCGGGAGCTGCCGGCCGACGTGCGCCAGAAAATCATCCTGGCCTCGAACGTCAACGAGGGCGAGTGGATTGACGAGATCCTGCGCGAGCAGTACGCCGACGTCCTCGCCGACGTGGGCCTGAGCCTGGCGGCGATGGACGCCCTGGTGGACGAAGCCGGCGCGGCCGGCAAGGAGGCGGCCCCCGAATACCCCATCGTGGCCGAGTTCAGCGAGAAGTACGACGCCGTGGTGATTGTCTGCCGCAACGAGATCGACGCCAACTACGTGCGCGAGGTGCTGGGCCTGGGCAAGGCGCAGAGCTACAAGAGCCAGGAAGTGGGCCAAACCCGCGTCATCGACGCGAAAGTCTTTTGCGAAAAATGGAAGTCCAGGTAGTCATTCCCAGCCACAAGCGGGCCGGCCGCATCCTGACCCTGGGCGTGGTGCCCGGGGCCATCCTCTGCATCCCGGCGAGCCAGCGCACCGAGTACGCCCGGGCGCATCCGGAGGCGGAGCTGGTGACCCACCCCGACGACGTGCTGGGCCTGGCCCGCAAGCGCAACTGGATGTACCAGCACTTCGGCGACGTGCTCCAGCTCGACGACGACATCACCGACTTCCGGCGCATGTACCTGCCCGCCGGCGAGAAGGTGAGCGTGGCCCCCGACCGCATCATGGCCATCATTCAGGAGACGGCTTACGCCGCCCGCGACGCCGGCGCCTACCTCTGGGGCTTCACGTCGAACCCGAACCCGACGATGTACAAGAGCCTGGCCCCGATTGCCCTCACGGGCTACGTCACGGGCTGCGCCACCGGGCTGCTGCGGGGCTCGAAGCTCTGGTACAGCCCCGACATCATCTGCAACGAGGACTACTGGATTTCCTGCCTCAACGCCTACCACCACCGCCTGATTTGGAAGGACACCCGCTTCACGTTCATCCAGAAGGATACGTTCGTCGGGCAGGGCGGCCTGGCCGAGTTCCGCAACCTCGACGCCGAGCGGGCCGACTTCGAGCTGCTGCGCCGCTGCTTCGGCGACGTCATCCAAGAAAAAAAGGACGGCAAGCTGGCCAAGCGCAAGCACCAGTTTCAAAAGACGATGAAGCTGCCTTTTTGAAAGACTCGTATCAATAACTTATTTAGGGATTTAAGTCTAAGCTTTTTAAGCAAAATAAGTAGTTAAAAAGTCAATATTGTCTTTTAACTCTACCTGCAATGTTAAGAAGTGCTGTAAATAGTTTTGCATATGTTCGCCTCCGCTGGGGCCTAGAAAGAGATTGATTTCGTACCGAAACAATGCTACATCGCTTTTACGCAGAGCCCCATCTTTCGCGAGTCCCCCAATGTAATTTAGAAAGCGAAGTGCTTTATCAGCAGCTAATTCTAGTTGGCCATCTACTTTGATTTCTTCTGTCTTGATAAGGGGTAAGGCACCTGGGGGCAGCGCAGCAATAAGTGTTGGTGTCAGGTTAGCTGTTGTCTTGTGTTTATCAAGCGAATACAACAAAGTGCGTATCTCGTTATCGTTGTAAAATCGGTCATATATAAGGGTAGTGAAGGTGTTGCTCTTTTCGCGATTGGATTGTTTAAACAGGTAAAGCGCATAAGCTCCACCCCCTAGTGAAACCACGAGCTGCGCTAAACTTATGTAGTCTCCGGCGTCCATAATGCATAATGTATTTATAGCGCAATATGCAGTATAATTTGAAACCTGATAGAAGCCACCCTGCGTGGGTTCTATTAACCATCATAATTTTCAAAAGCCCTTCAGTGTTGCGCTGAAGGGCTTTTTTTGGCCAGTATTTTATTAGAAAAAAGGTTGTTTTAATTTCTGTATATCACTCTGTATGAGGAACTTTACATTATCAAAATAACAAAAACAATCACCCCAAACCATCTCACAAACTCCATGAAAAACCAACCATCACGCCGCCTGGCCCGCCGTATGCCGCCCGCCCGCCTGGTCCGCCTCGCGCTGGCCGTGGCCGCCAGCGCCGTCGCCCGCGAGCTCCTGCACCAGGTACGTCAGGACGCCGCCCGGCAGCGGCGCAATCCCACCCCCGAGTTTGCGCCGGCCCCGCGGGTGACGCTGCTGCCTCCCGGCCTGGTCTGGGCTGGTCCCGTGCCCGCACTGGGGGCCCTGGTGCAGCTGCGGCGGCAAGGCTACGCCCAGGTAACGGCCTACTGCCACGCGGCCGGCTTCCTGGGCCTGGTCGTGCAAACGCCGGCGGTGGGCAAGGGCGCTGGGTGCCCGGCTAGCTGTGTATTCGCCCACCAATTAGCTTAATACCGTGAGCAAGTACGATTTAAGAACCAAGAAGGGCTACGACTTCTTCGAAGTGTCGAGCGCCCTGCAAAAGTGCATCCGCCGCGGCCTCGAAGAGGAGGCCATGTACTGGGCCGTGGAGCTGTTCAACTCCAATTACGTGGAGTACGTCTGGAAGCGCCTGCGCATCATGGCCAGCGAGGACGTGGGCCTGGCCGCCCCGGGCACGGTGGCCGAAATCGCCGCCCTCTACCAGCACCACAAGCTCCAGGCCACCAAGAAAGAAGACAAGAACCAGCCCGAGCGCCTGTTTCTCACGCACGCCGTGCTGCTGCTCTGCCGGGCCCCCAAGAGCCGCGTGGTGGACCACGCGCTGCTCTACCACTGGATGCGCCACGAGCACGTGCACCACGAGATTCCGGATTGGGCCCTCGACAAGCACAACGAGCGCGGCCGGCGGCTGGGAAGGGGCTGGAAGCATTTTTTCTTCACGGGCACGCTGCTGGAGGGGCTGGGCGACGTGCCGGGGGAGGCCCACTACCGGGCCCTGGCGATGGATGCGGTGAGCAGCCCGGCCCCCTCGATGTTTCCGGGCCCCGACCCGCTGCCTGAGGTGCCGGCCGCCCGCGTGCTCAGCCTGTTTCCCACCGCTGACGCCGCGAGCGATGAAGGGTGACCAGAAAGGACGGGTCATGCGCAAGCGCGACCTGTCCGAGCCGGGCTACTACGCCTTTGCCTCGGTGGTAGGCCAGCAGCGCCACTTCAACGTGCGCACGGCCCAGCTGCTGGCCGCCTACGGCCTGGAGCCCCTGGGGCTGCTCGACGGCCAGGGCCGGCCCCAGCCGCCGGAATTGCCGCCGGATGAAATACTGGAGTGGATCATCGAGCAGAGCAACTGCCCGATGACGCAGCTGCGCGCCTACGTGGAGGTGGGCGGCGACGAGCAGCCCGACGCCACGCCCTGGGGCCGGATTGCCGCCGGCCTGGTGGGCACCACCGAGGCCAGCCTGCGGCGCTGGGGCGATGCCAGCCACTTCACCCCGCAACTGCTGCGCCACTACTGCGGCCCGGGCGGCTTGCCGCTCGACGTGCAGGCCGATATCCTCAGCCACGAGGGCGCCGAAATCGGCGTGCAGGAAATCTGGGAATTCATCGTGGCCCACCCCCGGGGCCCGGTGAGCTACCGCCCGCGCACGGCGGGCCACCGCCTGGCCGAGGCCTTCCAGCGCAGCGCCGGCTTTCGGCTCACCTACCGCTACGCCGTGGACCTGCTCGGGCTGCTGGCCGGCCGGCAGCCCGCGGGGGCTGCGGACGACGAAATGCCCCCCTTTTAAACACAGTGAGCCCCCGGGCGGGGGGGCACCGGGGGCTCTCAGGTTCACCCCAGGCCATCTCACCGGCCATATAGTGAACTGCGAAGATAGGGGCCCGGGGCCGTAGTTACGCAAATTATTTGGTCCTATTGGGGCCCTGGGCGGGGGTGCTACTTAGGTAGCATCCCCGCTTTTTTATGAAACAACTCGGCAAACCCGACAAACTCGACAAGTACCGCGCCCACCTGGTGGACGGCGCTGACCTCCGGGCGGAGGAGACCGAAATGCTGGCCAAGTACCGCAAGGCCCACGGGCTGTTGTGCCTGGGCTTCGGCCGCAACCAGGTCATGGCCACGCTGGAGAAGGAATACGCGCTCAGCCAGCCCCAGCTCTACGCCATCGTGCGCGAGAGCATCACGCTGTACGGCTCCATTGAAGAAGTCGATAAAAAGGGCCAGCGCACCATCTCGCACGAGAACTACAAGCTGCTGGCCAACCTGGCGCGCAAAAACGGCGACATCGGGGCCGCGATTCGCGCCCAGGAAAACGCCGACAAGCTGCTGGGCCTCTTCGAGCCCGAAAAGACGCTGCTCGACCCCAAGGCCTTCCTGATTCCCGTGCCCATGGACTTCAGCACCGACCCCGCCGTACTGAAGGCGCAGGAAACCGAAGATATTGACTACGAGGAGGTAAACGAACCCGAAGATGAGCACGCGTAAGCCCCCCGCTGCCCGGCGCATCTACGTCAACGAGAAGCAGCGCCAGTTCCTGGCCGCCAAGCAGAAGCGCCGCAGCTTCGTAGGCGGTCGCGGCAGTGGTAAAACCACCGTGGCCGGCCACGAGACGCGGGTCGAGATGAATTACCTGCCCCGGGCCAAAGGCTTCCTGGCGGGCCTCACCTACACCCAGCTCACCAGTAACACGGTGCCGGCGATGGAGGCAGCCTGGCAAGCCCACGGCCTGCGTGAGTTCGACCTCAAGTCGGGCTTTGGGCACTACGTCAAGGGCAAGCGCCCGCCGGCCGATTGGATCAAGCCCTACCAGCCCCCCAGCAATTACGAGAACGTCATCAGCTTCCTGAACGGCTACACCATCCAGATGCTGAGCATGGACCGGGCCGAGCTGGCCCGGGGCGGTAACTACGACTTCGGCCACATCGACGAATCGGCCCTCATGAAAGAGGAGCACGTGAACAAGATTCTGCGGCCCATGATCCGGGGCAACATCTACAAGAACTTTCCGGACGCCTCGTACCACCAGCGGTTCTGCGACTACACGTCGGTGCCCTGGCTGCCCTCGGGCCAGTGGGTATTCAAAACCGAGGACCTGGCCAAGGAGGAGCCCGACGACTACTTCTTTCTCGAATCCACGGCTTACGACAACGTGGCCGTGCTGGGGGAGAAGTACTTGCGCGACCTGCGCAACGGCATGACGCCCCTGGAGTGGGACGTGGAGGTGATGAACAAGCGCCTCACCAAACTACCCAATAGCTTTTATCCCGGCTTCCATGAAGAGAAGCACGGGGTATGGAAAACCTTTACCTATACCCACGACGATAAGACGGGCCTGACGCTGGCCATCGACAGCGACCGCGACCCAGCGCGGGAACTAGAACTCAGCTTTGACTTCAACGCGGCCTTTACCTCTCTCATCGTGTGCCAGGAGAATGGCAACGAGTTTCGCTCACTGGATGCGTTGTGGGTCAAGCAGAGCGCCACCACCGTGCTCGATGCGTTGGTGACCAAGTTCTGCGATGCCTACGAGGGCCACGAGCGTAAGCACGTGGTCATCTACGGTGACCGCAACGGTAACAACAAGCAGGTGGGCAGCAACCTCACCTTCTACCAAACCATCCAGCAGCAGCTGGCCGCCCGGGGGTGGAGCTCGGTGCTCATGGTGCAGGGCCTCGACCCCGACCACCGCCTCAAGCACGTGGCCATTAACGAGCTGCTGGCCGAGAACAACCCGCGCCTGCCCGTGCTGCGCTTCAACCGCAACAAGTGCAAGTACCTCATCATCTCCATCCAGCAGTCGCCCATCAATCCGGACTGGACCAAGAACAAGAAGAGCGAGAAGAGCAGCATCGACCAGGAGCGGGCGACCCACCTCAGCGACTGCTTTGACAACATCGTGTACCGCAAGTACGGCCACCTCTTTGGGCAGGCCATGGTGCACGAGCCCGCCTACTTTTTTGGTCGCAGCTAGGCTACCAGGTGCAGGAGATGGCAATTTCCATTCGTAATTAATCAAAAAGGGACCTGGCGGTATTGCCAGGGCCCTTTTTATGCCCAGTACTCCCGGCATACCCCGTTCATATATTCCCCTAAAATTGCCGTTTTGGCAATTGCCAAACGCTAAAGGGCGCGCACGGCCCTGCGGGTCACGCAATAAAAAAACGACTTCCGGCGAGCCGTTGTGCCTGATTTTCGGGCCGTTGGGTCGCCAGCACGCAATAATAGTTTTCCGTCCTACGGGCCGGTCGGCAAAAGCGGCAATTTGAGTCCCATGCAACGGACTCTCATTCACATTCGCACGGTACTGGCCGAAATGGAACTGCCCGACGGCGCGGGCCAGCCGCGGGCCTTTTCGCTGGGCTACTTCAAAACCAACGGCACCAAGGGCAGCAAGCCGGCGGTAAAAAAAGGCGGCCTCTCCGGCGTGGGCGGCCTGGGCACGGCCGGCCCCGCGGGCCGCAGCGCCTTTCGCTACAAGCTCAAGGAAAAGGGGACGGTGCAGCTCGTGGATTGCGCCACGGGCCAGCCCTTCGCCCTCAAAATTATTCTACTCAGCCATTTCAACGGCCGTGACATTCTGCACGGCTAAGCCCTTATGAGACGGGACATCAAAGAATTAGACGGCGGGCTCTACATCCTGCCCGGGGCCCAGGCCATTGTCGAGCTCACCGGCAGCGACAAATCGGAGGACGTGAACTTCGGGGGGGCGGTGCTCAGCCAGGGCGGCTACAAGATTGCGCCCTGGGGGGCCAACAACCTGCAACCGCAGGCCATGCTGGCGCTGGTGCACTCGAACCACCTCAAGCCGCAGCTCATCACCACGGCCCGCGACTTCCTGCTGGGTTCGCGGCTGGGGGTGTTTACCCGCAAGGTAGTCGAGAGTAAAATCGTGCTGGAGCCTGTCATCGACCCCGAAATGGAGGACTGGTACGAGAGCATCGACGGCGACGGGGCCCTGCAAAGCCTGGGCTACAACCTCGAAACGTTCGCCAATTACTTCTCGGTGCTCTCGCTGGCCTCGAAAAAGTACGTGGAGAGCATCCAGAGCTTCGATTGCACTAGCGTGCGCGCCTTGGTCACGAGCAAGCCCCGGCCCGAGAAGTACATCCTGCACCACGACTGGCGCAATTTCCGCGCTGAGCAGGCCAAAATCCTGCCCGTGTACGAGCCGCAGCAGCCGACCAAGTACGGCGAGTTCATCCTGCACGGCCGCGACTGGACCCCGGGCCAGAAGTACTACGACATGCCGCCCTACTGGGGCACCAAGAAGTGGACGGAGGTCAGCAACAAGATTCCGCGCTTTCACGCCTCGGGCCTCGACAACGGCTACAACGTCAAGTACCACATCAAAATCCCGATGGGCTACTTCGACCAGTTCGGGGAGGCCGATAAGAAGAAAAAGGCCGAGCAGGACCTGATGGCCAACATGAACGAGATGCTGGCCGGCGTGGAAAATACCGACAAGGTGTTCGTGAGCAAGTTCGCCGTCGACGCCACCGGCAAGCCGCTGCCGGGCTGGGAAATCACGCCCATCGAGAACAAGATGAGCGACAAGGCCTACGATTCGGTGAACCAGCAGGCCAACATCGCCCACACCAGCGGCCACGGCATCGACCCCTCGCTGGCCGGCATCGACACCGGCGGCAAGTTCGGCGGCTCGGGCTCCGAAAAGCGCATCAGCTACCAGCTGCACGTGGCCCTGCGCACGCCCACCAAGCGCAAAATCCTGCTCAAAACCTTCCAGGCGGCGCACAAAATCATGGGCTTCAACCCCCAGCACTTCTTCGGTTTCGAGGACATCGACATCACCACCATCGCCGACAACCCCACAGGGAAGCAGAAGGTGGCTAATTCTTCCATGTAAGGCCATGCTCTTCAATACCGTAGACGAATTGCGCGCCTGCCTGAGCACCGTACACAAGCAAAACGCCGGCAGCATGCTCAGCTTCGTGGGCCTGGCCGAAACGCTGCACCTGGCGCCGGTGCTGGGCGCGGGCCTGGTCGAGCAGCTGGGCCAACTGCCGGCGCTCAGCCCGCCGGCGCACCTGGTGGCCCTGCGCGAAAAGCTGCGCGCCGCCCTGGCCTACTACGTGGCGCTGGAGGCGGCCCCGTTCCTGCCGGTCACGCTCAACGACGTGGGGATGACCGAAGGCCAGGCCCCCAACAACCCGGCCACCCGCCAGTGGGTGTACAACAACTTCGTGGAGGCCGCCGCCTCGACCGCCGACCGGCTGCTCGACGTGGCCCTGGCCTGGCTCGACGCCCACGCGGCCGACTACGCCGAGGAGCTCGACTCGACCGAGTACCGCAGCCGCAAGGCCCTGCTCATCGCCGACGCCGCCGAGCTGGGCCAGTACCTGGCCACAGCCGGCAGCCGCCGGTTTTTCCTGGCCCTGCTGCCCGCCTTGCGGCAGGTGGAGGACTTCGAAATTAGCGATTTGCTGGGCGAGGACGTGCTGGAGCAGCTGCGCGAGGGCCTGGCCAGCGGCGAGGCCCCCAGCGCCGACGCCCGCCGGCTGCTTGGCCTGGTGCGCCCGGTGCTGGCCCACCGCGCCCTCTCCCAGGGCGTGCTGGGCCTGAGCGTGGCCCTCACCGGCACGAGCCTGCGGCTGCTGAGTGACAACGAGGCCATCCGCCAGCGCCAGGCGGCCGACGCCGCGACGCTCTCGGCCCTGAGCCAGGCCGCGGCCGCCACTGCCGACCGCTACCAGGCCAAGCTCGCCGCCTACCTCGACGGCCTCAGCCCGGCCGCCGCGCCGGTGTCGGCCGAACTGCGCGACAATTCCAACTCACCTTCTTTCTGGGTCTAGATGAACGCGCCCCGTTTTCCCTTCGAGCTCCTGGCCGTCGGTGCCGCCGGCGCCGGCAGCTTCGTGGAAGTGCACATCTGGTCGCCGGCCTACACCTATTACCTGCTGCTGGTGCTCGTGGTGCTCGACCTGCTGACCAACAACTTCCTGCTGGGCAAGAAGTTGGTACCGCGCAACCTGGCCTTCCGCCTGGTGGCCTACACCGTGGTACTGGCTTTCGCCCACGGCTTTGCCGAGCACGAGAAGGGCCTGTTTTTCCTCTCGCAGCTGGCGATGGCCCCCTTCGTGGTGGTGCACCTGCGCCGCTTGATCATCACGTTCGGCAGGCTGGACCTGGTGGACAGCGACGTGGCCCACCTGCTGGAAACGCGCATTACCCGCGCCGCCGAAGCCGCCGTTTCCGTCGCCGAGGCGGCCCCGGTCGGTGCCACGACCGGGGCCCCCGCCGCCGTCCCCACCGAACCCGAACCCGCCGCATGATCACTTTTCGCCTCGACGGCCGCCCGCACCGGGTGCCCCAGACCTGGGCCGAGCTCACGGGCCCCCAGCTGCTGGGCGCGGCCGCGCACCTGGCCCACGATTCGGCCCCGGCTCGCCTGGCGGTGCTGCGCGCCTGGTGCCCTAAGCTGCGCCCCAAGGACCTGCGCCGGCTCACGGTGGACCAGCTGGCCGACCTGTTGGCGCTGGTGGGCTGGGCCTGGGCCCAGCCGCTGGAAACGGGGGCCGTCACCGCCTTCGCCCACCGCGGCCGCACCTACCGGCTGCCCGAGCCGAACCTGACCGACGGCGTGGCCATCGAGTACGCCATGGCCACCGTCTTCTTTCATCACTTCGCCCGGCCCCAGGCCCCGCAGTTGCGGGCCCTCAACCAGCTGGTGGCCACGCTCTGCCGCCCGGTGCGCGCCGACTTGGCCATCGTTCGCGAATTGCCCGAATGGGACGGCCAAACCCGCGAACGCTACAACGCCAAGCTGGCCGAAAGCCGGGCCCTGGAGCTGGCCGACGCGCCGCTGGGGGTGAAAATCGTGGTGCTGCACCACTTCCTGGCCGCCCAAAAGTTCGTGCACCAGGCCTACCGCGACCTGTTCAAAAAAGTGGAGGCCCCCCAGGGGCCGCAGGCCGGCCCGCCGCGCGTCGGCGACGGCACCGAAATGCTCGAATTGCTGGCCGATTTGGCCGAGCGGGGCCTCTACGGCACCTACGAGCAAGTGGCGCACACGGCCCTGCACACCGTCCTTTTTAACCTGGCCAAACAGGCCCGCCGCCGGCGCGAAGCCGAGAAAAATAACCCATGAAAATTTCGGAAGCAGGGCTCGCCCTGATCGAGCGCGAGGAGCGCTTCATGCCCCGCTGGTACAAGTGCAGCGCCGGCAAGCCCACCATCGGCTACGGCCACGTGATCCAGTCCGGCGAGGAACGCTACTACCAGGCGGCCCTCACCGAGCCCCAGGCCAGCGCCCTGCTGCAAGCCGACGTGGACCGCCAGTACGGCGCGCATGTGGCGGCCCGGCTGCTGCGCAACGTGACCCAGCACCAGTTCGACGCGCTGGTGAGCCTGTGCTACAACATCGGCACCGGCGGCTTCGACAAGTCGAGCGTGCTGGCCCTGGCCAATGCCGGCACCACCGCTCCCGACGTGATCAAGCGGGCCTTCGGGCTCTGGAACAAGTTCACCAACCCCCAAACCGGCCAGCGCGAAGTAAGCGCCGGCCTTACCGCCCGCCGCGGCCGCGAAGCCGCTTTGTACCTCTCCTAAAATGAAAAATCTGCATTTCAAGTCCCTGATTCGCGGCATGTTAATCGGCTGGATTGCGGCCATTGCCGCTGTTGTGTTGGCAAGCTGCGCCACCACCCGGCCCCAACCCGAACCCACGCCCCTGGTGCCTCCCGTAGTGGCGCAGCTCTCGCCCGACTCGCTGGCCACGCTGCCCCCGTACCTGGTGCCGGCCCCCGCCGGCAGCAGCCCGGCCCAGCGCCGGCAGTGGCAGCGCGCCCAGGCGCGCAACCTGGCCACCGCCGGGGCCCTGCCCCGCGCGGTCAAGGTCAAAAACAGCAGTGTGGCCACGGCCCCGGGCGCGACGGCTGTTAACCGGCCAGCCGCCGCGGTGGCCACCGGCCCGGGCAGCACGGCCACCGACAACCGCAAGGCCAGCCGCGGCGGCGGGGGCGTGGCCACCGGCCCGGCCGCGACCGCGACCGGGGCCACCGAAATCAAGCAGGGCCTGCCCTGGTGGCTTTGGTTGGTATTCGGCCTCGGGTGCTGCGCCGTGGGCTGGCGGGTGGCCCGGGGCAGTTGGATTTAGAGCAGGGCCCCGGCAGTCGCCGGGGCCCTTTTGCGTCCTACGCCCGGGCCCCCCAATCTGCCTATTTGGGGCATGGCCGATTACCAGGACGATTTTAAGCGCATCCTCGACGAGGAAGTGGGCGACTACGCCGCCCAGGCCCTGGGGCTGCTCAGTGCCGCCATTCAGGCCAAGGGCCTGGTGCTCACCGAGGAGCTGCTCCAGTCCCTGCGCACGGAGGTGGTGGGGGCGACGGCCCAGCACGTGGCGGTGATGGGCGTGCTCTTCGAGCAGTACGGCCGCATCAAGGACATGAAGGGCATTAACCGCACCAAAGCCCCGCCCATCGAAGAAATCGAAGCCTACGTGAAAAAGGTGGGCCTGAGCCACTTCGACTACATCCCAGGCTATACCGACCGCTCGAAAGTGTCGCCGACGAGCGCCCGTGCCATCAACCGCATCGCCTGGGGCCTGGCCCGCGCCAAGCTGCGCGACAACGCCCAGGTGCGCCCCAAGTCCTGGTTCAGCAAAACTTTTTATAGCTCCATCAACGGCTTCATCGACGCCGTGACCAGCCGCTACCTGGTGGCCACCGGCACGCACCTGGCCGCTACCCTCAAAATCTGATATGGGACAAGTTAGACAGGACAACGTCCAGATCAAGCTGGAAATCGACGGCTCGCAGTCGCGCACCGAACTCGACAACCTTACCCGCAAGGCCCAGGTGCTCCAGGACGGCTTCAAGGGCCTGAAAAAGGGCTCGGAGGAGTACGTGGCCCAGAACAAGGAACTGAGCCAGGTCAAGGCCCGGATGGAGGAGCTGCGGGCCGAAATTGGCCTCACCTCGCTCACCAGCGGGCAGTTGAAGGCGATGTCGAACCAGCTCAACCGCGAGTTGTCGCAGCTGACCCCGAACACCGAGTCGTTCCTGAACAAGGCTCAAGAGCTGGCCAACGTCGACGCGCGCCTGGCCCAGGTGCGGGCCGAGGCCAAGGGCGTGAAGGACGAACTCGGCAACGCCGGCGGCGGCATCGGCGAGTTCGTCAAAAAGGCGGCGGGCTTCGCCGGCATTCAGTTGGGGGTGCAGGCCGTGGTGAGCGGACTAAAGGACCTGGGCCGCGAGAGCATCCAGGCGGCGGTCGAGGGCAGCGATTCCATCTCCGACATGGAAAAGGCCCTGAACTTGACCACGGGCGAGGCCAAGGCCTTGCGCGGGCAGCTGGAGGGCATCGACACGCGCACGTCGGAGAAAAACCTGGAAGGCATTGCCGTGGCCGCCGGCCAGCTGGGCATCGCCAAGGACCAGGCCGTAGCCTTCACGCAGTCCGTCGACCAGGCCGTGGTGGCGCTGGGCGACGAGTTCACGGGCGGGGTAGAGGACGTGACCAAGAGCCTGGGCGGCCTGCAAAAGCTGTTCAAGGAAACGGCCGACATCAGCCCAGCCGAGGCCATCACCAAAATCGGTTCGGCGGTCAACTCGCTGGGCGCGGACGGCACGGCCACGGGCCCCGTCATCGCCGATTTTGCCGCCCGCATCGGGCAGCTGGGCAACCTGGCCCCGCAGATTACCCAGACGCTGGGCCTGGGCGCGGCCTTCCAGGAGCTGGGCCTGACGGCGGAGATTTCGGCCGGGGGCCTCTCCAACATCCTGCTCACGGCCTCGAAGGACACGGCCGGCTTCGGCAAGCAAATTGGCCTCACCAGCCAGGAGTTCCAGGACCTGATCAACACCGACCCCAACGAGGTCATCGTGCGCCTGGCCGCCTCGCTGAAGGGGGCCAGCAACACGGAGGTGGTCAACACCCTCGACAAGCTGGGCATCAAATCGCAGGAAGCGGTGAAGGTGGTGAGCCTGCTGGCCGATAAAAGCGACTTCGTGCGCCAGAAGCAGGCCCTGGCCTCGGCCGAGTTTGCCAAGGGAACCAGCTTGCTCGACGAGTTTGCCAAGAAAAACACCAACGCGGCCGCCGAGGTGGCCAAGTCGGAAAAGGGCTTCACGCAGTTCCGGCAGGAATTAGGCGAGCAGCTGCTGCCGGTGTACCTGCGGGTGCTCCAGTATACGGGGTTGATTCTGAACGTGCTGAAGGAAGTGCCGGTCTTTGTGTCGGAAAATAAGGTGGCCTTCGGGCTGCTGGCCCTGGCCCTGGTGGCCTACAACGCCGAGCAAATCCAGGCGCAGGCCTCAACGATCCGCAGCCTGGCCCTGCAAAAGCTGGTGCAGCTGGGCGTGCTCACCGAAACCGGGGGCAAGTACAGCCTCATCACGGCCACGGAGCTGCAAACCGCGGCCCAAACGGGCCTGAACGCGGCGATGGAAGCCAACCCCATCGGGGTGATTTTAACGCTGCTGGCCCTGTTTGCCTTTGGCCTCAAGCAGCTCTACGACCACAGCGAAAACTTCCGCGCGGCGGTCGATAGCCTCTTCGACGCGTTGCGCCCGATTGGGGCGTTCTTCGGCGAGCTGGGGGTGCAGCTGGGCGTGCTGCTAGGGAAGTTCACGGGCCTGTTTGGAGGCATCGGCGGAGGCAAAGCCATCCTGGAGTTCTTCGGCTACCTGATGGGCGTTTCCATTGTGGTCCCCCTCAAGCTCGTCGTGGCCCAAATCGAGCTGAGCGTAGCCGCGCTGGCCGGCTTTCTCGACCTGGGCAAGCGGGTGGCCAACTTCTTCGGGGCCAGCTTCAAGCTCGACCCCAACGGCAGCTTCTCGGCGTTTGGCAAGACCTTGAAGGACAGTGCCCAGTCCATCGGCAATACCCTCGCCGGCACCGACGGCAAACCCAAGGCCGCCGGCGCGGCCGCCCCGGGGGCCCCTGCGGGCCCCGACGGCAAAGCCGCCGCTGCCAAGCAGGCCGCGGCTGATGCGGCCCAGCTGGCCCAGAAAAAGAAAGCCGCCGCGGCCACGGCCGAGGCCGACGCCAAAAGCAACCTCGAAGCGCTGAAGGCCCGCGAGGCCAACATCAAAGCGGCCCTGGCGCTGGTGCAGGCCGGCTCGGACGAGGAGCTACGGCTGAAGAAACAGGAAATCTTCGTCAAGCGCGACATCGACCTGTTAGGGGAGAAAAAAACGGCGGGCGACAAAAAAGTGATTCGGGCCGAGGCCCTGCGCGACGTCAAGCAGCTGGAGGACGCGGCCGCCGAAAAAAGCCGGACCGCGGCCGAAAAGCGGGCCAAAGAGCAGGCCGACGTCGAGAAGAAGCTGGCGGACCTGCGGTCGGCGGCGCTGACCGACGAAACCGAGAAAAAGGTGCAGCAGCTGACGGCGGCCGCCGAGAAGGAAAAGGCCACGGCCAAGGGCACGGCCGAGCAGATTGCCGAGCAGCGTAAACTGCTCGACGCCAAGCTGGCCCGCGACGTGGCGGAAGTGAAGCGCCAGGCCAACCAGAAGCAGGCCGAGGAAGAACTGGGACTGGAAAAGCAGCGCAACGCCTTAATCGTAAACGAGTTTGAGCGCCGGGCCGCGGACCTGCGCACGGCCGCCGCCGGCGAAAAGCTGAAGGTGCTCGACGCCGACACCCGCGCCGCCGAGAAGCGTCGCCTCATTGCCGAAAAGCTCCAGTACGACCTGGTGGCCCTGGAAAAGGACCGGGTGGCCCAGCAGCAGGAAATTGCCGCCCGCATCCTGGCCATCGACGACGACATTGCCCAGCGCCGCCTCTCGCGCCGCCGGCAGCAGGCCAGCGTCTTCAGCGAGGTGCAGGCGCAGGCCGATGCCGAGGAGCAGGCCATCCGCAAGGCCCAACTGGACGCGGGGTACGCAGCCGACCTGTTTCAGGCTGGGATGACCGATGCGGAAAAGCTGGCTATTTCCCGCAAGTATTTGCAGGACAAGGAGGACCTTGAAAACGAGTACGCCGACCGCGCCCGCGAGCGCGGCAAGGAGCAGGCGGAAACGGCCCTGGGCTACGCCAGCACGGCGCTGAGCACCATCGGCGACTTCCAGAAGATTGCCAGCGACAAGGAGTTGACCAAACTCGACAAGGATAAGAAAGCCCGGCTGGCCAAGCTCGATGCCGAGTACAAGGCCGGGGCCCTGAGCAAGGACCAGTACGAGGCGCAGAAAGCCAGCATCGAGGCCAACTACGACGCCAAGACCCGCCAGATCAAGAAGGAAGCGGCCGAGAAAGAAAAGGCGCTGAACATCGCCCAAGCCATCATTGCCGGCGCGCTGAGCGTGATCAAGGCCTCGCCCAACATCCCGCTCATGATTGCTTCGGGCGTGGTGGCCGCCGCCGGCGTGGCCAAAATCATTGCCACGCCCATTCCCGAGTTCGCGAAGGGCGGCGTGGTGGGGACCCCGCGGCCCACGTGGCGCGAAAAGGTCCGGCAGTTCGCCACGGGCGGCCGCATCAACGCCACCGCCGGCGTGCCCGAGGTGGGCCAGCGCCACAGCGGCGGGGGCATCCGGATGGTGGACGGCGCGACCGGCGAGCACCTGGGCGAATGGGAGCGGGGCGAGCCCTACATGATCTTGAGCCGCGACACCTACGCCAACAACAAGCACCTGGTCGATGAGCTCATCGACACGAGCCTGTACCGCAGCGGGGCCCCGGTGCGCCCCAAGCCCAGCTACTACGAGGACGGTGGGGTGAGCGGCGGCGTACCGACGTCGGCCGCTGCCGGAGCAGCTGCGGGCCAGGACCTGGTGGAGGCAATGCGCGAGACCCGGGATGCGGTGCGGGCCCTGCCCGGCCGCCAGTACATCGCCTGGACCGGCGAGGATACGGCCCACGTGGAGGACGAGCTCAGCGACCGGGCCGACGTGCGCGAGCGGAACGCCATCCGTTGAAACGCGCCAGAATTTAAATGTGGTCCGTGCGCGTGGGTGCGCAACGTCTTCCCAATGAGTTACTGTATATTTGTAGGTTATATGTAATTAATTGAATTTATCTTGGAACACGTAGTAGCTCCATTGATCCCGCTCGACGAAGCCTTGCGGCTGCAAGCGTTGCGTCCGTATCAGCTGTTCAACACGATGAAGGACGAGGCCTTCACCGAGCTCGTGCGCCTAACGGCCAAGCTCTTCAACGTGCCCATCGCCATCATCGCCTTTGTCGAGGACGAGCAGGTGCGTTTCGGACTCAACTACGGCCTTGAGCCGGACATGGACCGGGTGAACCGCTGGGAAACGCTCTGCTCCGTCGCGCTGCTGCGCGAGGGGCTCAGCGTCTACGAGGATTTGCACCAAGAGCCCTGCGCCCTGATCGACGGCGCGCTGGTGCGCCGGCTCAACCTGGGTTTTTACGCCGGGGTTACCCTGCGCACGCCCGCGGGCTACCCCATCGGCGTGCTTTGCGTCATCGACCACGTCGCCCGCCCGTTCAACGCGGACGAAGGGGATTTGCTGGAACGGCTCGGCGGCGTCGTCATCCGCCTGCTCGACCTGCGCCTGCACTTGCTGCTACAGCCCGTGTGGAACCAGCAGTTGTGGACCAGCATTTATGCCCGGATTGAAAGCTCGGTTACGCGCATGGAAACGCTGGCCTCGCTGGCCAGTTGGGAAACCGAGGCTGACAGCGCGCCGGCCCAAGCCTACCGCAAATCCACCCGGGAAGAAATTCTGCGCGTGATCGACGTGCTAACGGACCAAATCCACGCCATGCTGCCCTAGGCGGGGAGAAACCGCCACCCAATCCGCCACCCTTAGAACAAAAAAAGGCCCTCACGCTAGCGTGAGGGCCTTTTTCGTAGTCCGTAGGGGAATCGAACCCCTGTTGGTAGAATGAAAATCTACTGTCCTAACCCCTAGACGAACGGACCGTTTTTTGTTTTGGTGGTGCAAAGATACGGGTATGGTTTTGCCGCGCAAGGGAACAGTGCAAAAAAATGTCTTTTGCAGCGTAACTGGTGTGTTTTTCAGGCTGAAAAAATGAGGGGAGGGCCCCGGCGTGGGCATGGATTGGCCGGGCAAGCGCGGGTTTCGTAAAAACCGGCCGCGGGGCACCGGGCTTCCTGCTATCTTCGCCCCGCGTTTCATTAAGTCGCCGAAGGGGCGGCTTGCCACCTTATTTTTCTTGCTACCAATGGCAAAAATTAAAGTCGCCATCAACGGCTTCGGCCGCATCGGCCGCCTCACGTTCAAGGCCCTGCTGGGCCGCGACAACGTAGAAATCGTTGCGATCAACGACCTCACCGACAACAAAACCCTTGCTCACCTGCTCAAGTACGACTCGATTCACGGGCGCTTCGACGGGACGGTGAGCTACGACGAGAACAGCCTGACCGTGAACGGCCAGCACATCGCCGCCCTCGCCGAGCGCGACCCTAAACTGCTGCCTTGGGGACAGATGGGCGTCGACATCGTGCTCGAAAGCACTGGCCGCTTCGTGGACGAAGCCGGCGCGGGCCAGCACATCACCGCCGGGGCCAAGAAAGTCGTGATTTCGGCCCCTGCCACCGGCAACATCCCCACGGTGGTGCTCGGCGTGAACGAGGACACCTTGAACGGCAGCGAAACCATTATCTCGAACGCCAGCTGCACCACCAACTGCCTGGCCCCCATGGCCAAGGTGCTGAACGACACGTTCGGCATTGAGAAGGGCTACATCACGACGGTGCACGCCTATACCTCGGACCAGAACTTGCAGGATGCCCCCCACAAGGACCTGCGCCGCGCCCGTGCCGCTGCTTACAGCATCATACCCACCAGCACCGGGGCCGCTAAGGCCGTGGGCCTGGTGCTGCCCGAGCTAAAAGGCAAGCTTGACGGCCTTGCCATGCGCGTGCCTGTGCCGGACGGCTCGATGACCGACCTGACCGTGATTCTGAAGCGCGAGGTGACCAAGCAGGAAATTAACGACGCGCTGAAAGCCGCCGCGGAGGGCCCCCTGAAAGGCATCATCGAGTATAACACCGATCCGATTGTGAGCATCGACATCGTGGGCAACCCCCACTCGTGCATCTTCGACTCGGAGCTGACGTCGGCCAACGGCACGCTGGCCAAGGTCATTGGCTGGTACGACAACGAAACCGGCTACTCCACCCGCACGGCGGACCTCATCCAGATGCTGGGCGAGAAAATGAACGGTTAGCCTCAGCCGCCGTAAAACCCGGGCCGCCCGCTTCCTTTGGGGGAGCGGGCGGCTTTTTTTGGCTGCTTCGGCCCGGCTCGGCCTGCTCACATGCCCAAAACCTGTTTCATTTTTAATCCGACGGCCGGCCCCAGCCGCCGCCGCGACCTGCCGGACCTCGTGGCCCAGCACTTCGGGGCGCTGGCGGCCGCTGGCTACGTCATCCGCCCCACGGAGGGCCCCGGCCACGCCGTGGAACTGGCGCGCGCCGCGGCCGCTGAGGGCTTTGCCGTGGTGGTGGCCGTGGGCGGCGACGGCACCGTGAACGAGGTGGGCCGCGGCTTGCTGGGCACGCCGGCCGCGCTGGGCATTGTGCCGCTGGGCTCGGGCAACGGCCTGGCCCGCCACCTGAAAGTGCCGCTGGGCCTGCCCGCCGCGCTGCGCCGGCTGGCCGCGCCCACGTTCAGCCGCATCGACGTGGGCCGCATCAACAGCCGGCCGTTTTTTTGCACGGCGGGGCTGGGGTTCGACGCGCACGTGGCCCAGCACTTTGCCCGGGCCGGCTCGCGCGGCTTGAGCACCTACCTGCGCGTGACGCTGCGCGAGTACCGCCGCTACCGGCCGGTGCCCGTGCGGGTGGAGCTGAACGGGCAAGCGCTGGCCACCGATTGCTACGTACTGGCCTTCGCCAACGCCTCGCAATACGGCAACAACGTGTACATCGCGCCCCGCGCCGACCTGCGCGACGGCCTGCTTGACGTGTGCCTCATCGACGCGCTGCCGGTGGGCCGGGCCTTCCGCGTGAGCCTGGCCATGGCCCTGGGCAACCTGCCCGAAACCAAAGCGGCCGACTATTACCAGACGGCGCAGACCCGCATCACGGCGGCCGCGCCGCTGGGATTCCACGTCGATGGCGACTACCTGGGCCACACCACCGAATTTGCCGTAGAATTATTGCCGCTGGCGCTGGCCGTGGCGGTTTGAGTTAATTGGTAATTATTAATTTGCGGTTTTTATTTAATTAATTTAATAAAATTTTGACGAACAACATATTGTGTATAAATAATATAAATTCGGAAGTGTTAATTAAATCAGTATTTTATTAAATGGTAGCTGTCAAATGAAAAAAGATGCTCGCGCCGGGGTAGTGTATTCTACCGATCCCGACTTCGCCTTCCAAAGCACCGAGGGCCCCGGGGCCGCTACGCTGCCGCCCCAGCAGCAGCAGTTGCGCGTGCAGCTCGACAAAAAGCAGCGCGGCGGCAAGCAGGTGACGCTCATCACCGGCTTTGTGGGCGCTGATGCCGACCTCCAGGCCCTGGCCAAGCTGCTGAAAACCAAGTGCGGCGGCGGTGGCAGCGCCAAAGACGGCGAAATTCTGGTGCAGGGCGATTTCCGCGAGAAAATCCTGGCCTTGCTCGTGCAAGCCGGCTACAAAGCTAAGAAGATTGGCGGCTGACCAAACCCTTGTTTCATTTCCGTTGCCCGCGGCCATCGTACCCCGCCGCGCGGGCGGCCGAAGCGGCCTGGCGGCAAGCTGCCATTTGCCACGCTGGGCCTAAAAACCACATTCCCTTACCCATGCCCACCGAACCCGCCACGCTGTACGCCCAAGCCGAAGCCCACGTCATCGGGGCGGTGCAATGGCTCAAGTTGGGGGTGGAAATGGTGGGCGCGTCCATCATCGCGCTGGGCATCATCGTGTCGGGCTGGCTGCTGCTGAGGGCCCTGTGGGCCCGGCGCACCACCGATTTCACCGCCATCCGGCTCACGTTGTCCCGCTACCTGGCCCTGGCCCTGGAATTCCAGCTGGGGGCCGACATCCTCTCCACCGCCATCGCGCCGAGCTGGGACCAAATTGGCCGCCTGGGGGCCATCGCCGTGATTCGGACGGCCCTGAACTTTTTCCTTTCGAAGGAAATGCAAGCCGAGCGCCGGACCGGGAACGGAAGCGACGCCGGGGCCCCGGCCCGGCCGGCCGGAGACGTGCGCTAGCCGCCCAACCGCTGCCGGGCCCGCGCCACGTCGTCGGGCGTGTCGATGCCGAAGGCGTCCAGCTCGGTTTCGGCGCAGCGGATGACGTAGCCGGCTTCCAGCCAGCGCAATTGTTCCAGGCTTTCGGCCGCTTCGAGGGCCGATACGGGGAGCTGCGTGAGCTGCGCCAGCACCGCCGGGCGGTAGGCGTAGAGGCCCAGGTGGCGCAGGTAGCGGTGGTGCCCGAGCCACTCGGCGGCCGGGCGCGGGCGCTGGTAGGGCAGGGGGTGGCGGCTGAAGTACAGGGCCTCGCGGCGGTGGTTGAGCACCACTTTGGGCAGGTGGGGGCTGAACAATTCCTCGGCGCTCACCACGGCTTTCACCAACGTGGCGATGTCGGGGGCCGTGCGCTCGTCTCGGAAAAAATCCACCAGCGCGTTGATTTGGGCCGGGGCAATGAACGGCTCATCGCCCTGAATGTTAACGATGCAGCGCACCTCGGGCGGGCTGCCCAGCTGCTGAAACGCTTCGTAGAGGCGGTCGGTGCCGCTGGGGTGGTCGGGGCGGGTGAGCACGGCTTCGCCCCCGAAACCGTGCACGTGGCGCAGGATGCGCTCGTCGTCGGTGGCCACCACCACGCGGTCGAGTCGGGCCTGCTGGGCCTGCCGCACCACGCGCTCAATCATGGTGCGGCCGCCGAGGTCGACGAGGGGCTTGCCGGGGAGGCGGGTGGAGGCGTAGCGGGCGGGAATCAGGCCGAGGACCATGGGGAGCAGAGCAAAAAGTTTGGCCCAAAGAACGCGCCCGGGGCCCGCGCGGCGGGCGGCGGGGCCGTGCGCTGGCCGTATTCTTCGTTATTTTGCCCGCACCCGCCGCTTGCCGGCCTCCACGGCGGGGTTTGGAACAACTTTCGCAGCGCCGACTTTTTATGACTGGATTCTTTTTGTTGCTGACGGTGGCCCTGCGCGGCCCCGCGGCGGTAGTGCCCCATTCGCTTGCTTTACCGCTGGCCCCGCCCGATTCCATCGGCGTGGAAATGCGTGGCGGCCAGCGCTTCGTGCGGCACCGCGTGGCCCCCGGCGAAACCCTGTCGGCCCTCTCGCGCCGCTACCGCGTGAGCCTGGGGCAGCTCATCGGAGCCAATCCGCAAATAGTGAACGGCCTGGGCATCGGGCAGGTAGTGCTGGTGCCGCGCCCGGCCAGCTACGGCACGGCCGCCGTGGAAGCCGTTGCTCCGGCGGCAGGAGGGCTCCCCGCTGCCAAATCAGCCGGCAAAAAAGCTGCCATTGCCAAAACCGCGCCCGCTCCCAGCCGCTACACCGTGGCCCAGGGCGACAACCTCTACGCCATTGCCCGGCGCTTTCGGCTGGCCCCCGCCGAGTTGATCAAAGCCAATGGCCTGCCCGCCGACGGCCGGGTGCGCGTGGGGCAGCGGTTGCTGCTGAGCGCCGCCAGCACCGCAGCAGCGGCCCCGGCCTTGGCCACGGAAGAAAAACCTGTTCTGCACCCGGCTTCCCCCGACCCCGCACCGGCGGCGGCCCCCGCGGCCGAGCCCGTTCCTGCGCCCGACAAGCCGGCCCAAATAGCCACCGTGACGCCCGCCGCCCCGGCCGACAACGCCGCTTCCCGGGAAGCTACTTCCCGGGAGATGGAACGGCCCGCCGAGCGCCCGGCTCCCACCCACGCCAGCGAACTGGTGGCCCGCGTGACGGAAAGCGGCATGGCCGCCACCATTGACAAGAGCGGCACCGATAAGTACCTGGCCCTGCACAAAACGGCCCCCGTGGGCACCATCATGCAGGTGAAAAACGCTATGAACGGGCAGTCGGTGTACGTGCGCGTCATCGGCAAGCTGCCCGACACCGGCGAGAACAACAACATCCTGGTGCGCCTCTCGCCCCGCGCCGTGCAGAAGCTGGGCACCGCCGACCAGCGCTTCCGCGTCGAAACCAGTTACGTGCCGTAGGGCCCCCAGCGGTGTGGCGTGGCCCGTTTTTCCTGTTGTGGTGCCGGGCGTCCGGCTCTCGGCCGACGAATACGTGGCCGTGAACTTCCGGCTGTGGTGGCGCGCGGCCGCCACCCGGCGCAACCATTGGCTGCTGGGCCTGGCCTTGGTCCTGCTGGCCGCCAGCGTGGCGATGCAGCTGCGCGGCCGGGTTCCGGGTGCGGCTTTCGCGTGGTCGTCGCCGGCGCTGCTGGCCGTGGGGCTGGCCTACGGGGCCCTGCGGCCGCTGCTGGTGCGGCGGCTGTTGCGGCGCACCTACCGCGGCAGCGCGGCCATGCAAGAGCCCATCAATTACGAGCTGATGGCGGCGGAGCTGCGCGGCCACAGCCGGCTGGGGCACTTCGCGGTGCCCTGGGCGGCCCTGCGCCGGGCCGTGTGGGTGCGGCCCAACTGGCTGCTGCTGTACCCCACCGAAACGGCGTGCTACTACCTCGACCTGCGTCGCCTGCCCGCCCCGCTCGCCCCCGCCGACGTAGCGCAACTGCTGGCCCAGCACCAAGTGCGGCAAGCAGAAGCCTAAGCGATTGGCACGGGGCGGGCAGCCGGCTTTTTCGCCGGCTGCCCGCTAATCGTTGGGGCCCTTCGCAAAGATTCGGCAAAGATTCAACGATTACCGGGCGGCCGGCGAAAGGCCGGCCGCCCGGGCAACTTCCCTGCTAACCCCTACCATCGTCTCCACGCCGTGGCCCACCACCTGAAAAACCTGGCTCAGCTGCGCCACCAGCTCGACGCGCAGTACGACCGCTACAACCGGCCGGAATTCATAATAAACGACCCCATTCAGATTCCGCACCGCTTCAGCCGGCGGCAGGACGTGGAAATCAGCGCCCTGTTTGCGGCGCTGCTGGCCTGGGGGCAGCGGCCCACCATCATTAATAAGTGCAACGAGCTGATGCGGCGCATGGACGACGCGCCCTATCAGTTCGTGACGCAGCACCGCGACGAGGACCTGAAGCAGCTGCTGGGTTTTTGCCACCGCACGTTTTGCGACACCGACTTGCTCTACTTCGTGCACTGGCTGCGCGACTGGTACGGCCAGCACGACACGCTGGAAACGGCGTTTCTGGTGGGGGCCACCCAGCGCGAGCGGCTGATAAACTTCCACCACCGCTTCTTCAGCCTGCCCGACGCGCCCCCGCGCACCCGCAAGCACGTGGCCACGCCCGCCCGCAAGTCGGCCTGCAAACGCCTGAACATGTACTTGCGCTGGCTGGTGCGCCGCGACGACCGCGGCGTCGATTTTGGCCTTTGGCAGCGGCTTTCACCGGCCGATTTAATCATGCCCATCGACCTGCACGTGGAGCGCCAGGCCCGGCCCCTGGGCCTGCTCAGCCGCAAGTTGGTGGACTGGCAAGCCGCCGAGGAATTAACTGCCAACCTGCGCGAGCTGGACCCGCTGGACCCGGTAAAATACGATTTCGCGCTCTTCGGCGCGGGCGTGGACAAGGCGCAATAATTAGGGGCCCACCGCTGCTTGCGGGGCGTCTTTTAATTCCCTACCAACTGGCGGATGTTGTTGACGAATTGCTCTAGTATAACCGGGTCGGCGTTCGCGCTTTCGAGCCGTTGCGTGCAGGCCCGGTGCATCACTTCCAGGCACGTGTTGTAGCGGGCGATGTGTTCGGCGGGCGAGATGTTTTCGAGGAAGGCCAGCAGGTCTTCGTTGGTGTCAAACTGGGACGCGTCCACGAACGAATTTTCCGGAAACGTTTCGTAAATGGCGGTTCCCGCGCCGTAATAAATGGGTAAGCAACCGCCCGCTATGGCGTGCCATATTTTTTCGGTGCAATAGTGCGGGTACGCCGTGTTCTCGAAGCAGATGTTGAATTTATAGTCCTGGAGGAGGGCAAGTTTTCGGTCCCACCACGTTGTGTTGCCGCTCTCGTAGCCAGAACTTTCCAGGGTTGCGACGCCGGCTGGCCAGTCGCTGCCGATGATGTCGGCCCTGTGGTGCTCGTACAAGAAAAGCGCGAGGTTTTGCCGGCGCACGAACAAGTCAATGTCCCGGCCCCCAAGAAATAATTGCGAATTCTGCGGGTCGCGGTAGCCGATAACGGCCGCGCAAAACTTCTGCTTGCCACGGAGTTTTTGCGCGGTGAGGGGCGCGCCCGGGGGCGACTGCAAATCGATGCCGAGCGCATTGGAAAAGTCGTCGTGGTAGGCCCCCAGAAAGTGCAGGTTGTGCAGAAATACGTTGCCGCTGTACACGTTCATGATCACCCGGTTTCGGTCGCTGAAATTTTCAATGTTGCAGTCGAGCCGGGGCTCGTTGGTCCACACAATGAATTTCTTAAAAAAGAAAAGTTTGCTGACCAGCTGGTAGCTGCGAAACCGCGACGAAATAGAAGCCAGCACGTCGGCCCCCAGCGGATTGCGGGTGTAGCTAATATCGTTTTTGTTGAGGTATTTCTCCACCAAAGAATTGGTGAATTGAAACGATATGCCTCTCCTCAGGATGAAGATTTTTATCATGAATTCCTCAATTATTTTGAAATGGATCCGGGGCGGTTTGGGCGGGCTTCAACGCGTGGCCGGGTTAGCCGGGCGGCGCGGGCTGGGCAGGCGCCGGGGGCCCGGCCACCACCAGCAGCAGGGCATCTTCGGCGGCGCGGGTGAGGCGGTGGTAGCGCGGGCTGCCGCGGTACTCCCACGTGGTGAGGCCCAGGCCCATCAGGCGCTCGGCCACGCGGGCGGCGGCCCGCTCGCCGATGCCGGCGGCCGCGGCCAACTCGGCGGTGGTGCGTTCGGGGTGCTGCATCAGGGCCCCCAGCACGCGGCCTAGGCAGCGTTGGCCGCGCGGGTCGCGCACGCCGTGCTCGGCCCGCAGCCACGCCCCGATGCGGGCCTGCACGGCGGCCGGCTCCTGGCTTGGGGGCGGCAGCGGGGGCGGATTGTCGCGCTCAGCCACGCGGCGGGCAAAGGCAGCGGCCAGGTTTTCGGAAGTGTCGGGCATAAGTGGGAATTGTTCGGGTAAATATAGCGTCCTAGGTGGCTATTTAAGACAATAATCTGGCTGATTTAACAGAATAATAGGTTGATTTGTCATAAATTCCGTCTGATATGGTAAATTCTCCAGCTAAACTGGCAAAAATTTAGGCTGATTCAGATAATATCCCGACTAAAATACTAATTAGTCTGGCCAATAAGGGAAAAAACCTGGCTAATGGGGCAGAAAACCTGGCTAACCAGGTAGCAAACCTGGCTAAACTCGATGCCGCGCGGGGCAGCGTTGCGTCCTTACTTCGCAGGATTGAATGGTGGCCGCCTGCCCAACGCACCCACCGAGACGCCCAGACGCGCCGCTGCCCCCCGGCTGGTTCAGCCCTGGCGGCCCTGGCCGGCGCGGCCGGCCGGGCCCTGGGACGCTTTATTGCCCGGCCCCGCGAATCTTCCGGCCCGTTCAGCGGTTTACCTTCGTAGCTATATACCAACGCCTGCCTACTTGCTACTTCCTCAGAATTTCGAACACAAAATCGGCTTCGGGGCCCTGCGCCAGCGCCTCGAAGCCAACTGCCTCTCGGCCCTGGGCCGCCAGTATGTGGCCAAGCTGGAGTTCCAAACCAAGGCCGAGCCGCTGCTGAGGCTGCTGCAACAAACCGACGAGTTTGCCTATTTGCTGCGCTCCGGGGCCGATTTTCCGGCCTCGCACTACTACGACCCGCAGGTGCATTTCAAGCGGGCCGCCCTGCCGGGGGCCTTCCTCGACGTATCGGCGTTTTTTGAGGTGAAGATGAGCCTGCGCACCATCCGGCAGGCGCTGGTTTTCTTCACCCAGGCCCCCGAAGGGCAATACCCGACGCTGCGCCTGCTGGGCATCGGCGTGCAGGTGGACCGCAACTTGCTGGCCGCCCTCGACAAAGTGGTGGACGACGAAGGCCTGGTGCGCGACGATGCCTCGCCGCTGCTGCGCCAGCTCCGCCAGGAGCTGATCGTGCGCCAGGGCCAGCTGCGCCGCCAGCTGGCCGGCATCTTGCGCCACGCCGTCACCGAAGGCTGGGTGCCGGCCGGGGCCGAGCCCACCATTCGGGGCGGGCGGCTGGTGCTGCCGGTCATCGCCGAGCACAAGCGCCGGGTGAAGGGCCTGATCCACGACGAATCGGCCTCCGGCCAAACGGTGTTCATCGAGCCGGCCGCCGTGTTTGAGCTGAACAACGACATCAAGGACCTCGAAAATGCCTACCAGCGCGAGCTGGTGCGCATCCTGACGGCCCTCACCGACCAGCTGCGGCCCCACCTGCCCGACCTGCGCCGCGCCTACCAGTACCTGGGCCTGCTCGATTTCATCCGCGCCAAGGCCCGCCTGGCCGTGGAGCTGGGGGCCCAGCTGCCCCGCCTCGACCCCAAGCCGCTGCTGCGCTGGAAGCAGGTGCGCCACCCGCTGCTCACCCTCGCCTTTGCCGAGCACAAGCGCCTCACCGGCGAGGTGCGCGAAGTGGTGCCGCTCGACTTGGAGTTGAATTACGAGCAGCGGATGCTGGTGATTTCGGGGCCCAACGCGGGCGGCAAATCGGTGACGCTGAAAACCGTGGGCCTGGTGCAGTACATGCTGCAATTGGGCCTGCTCATCCCGTGCGGCGACGACTCGGAGGCCGGCGTATTCGAAGACATTTTCCTCGACATCGGCGACGAGCAGAGCATCGAAAACGACCTTTCGACCTACTCCTCGCACCTGCTGGCCATGAAGCAGTTCCTGCTGCTGGCCGGCAAAAAGAGCCTGGTGCTGATCGACGAATTTGGTACCGGCACCGAGCCCAGCCTGGGCGGGGCCATCGCCGAAGCCGTGCTGGAGGAATTTAGCCGGGCGCGCACGTTTGGCGTCATCACCACGCACTACACCAACCTGAAGAACTTCGCCGAGCGCACGCCCGGCTTCGTGAACGGGGCCATGCGCTACGACCCCGAGCGGTTGCAGCCGCTTTACCGGCTCGAAGTGGGCAAGCCGGGCTCCAGCTTTGCCATTGAGATTGCCCGCAAAATCGGCCTGCCAAAAGACCTGGTGGAGCGTGCCTCGCAGCTCGTGGGCAAAGACAAAATCCGCTACGACCAGCTGCTGGAGGGCCTCGAACAGGAGAAAACCGAGCTGGAACGCCACACCGCCGAAGCCGCCAAGCAGGAGCGCCGCCTCAAAAAAGCGGCCCAGGAATACACCGACCTCAAGCAGCACATCGAAGACACGCGCCTCGAAACCCTGCGCGCCGCCAAGCAGGAAGCCAAGGCCCTGCTGCGCGACACCAACCAGCAGATTGAGGCCACGATTGGCGAAATCCGCCGGGGCCAAGCCGACAAGGAAATCAACAAGCAGGCCCGCGAAAAGCTGGACACTTTTGTGCGGCAGGAGCTGCACATCGAGCCGCCCAAGCCCCGCGCCACCCGCGAGCAAGCCACCGTGGCGGGCCTCCAACCCGGCGATAAAGTGGCCCTGCTGGGCCAGGACGGCTACGGCGAGCTGGTGGGCGTGAAGGGCAAGACCGCCGAAGTGATGTTCGGGGGCCTCAAAACGCTGGTGAAGGTGGCCCAGCTCGAAAAGCTGGGCCGCGCTGAAATCCGGGACCGGGAGCAAGCCGCCAAGGCCAAAACCTCCCGCTTGAGCGGCGGGGGCCCCAGCGGCAACGGCGTCAACATCACCGACCGCATGGCCGGCTTCAGCCCCACCCTCGACCTGCGCGGCGAGCGCGCCGAAGACGCCCTCACCAAAACCATGAGCTTCGTGGACGACGCCGTGATGCTGGGCATGCCGGAAGTAAAATTCGTGCACGGCCGCGGCAACGGCGTGCTCCGCCAAGTAGTGCGCGACTACCTGCGCTCCGTGAAAGCCGTGGCCAGCGTGGCCGACGAGCACGCCGACCGCGGCGGCGACGGCGTGACGCTGGCCGTGCTCAAGTAAAAGCCCCGCGCGGTTGGCGCGGGGCTCGGCCCCGTGCCGGCCACGCGCGGGCCTCGGGCCCGCACCCCAGGCCGATCCATTAGCCCACCGTTCAACGATTGGGGGCCAGAGGCCCCCGAGTAGCCGGCACGGGGCCGAGCCCCGCGCCAACCGTCTTTTTACAAAATGTTCACCTCGGGGTGCAGCTCCACGCCGAACTGCTGGCGGACGGACTGGATGATTTCCTCGGCCAGCTGGCGCAGCTCCTGGCCGGTGGCGTCGCCGTGGTTTACCAGCACCAGGGCCTGGTGGTCGTGCACGCCGTGGGTGCCCGCGCCGGGGCCCCGGCGCAGGCCTTTCCAGCCGGCTTGCTCGATGAGCCAGCCGGCGGGCACTTTCACGCCGCCGGGCACGGGGTAGCCGGGCAGGCCGGGGTGTTGGGCCTTTAGCTCGTCGAATTTGTGCTGGGAAAGCTCGGGGTTTTTGAAGAACGAGCCGGCGTTGCCGATGTCGGCCGGGTCGGGCAGCTTGGCGCGGCGAATGTGCACCACAGCCCGGCTCACGTCGTGCGGCGTCGGCTCGCCTTCGATGCCGAAGTCAGTCAGCGTCTCCCGGAGGGCCCCGTACTGCACGTTGGGGCGGGCCTGGCGGTGCAGGCGCAGCACCACGGCCGTGACCACGAACTGGTTTTTGAGGGCGTTTTTGAACACGCTTTCGCGGTAGCCGAACCCGCACTCGGCGGCCCCGAACGTGCGCAGGGCCCCGGTGGCAATTTCCACCGCTTCGAGCCGCTCGAAGGTGTCGCGCAGCTCGGCCCCGTAGGCCCCGATGTTTTGCAGCGGGGCCGCGCCCACCGTGCCGGGGATGAGCGAGAGGTTTTCGAGGCCGCTCAGGCCCTGGCCCAGCGCGTATTCGACCAGGCCGTGCCAGCCCTCGCCGGCGCCGGCGCGCACCAGGGCCGTGAGGGCATCGTCGGCGTCTTCGGCAATGATTTCAAGGCCCCGAATTTCGTTTTTCAGCACCACGCCGGCAAAATCCTGGGTGAAAAGCAGGTTGGAGCCGCCGCCGAGGATGAGCTTGTCGGCGGCTTGCACTTCGGGCAGTTGCAGCAGGGCCCGCAACTCGTCGGCGCTGCCAAAACGGGCGAAGTAGCGGGCCCGCACGTCGAGACCGAACGTGTTGTAGGGGCGGAGGGAAACGTGTTCTTCGAGCAGCATGGCGCAAAGGTATTCGCGGCCGGCCGGGGCCCTGCGCTGCGGAAGCCCGCATTTGGGGTTCGGATCCTCAGGGCCGGGGATCAGAAGCCCAACCTCGGGGTTCGGATCCCCGACCTTGGGGTTTCGATCCTCAAGTCTGGGGATCAGATCCCCGGGGTCGGACTTCAGAACCTCAACCGCGGGGATCCGAGCCCCGACCTTGAAGATCCGAACCCCAAACGTGGAGATCAAAACCCCAAGGTCGGGGATCCGAGCCCCGCTCGTCGGCGGCTACCGCACCCGGTAGCCGCTCAGCGCATAAAACAGCAGGTACAAGTAGCACCCCATCGGCACCGCAAACGCCACCCGCAGCCCGCCGCCGTGCGTGGCCAGCCAGCCCATGAGCGGCGG
>CAXTBA010000004.1:0-209770 GCA_964242665.1 uncultured Hymenobacter sp.
TACCGGGCGGCGATTACCGGGCGGCGATTACCGGGCGGCGATTACCGGGCGGCGATTACCGGGCAGCCGGCGAAAAGCCGGCCGCCCGGACCTACCAAGCACCAACAACTAAGCACTAAAAACCAACCCCCATGTTCAACGACCTTTTCAACCGCCAACCCAACGACAAGCCCTTCCTTATTTCGGGGCCCTGCTCGGCCGAAACCGAAGCGCAGGTCATCGAAACCTGCCAGCGCTTGGCCGCCACCGGCAAGGTGCAGGCCCTGCGCGCCGGTATTTGGAAGCCCCGCACCAAGCCCGGCGGCTTCGAGGGCGTGGGGGCCCGGGGCCTGCCGTGGCTCAAGAAAGCCAGCGAGCTGACCGGCCTGCCCGTGGCCGTAGAAGTGGCCACCGCCAAGCACGTGGAGGACTGCCTCGCCTTCGGCGTGGACCTGGTGTGGGTAGGCGCACGCACCACGGGCAACCCGTTTTCGGTGCAGGAAATCGCCAACGCGCTGCGCGGGGTAGACATTCCAGTGCTGGTGAAAAACCCCATCCACCCCGAGTTAGAGCTGTGGGTGGGGGCCATCGAGCGCCTGCAAAAGGCCGGGCTGAAGCAAGTGGGCATGATTCACCGGGGCTTTTCGAGCTACGGCAACACCGATTTTCGCAACGCGCCGATGTGGCACCTGCCCATCGAGATGAAGCGCCGCCTGCCCGAGCTGCCCATCCTCAACGACCCCAGCCACATTTGCGGGCGGCGCGACACGCTGTTTGCCGTGGCCCAGCAGGCCCTGGATCTGGACTTCGACGGGACGATGATTGAGAGCCACATCGACCCCGACAACGCCTGGAGCGACGCTAAGCAGCAAATCACGCCCGAAGTGCTCGGCCAATTAATTCAGGACTTGGTGTGGCGGCACGAAACCACCGACAAGGCCGAATTCCTGACGGCCCTGGCCGGCCTACGCGAGCAAATCAACAACCTCGACGCCGAGGTGATGCAGCTGCTGGGCCGCCGCATGGCCGTGGCCGAAAAAATTGGTCAGTACAAAAAGGACAACGACATCACCATCCTGCAAACCGCTCGCCTCAACGAAATAATGGAGCGTAGCAAGCGCCAGGGGGCCCAAGTGGGGCTGACGGAGGGCTTCGTAGAAAAGTACATGGAAGCCGTTCACCTGGAGTCAGTTATGCGCCAGGAGCGGGTGATGAACGGACAGTAAAATTAATTAAAAATTAAAAATGAAGAATTAAAAATTAGCCGTGAATTTAATTTCACCCTGATTTTTAATTCTTCATTTTTAATTTTTAATTAATTCACTCCTGCCCGGCCAGCAAATCTTCAAACGTCTGCCGGCGCCGAATCTGGCGTAGCGCGCCATTCTCCAACAGCACTTCGGCCGGGCGCACGCGCGAGTTGAAGCTGCTGCTCATCTCAAAGCCGTAGGCCCCAGCGTTGTGAAAGGCCAGCAGGTCGCCCTCACGGATTTCGGGCAGGCGGCGGTCCCAGGCGAAGGTGTCGGTTTCGCAGATGTTGCCCACCACGGTGTACACCCGCTCGGGGCCCTCGGGGTGGCTCAAGTTGCTGATTTGGTGATAGCTGTCGTAGAACATGGGCCGGATGAGGTGGTTGAAGCCCGAATCAACGCCGGCAAATACCGTGGCCGGCGTTTGCTTCACCACGGCCACGCGCACCACCAGGAAGCCGGCTTCGCTCACCAGGTACTTGCCGGGCTCGAACCAGGCTTGCAGTGGCCGGCCGTATTCCTTTTCAAATTCGGCGAAGGCGGCCGTGACGCGGCGGCCCAGCTCGGGCATGTCGGTGGCCACGTCGCCGGGCTTGTAAGGCACTTTGAAGCCCGAACCCAGGTCTAGAAACTCCAAATCGGGAAAGCGGCGGGCGGCTTCGAACAGCACCTCCAAGGCCCGGAGAAACACGTCCACGTCCTTAATTTCGGAGCCTGTGTGCATGTGCAGGCCGCGTACGTTGAGGCCGGTGCCTTTCACCACGCGCTCCAAATGGCGCATTTGGTGGATGCTGATGCCGAACTTGCTGTCGATGTGGCCGGTGGAAATCTTGTAATTGCCGCCCGCCTCGATGTGCGGGTTCAGGCGGATGCACACCGGGTAGCTGCCGCCAAACGTGGTGCCGAAGCGTTCCAGCATCGAAATGTTGTCGATGTTCAAATGCACGCCCAGGTCCTTGGCGGCCACGATTTCCTCAAACGTCACGCCGTTGGGCGTAAATAAAATGTTTTCCGGCGCGAAGCCGGCGTGCAAGCCCAACCGTACTTCGTTGAGGCTCACGCAGTCGAGCCCCGCGCCCAGCCCCAGGATGTAGCGCAAGATGGCCTGGTTGCTGAGGGCCTTGCAGGCGTAGAACAAGCGCGTGGGGTGGCCGGTGAAAGCCGCTTCCATCTGGTGGTACTGCCGGGCAATGGTTTCGGCCTGGTACACGTAAAGCGGGGTGCCAAACTGCTCGGCGGCAGCCAGCAAGGTTTCGGCGGGGATAGGGACGGACATAGGCCGTAAAAGTACGGGCCCGGCGGAGCAGGGCCGCTCCGGCACGCGAGAGGATTGCCCGGCCGGCCGGTTATTCGCGTTTCCAAGCAACGCCTTTTCTTCATGCCCGACACCCTTCCCGAAGTGTGGCTGCGGGGGCCCCTGCCCGCCGTGCCGCCCCTGTTGCAGCCAGTGGCCCACGCCCTGCTGCAAGCCCAGGCCGACGTGGCCGGGGCCCTGGTCGCCTTCCCCGCCGGGCAGTTGTGGGCCCGGCCGGCCGGCGTGGCCTCCGTGGGCTTCCACCTTCAGCACCTCGCTGGCGTGCTCGACCGCATGCTCACCTACGCCCAAAACCAGCCCCTGAGCCCCGCCCAGCTCGCCTACCTCGCCGCCGAAGGTCGCCCTACCCCCGACGCCGGGGCCCCTGGTAACCAAGTAGAAGCCCTACAAAAAAGCTTCGAAGGCACGGTACAGCAGGCCCTGGCCCAACTGCACCGCACCTCCGAAGCTGCCCTGACGGACTACCGCCCGGTGGGCCGGGCCGGGTTGCCGTCCACCGTCATCGGCCTGCTGGTGCACGCCGCCGAGCACACCCAGCGCCACGTGGGCCAGTTGCTCGTCACGGCCCGCATCCTGGCCAGCTGAGGGCTATTTAGATACGAACTGGCCCCGTGCGTCAAACACCAAATACTGCGGCCGGCGGCCGATGGCGATTTCAACCCGGAAGTTAGATTGGCCGGTTTCAGCATTTTTCATCGCTGTAACGCCCGTTATCCGGCTGTCGGGGTAGTTTTTGGTGATGTAGGCCAGGGCCGGCGCGGCCACGTTGCTGATGGGTGCCTCCGAGCCCGGTTCGGGAGCAACGGCGGGAGCAACGAATGATACGCCGTTGTATTTCTTGTTAAAGGCCCGTACCGCCGGCGTTTTCGCATTGGCCCTGGTGGTAATGAGGATGGCTTTGCCGCCCGCTGCTTTGCCGGAAAGTGCTTGCGCGGACGGGCCCTGCAACACGTTCATGCTCTCAAATTCTTTGGGATTAAGGGCGCTGACTGTTGCCACGTCAACTTGCTTGCCGTCGACATAATAAACGACATCAGTCGGTAGCGGTTTGTCGGCGGCCGTGGCCGTGGGCGCAGGGGCTGCCGTTTGGGCCTGGGCAGCCGAGTAGCCCAGCGCCAGGGCCACCACCAGGGGCCCGGCCACGACGTAGCGCAGCAATTGCAAGCGAGCGGAAGCGGGTTGGTTCATCATCAGAACGCGGTTTTTGAGGGTGAGAAAAGAAAAAGGAGACACAAGGGCGGGGCCGCCGACGCCGGGGCGCAGGCGTAATAATTGGTACTGATAAGCCCGACGTTCGAGGCCGGTGCGCAGGGCCGCTTGGTCGGCCAGGTACTCGAGGTTGTCGAGCACGGCGCGGCGCAGCAGCCAGGCGGCAGGATTGGCCCAGAAAAAGGCTAGGGCCAGCTGGGCCAGCAGCACATCTAGGGTATGGGCCTGGCGCACGTGGGCCTGCTCGTGGCGCAGCACGGCCGCCAGCTCGGCGGGGGCCGGGTGCTGGTCGGGGTTCAGGTAGATGGTGCGGCCGAACGAAAACGGGCCGTCCGGGGCCGTCAGCCGCCGGTAAGGCGTGCCGCCGGGGGCCACGGCGGGGCGGGCCGCCCGGTGCAGCCGCGCCAGCGAAAGCAGCTGCACCAGCAGGCGGCCCAGCAGCAGCGCCGCGCCGGCCGCGTACCCGGCCAACAGCAGCGCCGGCCAGCCGGGCCCTGGCGCGGGCAGCGGAGCGGTGGCAGCAGCGGGCAACGCCGCCAGTGCCCAGGCCACGGCGGGGCCCGGCGCGGCCGGCCACAGCGCGGGCACAGGTAAGGCCGGGTAGCCGGCCGCAAACAGCAGCGCAAACGCCAGATACGCCCGGTTGAGCGTGAAAAACGTGAGGCGGCGCAGCAACCCAAAGTAGCCGGCGGCGAACAGCAGCAGCACGGCGTGGGCCTGGAGCAGGTAGAGCAAGAACGCGGACGGCATGGCTACCCGGTCTTTTTATCGTCGCCCTCGATGAGGCGCAGAATGTCCTGCAAATCGGCGGCGCTGATTTTTTCTTCCTTTGCAAAAAAAGACACCAGCTCCTTGTACGAGTCGCGGAAGTGCTCGTGCACCAGGGCCCCCAGCGAGCGGCGCTGGTAGTCTTCGGCCGACACCAGGGGCGCGAAGCGGTAGGAATTGCCCAGTTTTTCGGCCCGCACGTAGCCCTTGCGCTCCAGGTTGCGCAGGGTGCTGGCCAGGGTGGTGTAGGGCGGGCGCGGGGCGGGCAGCGCGTCGAGCACGTCTTTCACGAAAGCCCCGCCGGCCAGGGGCCACAGGGCCCGCAGGGCATCTTCTTCGGGTTGGGTGAGGCGTTCCATCAGCAGTAATTACGATTATTTCGTAAATCTACGATTTATTCGTAGATATTGTTCGTTATCGTTCTGAAACATTTCTTACCATGAATAAAAATGCCCTTCACAATCTGCAAACGGTATTTTTATATCAAAAAATTTAGCCGAACTGCTGAAAATATGCTAGGCGGCATCGCCCTGCTGCGCTTCCAGCCAGCGGATGGCCGCGCCCTCGTCGCCGAAAAAACCTACCGCAAACGGCCGGCCGGCGTAGGCGGCGAGGGGCACAAAACCGGGGGCCTCCACGATGATCTGGTGCAGGGCCGGACCCACCAGGTAAGCCACGCACAAGCGCCCCCCGAAGTGGCGGGCCATGTTGGGAAAGTACTCACTGAGCAGCCACTCGGTGATGGCCGGGTCGTTGACGGCCCGGCGGCGGATGTCTTGCAGCCAAAAGCGGCAGTTGGCCGCGGTGGCGCTGGCCGTCAGTTGCTCGTAGGCGGCGGGCAGGGCGGCAGGGTCGGGCTGGTAAGTCCACCGGCCCACCAGAATGCCGAGGTCGGCGCGGTAAACGAGGTCGAGCAGCGGCAATGGTTCGGGCGTGGGCATAAGCGGGGGGTTGGCCCAAAGTTAAGACCCTGCCAGTGCCGCGCCCGGCCGCGTCCGGCGGAGCGTGCGCACGGCCAGCACCGCGCTAGCCAGCGTGAGCACCGCCCCCAGCGCAAACGGAGCCCCCGGGAACTGCGCCGGCGCGCCGGGCGCGGTGAAGTAGGCAAACAAGTGCGTCATCAGCAGGGGCCCCACCACGCCGGTGAGGCTCACGAGGCTGGTGAGGGCCCCTTGCAGCTCGCCCTGCTCGGTGGGCGGCACCTGCCCCGAAATGGTGCCTTGCAGCGCCGGCCCCGCGAGGCCGCCCAGGCAGTAAGGCACCAAAAAGGCGAACATCATCCAGCCCCGCGAAGCAAACGCGAACAGCACGAACCCCGCCGCGTAGCACAGCAGCCCCACCACAACGGCCCGCGACGCGCCCAGCCACGGGATGGCCACCCGCACCAGCCCGCCCTGCACCAGGGCCGTGAGCAGCCCCACCGCCCCCAGCGAGTAGCCCACCAGCTTGGGCCCCCAGCCAAATTTGTAAATGGTGTAGAACGTCCAGATGGACTGCGTGGCCGAGTCGGCCAGGTAAATGAGCACCAGCGAGGCCACCAACCCCAGAATAACCGGGTAGCGCCCCAGCCGCAGCAGCGAGGCCACAGGGTTGGCCCGCGACCAGGTAAACGGCCGCCGCCGCGCCACGGGCAGCGACTCAGGCAAGATGAAAAGGCCGTAGAGGAAGTTGCACAAGCTCAGGATCGCCGCCGCCACAAACGGCACCCGGGGCCCCCAGGTGGCCAGCACCCCGCCCAGCGCCGGCCCGATGATGAAGCCCACCCCAAAGGCGGCCCCCACCAGCCCGAAGTTCTGGGCCCGCTTTTCGGGCGTGCTGATGTCGGCAATGTAGGCCGTGGCCGTGGTGAAGCTGGCCCCCGTGATGCCCGCCAGCACCCGCCCCACGAACAGCCACCCCAGCGTGGGCGCGAAGCTCAAAAACACGTAGTCGAGCCCCAGGCCCAGCAGCGCGGCCAGCAGCACCGGCCGCCTCCCCAGCCGATCGCTGAGGCCGCCCATCACCGGCGCGCACAAAAACTGGGCCCCCGCGTAGGCAAACGACAGCCACCCGGCGTACTCCGACACCCGGCTCAGGCCTTGCCCCGTGAGCTGCTCCAGCAGCTTGGGCAGCACCGGAATGATGATGCCCAGCCCAATGACGTCCAGCAGAATGGTGACGAAAATGAAGCCAAGGGCGGCCGGGCGGTGGGGAGACATGGCAAGCAGAGATGCCCGCAAAAGTAGGGCCCCCGCCCCGCCGTTCACATCTTTTGGCCTTGATACTCACCGCTTGGCCCGCGCCGGAGCAGCATTTGTTATTATTTTATGGTGTTTCTCAAATTTTTTCGTACTTTTGCATCACCAAACATTGCGGGGTGGAGCAGTTGGTAGCTCGTTGGGCTCATAACCCAAAGGTCATAGGTTCGAGTCCTATCCCCGCTACAATCGAAAGCCCCTGAATTTCAGGGGCTTTCTGCTTTTATAGCCCAGCTTGTAAAAGCCCTTTTGATCGGTTGGTACAACATAGGTACAACAAGCGGCCTGTTGCTAAGCACCTAGCTTTTAGGCTAGGCAACTGAGAAACTGAACGGTTAGGCAAAGTCGCGCCGACTGTTCATCTTTGCGGCCATGCAAGTCATCTGCCTGGAAGAGTCGGCCTTCTATGCGCTGGTCGAGCAAGTCGTTGCTCGGCTCAAGGAGACGCACGGCGAAAGCAAGGAAAAGTGGATTGCCGACGAGGAGGCAATGGAATTGCTGAATATCAAGTCTAAGACGACACTCCAAAAGCTGCGCGACGAGGGTAAAATTCGATATACCCAGCCGCAAAAGCGCGTCATCCTCTACGACCGGGAGTCCATCACTGCTTACTTGGAGCGCAACGCCCGCAACGTCTTTTAGTCATGGAGGAGCACTACGACACCCCCGACCCCGAGTTTGTGAAGGGCTTCAATGACGGCTACACGATCGCGAAGCACCTGCCTGGACTGAGCGAGCAACTAAGCCGGGCCGATGCGCCGGGCGCTCGGGGCGACGGCTTTCGGGCCGGGCGGCAGCAAATCGCAACGGAATTGGAGCAGCGCCGTCAACCTGCCTGGATGCGGCCTGACTTCGGGAAACAAGCGCCCGATGCCCCGGCTGCTGACAAACACCGTGACCTTGATTGGGAGGTTGACCGCTAACGCTCCGGCTCCCATTCCGGTGGCGCATCGGGCTGTTCCCTGTCGGGAGCCCGCACGGCGGCACGCTCCCGCGATTGACCCTGCCCAGGGTCTGGGCGGTGTTCGTCGCGGTGCTCTTTCATCCAGAGCAGGGCTTTGACTTGCGCTTCATCCATCGACCAACTGGCGGTTGGGCTTGCCAGGCCAAGGTCGGCGGCCCTTAGTTTTTCGATGTCTTCTTTGTAAAGACGGCCGAAAGCGATATCCTGCGTCTCCTTTTTAAGGCGCGGCTCAGCGGCCTCAGTTTCTTTTTCGACGCGCCGATACACGCCTGCTTTCGTCTCGTCCTTGTCTCGTTGAATATGATCCCGTGACCGGCGAAACTCCGGGACGGGATAAATCCTGCCCGTCGGGTCAGGCGGACGGTATTCAAGCCGAGGAGCGACGCCGGTTCGGTGCATCTCCTGGTCTAGCGCTTGCAGCCGGGCTTCCGCGGCCGTGACCCATTCGTGCACGTGGGCGTATTCCGGCGCGAAGGGATTGTCGGGATGGTCTTGAGGGTTCATGGCGATGGGGATTGATAACGTCGCGATGATGTATTATGCTATTGCCTGTGCGGCTGAACCTTATGAAAGTACGATGGATTGGGCAGCCGTTTATATTCTTACGGGTCGCAAGAGGAAAATTTGCATAAACCATCGCCACTAGACCAGTCTCTTTTACAAGTCCTTTTGGATAGTTTTCGGGGCCAGCTACGCGCTTATGGCGGCGATTTGCCCGCGGAGCCTTACGAAGCGGCCAGCTGGGATCATCTCGTAGAGGCCGCTACCATCTTGCCGGAACTCGCTCCCGTTGGTCATCGCCTCGTTGAAAAGCGTTTGGGTTACCGGCCACCGACCGGCATGATGCAGTCGGAAGAGGCGTTTTTACGCGCCTTGATCCAGCAGCATCGAAACGGGTATTTAACGGATGAAGAGTTCAGGTTTGACGCCGACCACTGCATCAAGGTAGTGCGCAACCTGGATATGCAGGTGCCAACCTGGACTGTTGACGCAGAGATCGCCCTGGCGCGTTACGCCGCCTATTTGCCGGCGTATGGCGACCAAGCCCGACGCCGCCTCACGCGCCATTTAGGCTATGCGCCAGCGTTGGAGCATTCGCTCATCGTTGAATTATGGCTGCGCCAAATCATGGCGCGGGAACAATTTGCCTTGCCGGAAAGCAAAACGCCGGTGGATTGCAAGGCGGTCATGCTGGTGCAGTATCGCGAAACCTTCGCCCAAGATGGTCGGGCAGCTGCCAACGCTTTGCCCCTCCCCTATGACACCTCCGTGCTCGATTAAAACCAGCAAATTCTTAAACATGAAGATATGTTAAATATTGAATAATAAGTGTTATTATTGGGCACTCGTAGTTCATCGGCCAACAGCATTGACTTCTTAGCGCTAAGGATAGATGGAAGCCTTTAACCCAGACGAAATCTCAGACGAAATCTTGGAGGAAATCCGCTCGCCCGATGGCGCCGAGGCGTGGACGATTAACCCCGGGGGCAAGGGTGCGCCGGTAAAGGAGTTTCGCCTGGACGAAACCTTGCTGGAAATCCCCGCGCCCGATGGCGTTGGCGCGTGGACGATTGGCCACGCGGTCGAGGGGGTACAAATCTTTGGCGGCATCGGCTCGGGCAAAACCTCCGGCTCTGGACGAACCCTGGCGCACAAGTTTTTGAGCGCGGGTTTTGGCGGGCTGGTGCTGACGGCCAAGGCCGATGAAAAGGCGCTTTGGGAGGAGTACTGCGACCAGACCGGGCGGCGCAAAGACTTGGTGGTGCTGGAACCCGGCGGGCGGCATCACTTCAATTTTTTGCAATACGAGGCGACGCAGGCCAGTGGCGAAAAAGCCATTACCGCCAACATCGTGCAGGTGCTCAAGACCGTTATCAACGCCGGAGAAGAAAAGAAGGGCGGCGTGAGCGACAATGCCTTCTGGGAGTCGGCGCTCGACATGTTGATTGTTAGCGTGATCGACCTTTGTCAGCTGGCCTATGGCACCCTGTCGGTGCGGACACTCTATGATGTCGTGCGCACCATTCCCCGCAGTCGGGAGCAGCAAGCCGCCACAGCCAGGGAAGACGAGCAAGACACGCCGTTTGCGCGGGCCTATCTGACGGCGAAGGCCAAAGTTGACAAACAGGTGGCGGCGTGGCGGCAAACGCTCAAGCAATTGCCGTTGGAGGACTATGAGTTGCTGCAAGTGGACAACGCGCGCTATCAGCAAGCCTTGGAAGACGCCCTGCCGGACGCGCAGATGCTCAAATTCCTGTACGAGTTCTTTTTGGAGACGCTGAAAACGTTGAGCGAGAAAACCCGCTCGACCATCGACTTGATGTTCACCGGCTTTTTGTTCCACCTGCTGCGGGAGCCGGTCTACTCGCTGCTCTGCCACGGGGTGTCCACCGTCACGCCGGAGGCCAGTCTGCGCGGGAAAATCATCCTGCTCAACCTGCCGGTCAAGCACTATCAGAAAGTAGGCCAGGACTGCCAGGTGATGTTCAAATACGTCTGGCAGCGGGCAATGGAAAAGCGGGACGTGAATCAGAACAGCCGGCCCGTGTTCCTGTGGGCGGATGAAGCGCAAAACTTCCTGCATGAGCACGATGCCGACTACCAGGCCACGGCCCGCAGCAGCCGCATCGCGACGGTCTACATCTCGCAGAACCTGCCGAATTACTACGCCTGCATGGGCGGGGCGAAGGCCGATCATCGGGTGAAAAGTTTCTTGGGCACGCTGAACACCAAGATCTTTCACGCCAACGCCGATATCGAAACCAACCAGTACGCTTCGGCGCTCATCGGCGACGCGATTTACGTGGACAAAAGCCAGGGCGAAACGGTGGGCAAGGACTTTTCGAACTCGCAAAATGAATCCCTCAAGTTGACGCGCCGGGTACGGCCTGAGGAGTTCGCCGCCTTAAAAACCGGCGGCACGCGCAATGGCGGCAAGGTGGAAAGCTACTTGCTCTGGCAGGGCAGCAGCCTGCTCCCCCGGCAGAACTTTATAAAAATCGCTTTCCGTCAAAAAAGCAGTCCCAGTCCCAGCTGAGGTTGTTTGAACATCCTCCACTTTTTTCTCACCCGTCCGATGGAAAAATCAGCTTTACCGAAGCGCGACGTAAACGAATACTACTATATTACGTACCGGCGGCGCAACATTCTCAAGGAGTACATTTTAAACATCTTCTTTGTGATTTCTTCCTGGCCGCGCCTGGTTCTGGAAGTTTTCCTGCGCCGCAACATGGGCGAACGGTACTTTACCGCTGAGAACGCCGTGCTCGTCGCGATCGTGCTGATAGTCATGCCAATGTATTTCTGGGGCGGCTATGGCGGTTTTTGGGCGGTTCTCTGGCGCGTCGCCAAAGAACACGTGACCTGGTACCTGTTCGTGCTGGCCTTCGCCTGGTTCAGCTACCGGCGGTGGCGTGACGTGAAGGATTTGCCTTCTGTTTTCGAGTTGCGGCGCTTCAGCTTATCAAGCGGATTGCCGTTCGATTTTTTCTACAGCTGGGGCTTTAACACGCGCCGGATTGCGACGCTTTTAGAGCCCGCTCTCACGTTGAGCCTTGGGCTCTTGCTCTTCTGGATGAACCTGCCGGTGGGCCTCTTAATAGTTGCGTGCAGCGTCATTTACGCGCTGAGCTACCTGGGCGCTTACAGTCTCGGCGACGATTTCATCATGGACAAGATGGATGAACTCATCTGCGTTAAAAACCTGGCCGCCTCATTCAAAGAGGGAAAAGACGTCCGGGAAACGGACGGATTTGAATTCGTCGGCCAAAGGCCGAAAGACCCGGAAACCCGTGAGCGGGTGATGGAAACTTTCTGGGCAGAGGAGGAAGTGCCGGAAGTGCGCTAGCAGCCCCCTTCTAAGCAGTGCTTAGGGAAGATGTCTGATGCAAAAAGATTAACAGAACAACCTAAACCTTCGACACTGCCCCCTCCAAAGCTAAACCCACGCCCTAAACACTGCCCTTCCGAACCGAACCCAAAGACACCACCCCGCCAAATTAAGCACGACCCTTACGCGCCAACCCCGCCGAGCCGAAATCAACCCAGCCCTTGCCTGCCGAACACTCCCAAGCGAAACCCACCCCCCTTCGGCACCCGCCCTTTCGAATCAAGCTCAACCCCTTGGAAATTGCCCCTTCCCAGCTAAGCTAACCCCTTGATGCCCCTTCCAAGTCGAGCTTAACCCTTGAACACTACTCGGCCCCCTTCCAAACAGAGCATAATCCAAGACGCTAACCCTCACCGAACCGAACGCACCCCTCGCAGGCACTGAAACCCGCCGCACTGCACTCAGCCCTTACACACGGCCCCGTTCCAAACTAAGCTCAACCTTAAACATTGCGGCCCTTCAACCTGAGCCCAAGCCCACCCCTGCCGCCGCCTTCCTAATTGAGCTTACCTTCAGTCCCTTCCTTCCGAATAAAGCTCAACACTCAGACACTGACCCGTCCAAGCTGAACTCCCTCCCCCTTAGAAACTGAACCCCCTTCCAGGCTGAGCTTAACCCTGACAGTCCAACCGTAACGAAACCCGAAACTACCGCACCACCCCGCCAAACCCGATACACTTTGAGCCATGATCCGCATGATTCAAAGCACCTCCGCCGCCCACGCCAAGGCCTACTTTTCCGACGCCCTCTCCAAAGCCGACTACTACCTCGAAGACCAGGAGCTGAACGGCAAGATTCAAGGGAAACTAGCTGAGCGATTAGGAGTCACCGGCACGGCTACCAGGGAAACCTTCTTCGCCTTTTGCGAGAACATCAATCCCATCACCGGCCAACCCCTCACCGCCCGCACCAAAGACGAGCGCACCACGGGCTACGACATCAATTTCCACTGCCCGAAATCCGTCTCCATCGTGCACGCCCTTTCCAGAGACGACCACATCCTGACCGCCTTCCAAGAATGCGTCACCGACACCATGCGCGACATCGAGGCCGACAGTAAAACCCGCGTGCGCAAAGACGGCCAGTACGACGACCGCGACACCGGGGAACTTGCCTGGGCCGATTTCGTCCACCAGACCGCCCGGCCCGTCGAAGATGCTGCGCCTGACCCTCATCTCCATGCGCACTGCTTCGTCTTCAATGCCACCTGGGACGACACGGAAAAGCAATGCAAAGCCGGGCAGTTCCGCGACATCAAACGAGATATGCCCTACTACCAGGCCCGGTTTCACAAGCAGCTGGCAGACCGGCTAGAAAACCTGGGCTACCAGATACGGCGCACGGATAAATCATTCGAGCTGGAAGGGGTGCCGCAGCCAGCCATCGACCTGTTTTCCAAGCGCACCAACGAAATCGGCCAAGTCGCCAGGGAAAAGGGAATCACCGACGCCAAAGAACTCAGCGAGCTGGGAGCCCGCACCCGCGCCAAAAAGCAAAAAGGCCTGAGCATGGCGGAGCTTAAAATAGAATGGCGTAGGCAGATTCAGGAACTCGGGCCCGATGGAAAAGACGCAGGCGGCACCATCCGCTTCGCTCCAACCAAGGAACGCCCGGCCCTCACTCCTGAACACTGCGTGGACTATGCGTTGCAACATGGTTTTGAACGGGCCTCGGTGCTACATGACCGGCGCTTACTCGCTTCGGCTTACCGGCATGGCCTGGGCAATACCTCCGTCTCAGTCGATGCGATCACCACGCAGTTTCGGCAGGATGCGCGGATTATCCCGGTGAAAGAAAAGTCGCGCACCCTCTGCACCACCAGGCAAGTCCTCGCCGAAGAAAAACGCATGGTGTACCTCGCCCGGCAGGGGCAAGGCAAGCTCATGCCACTCTATACCCAAGCGCCGCAACTGAAATTGGATGGCCAACAAGCAGCCGCCGTGAATCACGCCCTGACCACGCCGCACCGGGTATCGATTATTCGCGGAGCAGCTGGGACGGGTAAAACCACCCTGATGCAAGAAGCCGTCAGTTGGATGGAGAAAGCCGGTAAGCAAGTCACCGTCGTCGCTCCTACTGCGCAAGCCTCTCGCGGAGTTTTACGCAACGAAGGCTTCGCGCAAGCGGAAACCGTCGCCAAGCTGCTCAATGATGAAAAGATGCAGCAAAAGCTCAACGGGCAAGTGCTCTGGGTTGATGAAGCCGGATTGTTGGGCACTCAGGATATGGCGGCGCTGCTAGACCTTGCCACTAAGCAAAACGCCCGGCTCATATTAGGTGGGGATACCAGGCAGCATTCGAGCGTCGTGCGCGGCGATGCCTTGCGTATCCTCAACACCGTGGGCGGCATTCGCACGGCGGAAGTGAGCAAAATTTACCGCCAGCGTGACGCCAACTACCGCGCCGCTGTCGAAAACTTGTCCAAGGGTCAGGTCAAAGAGGCCTTCGAAAAGCTGGATGGCATGGGCGCGATTGAAACGGTCAACCCTGAGAAGCCAAATGACGCGCTGGTCGATGACTATGTAGCCGCGCTCAAGAAAGGCAAATCGGCGCTCGTCGTCTCGCCAACGCATGAGCAAGGAGTACAGGTCATGGCCTCCATCCGCGACAAGTTGCGCAAAGCCGGGCTGATTGGCAAAAAGGAAATTATGGCCAAGCAGTTGTCAAACTTGAATCTAACTGATGCACAAAAATCAGACTGGCGCAGCTTCGGTATTGGCCAAGTGGTGCAGTTCAATCAGAATATGCCTGGCATCAAGCGGGGCAGTTCGTGGAAAGTCGAAGCTACCTCTGATACGGGGATACAGCTGAAGGACAACAATGATCAGACGACAATGCTGCCAACGCAAAAAAGCAGCGCTTACGATGTTTTTCGGGAAGGCAAGATTGGCCTATCGAAAGGTGACACAGTACGGCTAACGCGCAACGGGTTTGATGAGGCGGAAAAACGCCTCAATAACGGCCAGACTTTAGAAGTCTTGTCGGTCCGGAAAAACGGCAAGCTCGTGCTGCGCAATATGACGAGTAAAGCGCAATACGAACTGAAATCTGATTATGGGCACCTGGCTCATGCCCATTGCGTGACCTCTCATGCCTCACAGGGCAAAACGGTCGATGAAGTGTTTATCTCCCAGCCAGCGGCAACTTTTCCGGCAACGGATGCCAAACAGTTTTATGTATCTGTATCTCGTGCGCGGGAACGTGCCCGTATTTACACTGATGATAAGGAAATGCTGCTGGAACACGCGGCAGAATTGGGTCAGCGACAATCCGCCTTGGAATTGATGACTAGGCAAAATTCAACCTTGGAAATGGCTCACCAGCGCATTCGCGATGAAATGCAGCATGGACCAGCGCCGAATAAGCCGCAACGTGACCAAGATATGACACAACCTAAACGAGAACGCGACTATGAGCCTCGACTTTAAGCTGCACTATGACCGGCTGCGCGAGGGCGACCCAACGAAACCCGAAGCAGCAGCGACAACCAATGAAGAGGGCTCTTTTTACGATGCGCCGAATCATGCCCGCAATTTGTGCCTTATCTGGCCCGATGGCAAACGTAAGTTTTTGAACTATGCTTATTTAGTAGGAGGTGAGTTTACCGCTGATGGCGAGAGAAATGTGATAACGCTTAATTTTTCCGCTTACCTTGTGACATTGAAAGGTTACAGCTTAGAAGCGCTATTCGACGCTATCTTAGACCAACTCCCTCGGCGAATTGTGCAAGTTGATGCGCGGTATATGCACAGAGAAAATGAGAGAGAAATCGTTATTATTGATATTGCTGTACAAACGGCAAGAGTATAATCCGTTCACGCCAAATGACTGTTCAGCGTACGCCCCAAGATTTGTGCTTGCTCTGCAAGCGTCGCTTATCGACAAAGAAAAATTCTCATATTTTTCCTCGCTTCTGGACGAGAAGCCTTTTAGGTGATGATAATCAGAAAGAAGGCTATACGGTCAGTTCAGCCGCTGCAAAAATTGGGCAAAAGGTGCAGGATAGCCCTAAAGAGGATTATATTTTTTGCCCAGAATGCGAAACGCGTTTTAGCCTCAATGAACGATATGTAGCTAACCATTTCTATAACAAGTACGCAAACCCTTCATCAGCCTCAGATTTTCCAATTATAAAAAACAGTATTCCTGATTTAGATATAATGACTGCGCGATTGGTAAATCCTGTTATGTTTAAGTTATTCATTTACTCGCTCGTCTGGCGCGCAAGTATTTCCAATCACCCTGTCTTTGCCAATTTCACACTCAATGCCTCTGACGAGGAAAAAATCAGAGCACTGTTGGATGAATTTTTGAAGGACAATGATGCAGATACGGTTGCAAATTTAGCCCAACAAGGTAGTCAGTTTAAATCCCTGCCGTTCAATATTGTTACAACATTAGAGTCTGCTAATGTGACGGCTAATATGATAGCGCCGTTCAGTACTGACGATGGTAGGATTTTGCTTTTTGCGAATGAGTTTATGATTATCGTATATCTTGATTGGAATGCTCCTACTCACCTTGCTTCAATATATAATAGCGGAACAGCAGCGGTATCGATTGGCATTGTTCCCTTAGAAGAATGGGCCAAATACCATACGATGATGGTCCAAATGTTGATAGGGGCGAGGCAGCGTAACTTTGGTAATCATACATAGTTCTAGACCAAAGCACTTATGAAGAAGCTGCCTAGAGAGCTAGTTGGGTTGGAAAAATAAGCTAAGTATAACTCAAATCTTTAAAACTTTATTCGTGAGTTTTGCAACCTATTTGTACACGTGGTTTGACTTTCATAATTTCTTCTTTGAGATAAAAGCCACGCTTTAATTCAGTGCTAACACTGATATGTCGGTAGCTTGCGAGCCCTACTTTAGCCCTGTCATTAACCGCATGCGTCAATGCCCAATATTGAGTTTCAAAAGCAATTTTCATTGCGACGGTGCTTGGTGCAATGGCTGCGCACTTTGTGCATCGCAGGTTTTTCTATACTCAGTAATTTTATCAGTTTTGGACAATCCATCCCTCCACCACCTGTTGCTCGTGCTGTTGATGTAGATTTAGCCAATCTACAAGTAAAGACTAAGCTTCCGTTTGACGCGCCCTTTGTTTTAGTGGTGACGCCAGCGAAGGATATCGAATCAATCAGGTTAGTAAGTATTGTGGAGCAAGGAGGAAGAGATATAGTGCCTGCAAGCCTCAAAGCTGTTGCGACACAACCTCAACCATCCAGCACTGTCTTTGTCGGTGAAAAACTCGGATTGATGTTTACACCAATAGCTGGTGCAAGCAGGCCAGCAGATGGGTCTTATGCTCTGCCTAACCGTTCGTATGTGATTACCATGACAGCGGTCCTTAAAGACCACTCTTCGCGCACGTTTGTGGTAGAAGCTTTTTCGGATGCCAGTTTATCTGACAATGTAAAACTTGATTTTGGTGTTGGGTACGCGCCCAGCCCTAAAGCAGTAATCGGCCTTACTTCTGTGCACTTCTATGCAACACCGATTAACGAGGATGCCGATTTAGCTTCTAAAAATATTTCACTTGCGCGAAGATTTCTAACTCGCACCAGTTTTTTTGTTGGGCTATCTCCCATCACGCTTTCTGAGAACGATGCGCAACCTATTAAAGCAAAATATAAGCTTGGAAGCTTAATATATGGCATAGGTTATCGTGCACCATTCTATGGCGCTTGGCTGAACAATAATCGCTTTGGTCGCACTTTCTTACAACCAATGCGCCTTAATGCGGGCATACTGAATTTTACTCAAACAAATGCAAATCCTGCCATTGGAGGCGATGCAAAAAAGCATACGTTTTTTATGGCGCTTACTTTTGACCTTAATATTTCTACTGTTTTAGGACCTATAGCAAAGATTTTCCAATGAATAAAGTATTCCCCTTAGGCCTGTCAGTAGCCTTGGCATCTGTCAGCTGCTCGACATTGGAAGACTCTGATTCCGTAAAGCCAGAAGAAGTACTTGAGCTTACTGTTCAGGGACAAACTCAGCTTATAGGTAATGGTAAAAGCAGAACAGCTTTTCTCGTTCGTGTACCCAAATCTGCTACACAGCGCGAAATAACGTTCACAACATCTGGTGGATTTTTTATATACAATAATCTCAAGGCAATCAAGCAATTTGCTGATTCCATTGCTGGCGATTATTGCTTTACCAGGACTGTCCTACGCTCTGACACGGTAAAAGGACCAGTATATATTATTGCTGAAACTCCCTTCGCTCGTCGGCGGGTATCCGTGACTTTCACCAAATAACCTTTTTCATTATGTCGCAAACAGGACCACTCGAACAAGGCAAGAAATTTCTTGAATCGGCAGCAGCTCGGCATAAACAAAAGATGCAAGATGTCGATTTTGAGTTTGATAGCGGACCACTTGGCTGCTGTATACTAAAGCAAGGTGCTAGCCAAACTTCTCAGTCAGGAGTGTCAAAGAGAGATTGCGAGGCCGCAGCAAATCAAAACCATCTACAGTGTCAATTTCTACCAGGACAGCAATGCCCATAAAAGTTGGCATGTAAGACTTTTGTAGTTCAATAAAGCTGTTAGATATAAAGAAAAGGCGATGCTTGATAACGTCGCCTTTTCTTTTAGTGCGGCTGGGGTGCCGGCTCCAAGCTCAAGATATGCTCAACTGCCTTCTGAGCATAGGAGGCTGCCGAAAAAATGAAGCACTTATCTTTCTGCAATACTTGCAGCCAGCATTGAATATATGCCGCGTGATACTGTTCCGGCATGGGTTCAAAACCTAAATCAGCCGCGAGGAAACAAGCGCCAAGCTCGGCAACCAGTTCCTCTTTCGCATAGCCTTCATCGCCAAACCGCTTGCGGCCAAAGTTCCGGTCGAAGCGTTTGGGGTGCTCCGTCCAGTGGGTCAACTCATGGGCCAATGTCGCATAATAGCCGGTGGCTATTTCAAAGCTCTCAAACGGCGGCATCTGAATGCGGTCAGTTCCTATTGCGTAAGACGCTTCGTGGCCGGTGTTGATGGTTCAACAGTGTATTCGAGAGAATCTACAGCGCGGGCCGTTGCCGGAAGTACAGCATCGCGACCGTGAACAACCCTAACCATTAAGAGATCGCGATTATAAGCCTCGACTTTAAACTGCACTATGACCGGCTGCGTGAAGGTGACCCTACAAGACCAGAAGCAGCAAATGAGATAGGTGCGGAAAATATTTTCTATGAAGGGTCAAGCCATGCTCGCAATTTGTGTCTTGTCTGGCGCGATGGGATACGTTAATTCCTGAGCTATGCGTATTTGATGGCCGGTAAATTCGCGCCTGAAGATGATATGAATGTAATTACACTAAATTTTTCAACATATATTGTAACACTTAAAGGTTATGGACCGGACTCACTTTTCACAGCACTGCTTGACCACTTGCCACGACAAGTTGCTCAGACGGATCCGCGCTATATAAAAGCTGAACATAGTTTAAGCATATTGGTAAAAATGATTGAAGTAAAAACCATTGGACAAGTTTTTATGTAGTAACACTATAGGTTAGCACATAATCTCAGCTATAGTTGAGATTATTTTACTATATCTGTAAACTTTATTTTGTCTTCACCGTACCACAAATTTTTCAATAAAGGCACTTCAAAATGAAAGCAATCCCTTCTGTTCAAGCAGCGGCATTAGATGCTGCATTTGCCCAAATTAACTCTTCTACTGGTGAAGAGTTGAATAATATTGTTGCTGTTATTGAGCAACATGGCAAGAAAAAGAGTGCCAAAGAAACTCCTAAGCTAACAGCGCAAACGCATCAGGAGCCAGTCGTAATTGCTTGATGATTGAATTTACAGAAAAAGGGCTAATCTAAATTTATTTAAGAATTAGATTAGTCTTTTTTCTCTACCAATCTTTTTTAGGCAGAATAAATGTTGTTTTAGCCGCTGAAAAATGATTGGGTTCTTCTCCTAAGACCTGCCTAGTCCTTTTCAATGTGTTTAGCCAAGTCTTTTCCATTACTTCATCACGAAAATCCAGTGGTAGGTCCGCAAGATGCGCAGCTTCTTTATCTTTATTCAAACGATGAAACAAATTATCTGATTTTTCTTTTACACGGATGGCTATTTCAACAACTGGCGATTGTCTAGTTTGTGGAAAATATGGCAGTGGAGCAAAAGCCATCAGCCAAGATAAAACACCTTCATTATTGATTGGAATTCTCAATGAAAGTGTTACCCATTCATCAAAGTATTGTTCATCTAAAAGATGGATAATATCTATTGTAAGCAGGCGCTTAACTAGAATAACTAGATCCTGACTAGTAGTAATATTGCTAAACAGTAAACTAAGAATTTGGCAATTAGGATCTTCAATCGCTTTTACTATTGCCTCTTTGATTGTATTGTTTAGCGTATCATTTTCTATGTCATTAATACCTTTGGTGACTACAAAATCATACCAGCCCCGTTCTTCTGCTGTTCTAGCTGCTAGCAACGCAAATATGCAGCCATTACGCCCTTCACCATGCCAGTGTCGGTGAATAAGGCTGACTAGCTCGCTGCTATTCCATATTTCGCTTTCTGCATTCACAACTTTTGCATCTAAAAAGTATTGCACATAGTCTTCCCGCATTGGAAATTCTAGACGGTCAAATTTAGCAGACTTTGTTATCGAAGGCTGTATTTGCATAGCTACAAGAAAAAAAGGGTAGTAATTTAATTTAAAGAAATTTTATGAATCTCATTGCTGATAAGCTTGAGCGCAGCATGCAATAATTCTTCATTATTTTCTTGAAAAATCCAAGTGTTTAGTCCAGAAGGATGAGGTAGCGGAATGACTGTTTTTATTGAATCCATTTTGTCGAATGGATTTATATATAACTTTTTGCCAATTACATCTTCTAGTTGAATATGTTCTATATTGAATACATGTTGGATGGCGATTTTACCAATAGGGACGATTAATTTGATACGATTAAAATTTATTTTTTCAATAATTGTTGGAATATGCTTCATGATATCATTCGTATCAGGTATTTTATGTCCTGACGAACTTTTACCTGGAAAGCTGTCAACTAATGCTTCAAAGTCAAAAATATTTAGAATAGTGTTTTTATCTATTGCGATTTTATTAAACCAACTATAAAGGCGTGTCCTTTCAAATGGTATATTACAGCTTTTTTCAGGGGGTGCTTGTCCAATAAACATTCCGTATTTAATCATGTCGTTTCTATAGTAAATAAATTTCTACGTATTGTAAAGTTGGTGTTAGTAGCATTCAAAAGTACAAATATATATAATTTATTAGAACTATCAAGTAGGTGTCCGATAAAAATATAATATGCTGGATTAGAGTACATTATATAGAAATAAGCGGTTATTTTACGTCGATTATTACTTCGAATTAGTATTTTTGTAAAGCCCATAAATGCTCCGCCGCCTTCTGCGCATGTGAAGCTGCCGAAAAGATGAACCGCTTGTCGTTCTGCAACACTTCCAGCCAGTTTTGAATGTAGGCGGCGTGCCGTTCTTCCGGTATCGGTTCAAAACCAAGGTCAGCGGCAAGGAAACAAGCGCCAAGCTCGGCAACCAACTCTTCTTTCGCATAGCCTTCATCGCCAAACCGCTTGCGGCCGAAATTTCGGTCGAGTCGCTTGGGATGTTTAGTCCAATGCGTCAGCTCGTGGGCCAGCGTGGCATAGTAGCCGTTCGCGGTCTCGAAGCTCTCGAACGGCGGCATCTGAATGCGGTCGGTGCCGACCGAGTAAGACGCTTCGTGGCCGGTGTAGATGTTGGCCTTCGTCTGCGTAAAGAACTGCTCTAGCTCAGCATTGCGGGTCTCAGGATTAGTCGCCTTCGGTTCCGGCAGCTGGTAGAATGCTTCCGGCAAGCCCTCGATCTGCGTGACATTGAACACCGTGTAGCATTTGAGGAAGGGAATGCCTCGGGCTTTGATCTCACCATCCTGGCCCTCCTCTTCCTTGGTCAACTTGTTGGCGTAAACCACTTGTGCGCCCTTCTCGCCTTTGCGCACGTTGGCTTTCATATCGCTGGCCTGCTTGAAGGTCATCCAATGTGGATGGGTATAGCCTTTCTCGGCGGCGGTCGCCCACAGCACCAGCGTGTTGATACCGGTGTAAGGCTCGTCGTTCCAGCGCAGGGGACGGGTTACGTTGCCCGCCAGGTGCTCGGCGTTCCACGGCTTGCGCCAAGTGAGTTGCCCCTGTTCGAGGTCGGCGACTATCTTGTTAGTGATGCGGGCATAGATGTCAGATTGTACGGTGGTCTCATTGGTCATTCAAAGCTCCTTGGTGGTTGACTGCGGCTGTTCGGGATGAACAGGCGAGCATTTGCTTCTCACAGAGAACCGGAAGCAAAGCGCAGCCTCGTATCAGACCGAAGACAGCCAGGCAGTGGCTCCGGGAGCAAAACCTCATGGCCAATGACCTGGACAATCTTCGACGGTGTGGTATCGCGGTTAAGCTTGGTCGGCCTTGATGGGCGCTGTTAAACGCAGGCCCAGCCGGTGCATCCGCCAGGCGTTGACATCCTCGTGCGGGGCATAGAGCGCATTCTGCGGCTGGTGCAGCAAGCCGGGCTCGTTGCGAGCCAACTTGTAGAGCGCCTGCCGCGCCTTTTCCCCGGCGGGGTCGTTGTCCATCCAGCTGTGCAGGGTGCGGTAGCCGTAGCCCTTGATGTAAGGCACCGCGTCGTTCAGGTTGGCTACCGAGTTCAGCACGATGGCGTCCCCGTCGAGCTGCTGCTCGGGGCAATCCGCCGCCGCCGACAAGAAATCCATGACGCCTTCAAAGACATGGATGCCGTCGGGCTTTGGCACCGGTCCCCGGACGAACGTGATGGTCTTGGGCGCGATGCTGCTTTTGAGGAACGGGTTGCGCAGCTCGTAGCCGCCTTCCTCGTTGCGCAAGCCCAAAGCGAAGATGCCCCGGCCCGTTTGCAGGTTTTTGGCATGAACCTGCTTGAGGTGACGCTTGGCCAGCGGCAACGGAATGCCGCGCAGTTCCAAATAGCGGATGAGCGCTAGATGCTCAATCGGCTTGACTGATTTTAGCAGCCAGCCGGTATCCGGCTCAAAGTGCCGGACAAAGCCTTTCTCCTTGAGTGGAAGGAGGTTGCCGGTCATGTTGCCCAGCCAGCGCAGGGCGTCAACGATGGTGGCCGCCTCGCCGCCGGCCTGCAAATAGGCACACACCAGCGCGAGACCGTCACCGCCTTTGCCTTCGCCGAAGTCGTACCAGACGTTCTTGCCGAGGTGGACGTGCAGGCTGGCCGTGCGCTCCTGCCGAAACGGCGAATGATACCAAGCTTCGTGCGCCGTCTGTCGGCTGAGCGGCGCGTTCATGCGCTCCAAGATTGTTTGCAGCGGGATGGTTTTGGCTTGTTCGATGTTCATCAGCCACCTCCCTAGCGCTTCAATTGCGCATTCAGGAAAGCGTCGAGGTCGGCCCGGCGGTAGCGCACGGCGCGGCCTACCTTGATGGGCTTGAGGTCGTAGCGCTTGGTGCAGTCCCACACGGCCAATGTGCCGGGTGAAACGCTCAGGTACTTGGCGGCAGTCTTGCGGTCGAGTAGTGGTTCGGTGTTAACATCGCGCATTCAGGGTTCTCCTTCATCAGGTTGCCAGGGCCGACTCCAATTGAATGAAGTCAAGGGCATAGCATAGTAATAGGAATACTAACCTGTCAATGTGAATATGTTCCTGTTAACAACGAATATGATTGGTATATTAAGGTGCTCTTCCTTATTTGGCGTTTTTTTCTAAGCGCCATTTATTAAAGTCATTGATGTTCGTGACTTTGCAGGCTGTCCGCATGACATTCCTTTGACGTTCTTCTAAAAAAGCACGAGCGTGAAGAGGAACATTACTTTCAAAGTTTTCTTTATCGTTAATTTCAAAAAAATTGCCGGGGTTTTGCATTTCATGCAAACTCAGTGTTCTGTTGATTTTTTCCACCATTACAGTACCTGAATAAATTGAGCGCCCAACATTATGAAATTGCCCCAATGCGAGAGAAACGCTACCAGTGCCAATATAAATCAGGATATGCAGGTCCTTAGTATTGGACTGTTTCAATTTCATATTAAACTGAAGAAATTCATTGCCCCTGTATAATTTATAGCCGCCGATATATTCTTCTGGAGCATCATTATCAACACTATATCCTCTTATTTCTGCTTTTCCAAAAGGATATAAAATAACGAGTGCACGAGTAATGCCTTCCGGAAATTCTTTATTTGTTATGTGTTTAGTTTTTCTATCACGAAAATATAGCCACCAATTCGTATTAGAAAAGTTGTCAAGCCTTTTGCTTGGCAGCCAAGGAGAAATATAATTAACATTGCCAACAGAATAAGGCTCGGCTTCTGAAGCAATCCCTGAATTAATAAATTTTTCAATATCCTGTAATTTTAGTTCCTCGATAATTACTGGCTCAGATAAGCGTATCGCTCTCGCAAGTTCATATACGGCTTGAGGGTGGCTATCTACAGACAGACCTTTGGCATTTTGTTTCTTGCCAAAGATCTCATTTGACAGTTTTTCCGCTCTTGATTTACTTTTATAATCATTAAGTTTCCGAGACAGAAATGCGGTCTGGCTCAAACTAGATAATTGAAAGCCTTCTCTATTGCCATCGAATTTGGTCACTAAATGACTAAACAGTTCAATAGCTTGCCACGACTCAAGTTGAACTTTTTGCATATTAGTTATTACTTTTCAAGTATTATTTTGTCAGACTATTCTGAAAAAAATTTACCGACAAAGATACGTTTGCCGTTTGCACTCCCTCAAGTTCCATTTGATTTTTGTGATGATGTCTCCATATAAGGAGCTCAATCACACCATGAAAATGCTTGGAAAAGTGTCAGATATGCGGAATAGCCACGAAATAGCTATCCTCGCAGGCAACTCTAGGGTTTGTCTAAACGCCTTCGATTCAAGTATTGAGGTAGAGCCACAACTGAGGGCCTTCCGTGCAGCTATGCAGCGGGCTGTTGAGTTGCGCGACCCGGCATATGGCTTGCCTCTTATATCAGTGGCATTTGACCATAAGGGTATTTTTAAAAAGCAATTCCTCAAGGATGGATTGACAAATTCTCAAAAGCGTCGTCCTAATTTATCTCAACTTAAAAAAGAAATTGCCGATGTATTCCTACCATTCGCTTTGGAAAACGGTATTTCATTAGAACAAATAATAGCCATTCACGAAGATTCTGCTAGAGCACATGCAAACCACGTTATTGAAACGGGAAATTGCTCTAAACACCTACTGCATTGGATGAGAGCTTCGCCTAAACAAAACGAAGATGATTTTGAGCAGGATTTACTTGAATCATCAGACAAGAAACCTACTAATCGTATTACTTGCGCGGCCGTCACAAGTGAATACTTTAGTAGCAGCACAATGAGTAACTCTAAAACTTTGGAGGTATTTATTGAAAATGATCCTTGGTCTCGCATTGAAGTGTATATACGAGGAGCACGATTGATGCAAGAACTAGGCAGCAATGTGATTGTCCGGATACGTTTAGTCGATAAGTATGGAAACGTGCATGGATAGAAAATACCAAAATCAGGAAATAGTTATGCTGGGTCTAATCGAACTAAAACGTGGGTTGTCACATGGCCTAGTTGTCGAACCAAGATGGCCAGACTCTTGCGTCTACATTGATGCGACGGCGTTACGTTGTTTACAAGAAGCACAAAATGCGCTTCCAGATAGTTTGCATTTAGTCTTAACTCGAGCATTTCAGAAAGAGGATCCTATTCTTAAACGTATGCGCCTATTTGGCGCATACGTCTTTAAGTTTTTATACCCAAGCAGAAAACATGAGACAAAAGAAATATTTGGACATAATGGGCATGCGTTAGATGGCACTCATTTAGATGTTTCTATTACTTATAATGGTGAAAAAATCAAACTTTTACCATTCGGTGTTTTTACCGCAAAAAAGGTTTTACTCAAAATAGAAAGAGATCACTTAGACGTAATTATGCAAGTTCGAAAAGCTTTGGAGTTTAATGGATTTGCCATACATGCAAATAAAACCGAGGCTCTACAAATACATTGTGACTTAAAAGTTTGAATTGATTTCTTTGAAAATTATTTTTTTAACGGAAACATTATTTTACTTATTGCCAATTTTCGTGATAATTAATATGGCCGATGAGCACAACGGGTGATTAAGGCAATAAGAACTTGTTGCCTTCTGTTCGTAAATGAATCATCATAATAAGGTGACTCAAATAACTGATTAGGGACACAAGTGGGATACAAAAGCAAAAAAGTAAAGATGTAAATACAATGAATTTAGATATTTATTATAGGAAAAAGTAATTCTGCTCGAGGAGCCATTTTTACTTTATCCTAGATTATTTATTCTTATCGATTTTGAAAAATCCTCCATTTTTCAATCGGTTCGCTCCACTGTATCTCATCTGCTCTTAACTGGCTTTTACCCATATAAACGAAATTTGGGACACAGATGGGACACCAAATCCCATTTTCATAATTATGTGTCCCACTTTTTTTACATATGAACTGTATTAGAAAAGGACACATGAATGCCTCTTACCGATTTGAACTGCCGCACGGCCAAGCCAGATACTAAAAGATACCACCTGGCCGACAGTGAAGGCTTGTATTTGGAAGTGCTGCCCTCCCATGCCAAGCAGTGGCGCTTGAAGTACCGCTTTCAGGGCAAAGAGAAACGGGTGTCATTGGGCAGCTACCCGCAAGTGACACTGGTTGACGCCAGAAAACGCAGCACATCAATCAAAGAGCAGATTGCCTGCGGGACTGACCCAGAACTGGTAAAGCTGGCCAAGTTGCAAAATGACGGGTATGTCGACAGTCCGGTGTTTACCACCGTCGCGACAGAATGGTATGACCGGAACGCGGCTACCTGGGACGCTCGCTACGCAAAAACGGTCATGCACCGCCTGGAAAAATACGTATTCGACGACCTTGGCAAGTACCCGATCAAACTGCTTAAGCCCCTTATGGTTCTCGCTTGCCTTCGTAAGATAGATGGCACTGCTCCCGATATGGCGCGGCGCATCAAACAGATTATCAGCGCGGTGTTTAAGTACGCCATTGCAACAGGCCGGGTAGAGAATGATGTGACGTATGGCCTAGAGTTAGCCCTGAAAAAATACAGGAAAACTCATTTTGCCGCTATCGACCTGGAAGAATTGCCGGACTTCTTGGTAGCGCTTCACAATCACAAAGCCCGCCTCTATCATCAAACATTTCTGCTGATAAAGCTTATGCTGTTGACGTTCTGTCGAACAGGAGAGCTGATTCAGGCAAAGTGGACAGAAATTGACCTAGAAAAAGCCTTGTGGATTATTCCGGCGGAGCGCATGAAAATGCGGAACCCGCATCTGGTGCCGCTATCCAGGCAAGCACTGGCCATTCTTGCTGAGTTGCAACAGATGAACGGAAAGCGTGACCATGTTTTCCCAAGTATTCCGCGTCCCAGAAAGCCAATGAGTAAAGGAACCATCTTAGTCGCTCTGCGGCGCATGGGCTACGACAACCGAATGACGGGTCACGGCTTTCGAACGTTAGCGCTTGGGGTGCTCAAAGAAAAGCTCGGCTATTCACACGATGTAGCCGACCGGCAATTAGCGCATGTGCCCAAAAGCAGTACCGACCGGGCATATGACCGGTCAAAGTTTTTGCCACAACGGATAGTAATGATGCAAGAGTATGCGGATTATCTGGACAGGACGTATTTGCAAGCTTTGCAGCATGCACAATCACTTATTAGCTAGCAGTATATAAGGCATAAAAACCCACCTTTTCTAATATGCGGAGAATAGGTGTCTTATTCTCCGCATATTTTGCGGATATCACTTAAAGTTCGGATCGGGAATTTACATCTTCCCATCGTGAAGAAGTTGGAAAGCGTTCACCCATTAACACACCCGATTACACCCAATTAGCTAGTTAAGTTCATCGGCTTCGGAACAGCTTATTGATCTACGCCTGTTGATCTACGCTTGCGTTGGTAACAAGCCCGCAACTGGCCAGAACACGCGAATCGGCACCGACTTAGCTTTTTTACGCGCTTCGGCCAAATCGTAGTTCTGCTGCATCTTGAGCCACAGTTCGGCACTAGTGGTTGTAAACGACTCTTCCAAGCGCATGGCCATCGCGGGGGTGACGGAAGCCTTGCCGTTCAAAATAGCCGACAGGGTTTGCCGGGCGACGTTAAGACCTGCCGCAATCTCGCCGACGGTTAAGGTTTTGCCCGTTTCTTCGGCAATGCCGTCGATGATGTCGCGTAGGATAGTGCCGGGGTGGGCGGGGCTGTGCATTTTCATGGCGTTGTCCTCTAGTGATAGTCTATATAATCAATATCGGTAGTGTCCTCGCCTACAAACCGGAAAATGACCCGATAGTTGGCGGTCACTTTTACCGACCAGAAGCCCGCTAGATCACCCGCAAGACTATGGAGGCCAAAGCCTGGCTGGTTCAGGTCTTGCGGTTTGGTCGCCGCCTCTAACAGAGTCAAGATGCTGGTAAGTCTTCTAAGCTGCTGGCTGGGCAGTTTGGAAGCATCGTCCTGCTCGTGAAAGAGGCGCAAGCCCTTGTGACGAATAACGAGTATCATTCCTATATTGTAAGGTGTATGGTGACACCTGTCAAGCAAATATAGCTCATAACCTGAAGGCCGCAGGTTCAAATCCCGCCCCCGCAACCAATAAAATCAAACACTTAACAACTACATTATACACTGAAAAAACCTGATGCTATGTTGGTGCTATGATGCTGATTACTGTTATCCGATTACTTTTTCAAGTCCGATGAAGGAATGAAAAAACCCTGCAATCGTTGAATTTGACCTTGCTGTTTCAGCAGCATATCTCCTTTACCTAGCAAATCCTCAGCTCCTACTTCATCTAGAATTACTCGACTATCAGTACCCGAGGCTAATCGAAAGGCTACACGACAGTCCAAATTATTCTTCAAATTACCTGGAATAACCTTCATGTCAGGTCGTTGCGTAGCCACCACTAAGTGTATGCCTACACTTCTAGTGCGTTGTGCCAAGCGGCCTACGTTCTCTTCAAATTGCTTGCGCTCTTTTGCAGCTAAGCTTTGAATCAAATCTGCAAACTCATCAATGATAACGACGATGAATGGCATTGGCTCAGCACCGGTTTGCTGACGGTATTCGTGAATGTCGCGGCATTCATACTGACGCAGTAATGCCGTCCGTCTAGGCAACTCTGTTTTAAGCAAATCATTCAACATCTCAACTGCCTCTTCGGGTTCGTATATGATGCGACCCTCGCGTAAGTGAGGTAGCTTCTCGAAATAACCAAAATCGGTCTGCTTTGGGTCAATCAACACAAGTTCGACGGTCTCTGGCCCGTTGAGTTGCGTTAGTGCTTTTATCATGCTGTAGAGAAAGAGTGTCTTGCCAGCACCTGTAGTGCCGCCAATCAACATATGTGGCAGTCGTGGCAGATTCAGCCATTGCACTTTACCATTGGCTCCCACACCTGCCGGAAATGATACTGGTGGTTCATCGTGCTTGGCTGTAAGAACCGGCTCTAGTAGCACGGGTTGCCTGTCTATGCGACCTACCTCTACCGCTACAAAGCCGGTCCCAGGCAAATTACCAATAACAGGTGGATGCTCCAATTGCATTTCGCGCTGCAAGTCAGGAGCTAATCGTTGAATATCAGATACCTTTTGTCCACCTTTCAGCAATACTTTTAATCGTATCAGGCTTGGACCTATGTCCGCAATTGCAGGGTCAATGGCATTTACCGGAGTCTGGTCGTGATTTTGTAGCGCCCGGTAAAGACTTTTAGCTAGTTGTTCGACCATGCCCGCTGGTGGGGGCAGAATGAGCACGGTGCCCGCAGTAGACGGAATGGAGTTGGCTGGTTCTGTAGTCACAATTGGTTCGCTTGCTTTAGATTCAACTGCGTCCACGGCGACAGCCGTTGCCATTGGTTTTGACCCAACTGTGGCGGTGTGATTTGCAGGAGACTTTGCAGTTATAGAAAGCGCCACCTCAACAGGCGCTTGTGGAGCGTTGGTAGTGCTAATTGGTGAAAGTGGACTAATCGGGTCAGTTGGCTGTGTAGGCGGAGGTGTATCCGTATCACTGACTGCTGAGTTATCGATTGTCGGTGGCAGTTCACCCAGCAGTCGGCGAATATCTGGCTCACCAAGTTGTTCGCGCCGAAGATTCAATTTCTTTTCAGGCTCCAGCGCAGTTGACTCCCCTAGGTAGAGAATTTCCTTGACATCTTCGTTCTGATTGAAAAGGACCTCTATTAGCAGCATATTCATTTCCACTGCTAGCTGCCCATCCAGAGCTTGGTTCAACTGCATTATCCATTTGTTCCAGACGCTTTTATCAAAGCCAACAGGCATGCGCAACTGTCCTTCCTGAAATAGTTGTAGCCGTAGCGCTTCCCTGCGGCAGTCAGTTACCAATTTGCCCCCTGGACCACTCTGACCACTTACCACAGGCAGCAAGTCACGAGCTACAGCCCGCAACTGCTCACCTGGTGTACCATCGCCGTCTACAGAACTGCCTACATTGTAAGATTTTACTTCAATCAAATCGAAACTGATGCCCCCATTGGGCAGCCAGCGTATGCCCAGCAGGTCGTTGCGTTGCGAAGTCTCCCGGTGTGCGAGCCACGACCGCCGTGCCAGCGCCGAGTCCAGGCTAATAACCGCATAACGCGCATCTACGGCCTTCTCAGCGTACCAGCGCAGGGCTACCGCTTGTCCCAATTGGCCTTTTAACGAAGTGGTATCAAAGCCACCCGGAGTCTTGGCGCTAACAGTAGCGAATAGGCTGGTATGCCCAACTTCTTCCAACTCGCGTAGTAATTTGAAAATTGCTTCCGTGCGCGGCTGGTAGTTAGAATTCGTCAGCATTTGCTCTACGCCCTTTGTGAATCGGTCGGCATAGTGCGTCACAACCAAATCACCACGGCTACCTGTGGGACGCGCCAGAGGAAGTGCACCCGTCTTCGGAGGCTCAGCGGGTGAGCCAGCTACGACAAATACCGCGTAGGGCAACACCACAGGCAAATCAGGGCTATTGGCCCGTGGCTGTGACGAACCCGATACTTCTTGGTGCGTTAGCCGTCCTACCACTGAGGCAATTTCGTGGTAGGCTCCGAAGGGATGCTCTGGTCCCTTCGGGTCACGCTGTTGGGAGCGTGGCAATAGGTTTACTTCGGCTTTGAACTGATTGAATTGTAAAGTGTGTGGTAAGCTAAGTGGGTGTAGTTCAGTAGCCTGTTTGCTAACGAGCAGAGGTTCCAACCGACGTTGTCCTGGGAGCACCAGCAGATGTACTGGTCGCCTATTTAACCACTCTGCTAATTTCTCCGTGTTAGCAATTTCAACCCGTTCAGGTATCACCAGTTTGTTAGTGATTAGCTCGTCCAACAAACTCAGCGACAATCTACCTTCCTGCCCCGGTCGATATGTCAGAATAAGATGGACTTGCTCGAAATCAGCCCCATCGGATTTTAGCAGTTCGTTAAGTGCTGGCTTCAATTTATCCAGCGAGTCGGGATGATGCACCAGTAGTCGCAATTGCTGGCGGACCATTGGGTACAGAATTGCTAATTTGCGAGCTGCATCGCGCACGATGGTGCCACTAGTCGTTACCTCTACTGGCCCTGCCTGTTGATATTGCACCCACGCACCAATGCGTCGCACGTAAGCGAGTTGTGCCGAAGGATGCCCGTTTATCTCAGGCAATACCAATGCTCGTAACGGTTCGGCTATTTCGTCAAGTCTGCCTAATAGTGGGAGTAGCTCTTGCCCCCTGCCTGCCAGCAGTTCATCGGCTACCGTGGCGTATTTCCATAGTGTTAGCGGATGCAGTGGTGACAACAAGGCTGCCTGCTGAGTCGGTCCTGGTAAGGCTACTACGTCAGGGGCTAGTAAGGCGGAACTTATTTCGGCCGCTCCGCCTGCCAAGTCGAGTTGAGGATAGAATTGTCGCACATGTGATAAAAGGTCCTCATATGCTCTGCTCATGGTACGAGCAGCCTCTAGTAGTGTTGGATTAGCTACCAGAGTAGTCAGTGGGGCTAGCGTCAGCAGCGCAGCCTGTTCTACTAAAATTGCCCGTTGGTCGAGCCATTCTTGCAACTTCAATTCTCCTGAGAAGCCATCTACTAATTCCGTTCCTGTGGCAAGCAACTGCCGGAGATTGGTTAGCCAAGGTTCACCCTGTACCACAGCCTCATCTGGCAACGTAACCTCTACTGTGGGTAAAGGTTGACCTGGCTGTAAGTCCTCAATTTGCGGTAGACTGCCACCATACGTTTGTTCGCCCGCAAAATGCTGCGTCAGCAGCAGCGCCCTTGCGTCTGGCATACCGCTTACTTCTACAGTATCAGCCTCTAGCCGGTAGGATGCATCGTTGAGTTGAGCACCAAGGCTCTTCCACAATTTAATGGCCTCCAATTGCCAGGTTTCGCCCATTTTGGGGTCAGCACTCAGTTGTAGCACTACTTCATCCAGTGCGTCGCTGTAATGCTTTTTTAAAATACGCGGGGGCAGTGATGGCCGAGAGGGGCGGTCCCCGCCGCTAGGCCAGTCTCCACCGCCACCAGGTTGTTCTCCACCGCCCGGCCAGCCCCCTCCACCACTAGGTTGCTCACTTCCGCCAGGCCAGTCACCATCATCAGGTTGCTTTCCACCACCGGGTTGCTCTCCACCGCCTTTTTCACCAGGTTGCTCACCATCCTTGTCGCCTCCCTGAACGGGTACTACTACGGGCGGTGTGGAGGGTGGGGGCATAGTAATTTTGCGCAGTCTGTTATTAAGCAAACTGTCCACCACTACCACATTCAGCTTCTTCAACTCCGAAACGAAGTTAGGCGAGGCCGGATTTAAGTTTCGTAGGGCTGCGTAGGCTTCTTTCAAGATGCCTTGGTCAGGGTGCTTTTCATTAACTGCTCGCCGCCATGTCGCAAAGGCATCATCAATATCTTTGGGGTCTTGCTGAATTAATCGTTCTAACAATTCCTCATTGTAAAGCAAGCGTTTGTCCACCTGTGCAGGATTGTCAAACATCGCTTTATCGGGTAACAAGCCCAACTCGGGCAACAGTACTCGTAAATCAACTGCCGGGTCGTCAGGGGCACTCCAATTGGCCGATGCTACGTGCAAAAGTCCGGTAAGTGACACTGTAGGATGTCCTTGAGACAGTTGGTGCCAAAAGAGCTTTTGCGGTTGATTGCCAGCTTGGGCCTTACCGCGAGTGGCAATAGTTTGTACCAACTCATCTGGCCCTAAGCTGTAGTATCCACGCTCAGTCAGTGAGTGCAGACGAGATTCATCACCCAACTTCACCACTAGCCGCCGTGCTTCAGCCACGTTCTCATTACGCATCAACACCGCGTGTTCAGTTCCTTCGCCTGTGCGAGGGCCAAGGTCTGGCAGAGCTGTTGCAGTGGCCTTATCAGCCCCTACCAGCGTCATACACCAGCTTTCATCTGCTCCTAGCTGTTGCAGTAACTTCCTCAGCCACGGCCCTGGCATTAGGCCTTCCAGCACCACCCCCGGCTTGGTCGTAGTAAGTCTTGTTAGTGAGTCAATGAGTGTTTCGACTAGCAAGTCATCAGCGTTGAACGCTGGTGCAGACGTTGTAGCGGGCATACTGCGGGAGTAGTAAGTATCTATAAATCTATTCTATGCTGCAATCAGTGCCTCACCATCGGCGTAGGTACGAGCGTAGCCCTGCCGGCTTAATTCCTGGAGCACCCGCCGCGCATTTTGCGTGAGTTGGGCTGGCGTAATCCCTCGCATGCCAGCTTTGGCCAATACTTCTAGGTCGATATTACCCCGCGCTCCACATATCAACCCAAACTCGTCAGCCGCCCGCTGCCAAAACTCCCGGAACCGCAGCACTTCTCCCGGTTTTAGAAGGGCAGGTACCAGAGCATCGTAGATAGCTGCTACTGGCTTCAAATGGCGACCGGTTCGGCCAGGATAGCGTGGCCATAAACCTAAACGTCGGCCTAAAGCTGCTACGTACTTATCTGCACCTTCATTCTTGCTACCTACCAATCTTAAAGCGGGCGTAACCAAAGCCGAGCAGGCCGCACGCCCTGGCTCAATGCCAGCATCCAACTCTTGGGCCAGTTCTAGAAGATAACGCTCACGATAACTGATATCCATTTCGGCAGCCCAATCACGATATTCGCTAGCTGGCAACTCGTGTTCCCCCCGATTTTCTAATTCTGCAAACAGTGCATCGCTGAAATGCCGCCTTAGCATTCGTAGGGCTAGCGCAATTCCCCGATGACTGGCACTCAGCACCTCACTCGGAGGCTGCGGCCCACACAACAGTAATGGTTGCCTCCGTTCACCTGCGCCTGCATTTAATAGATGTATCCACAGCCCTAAGCCAGCTAGTCGGCCTGCCCGCGCAAGTAATTCTAATTTGCCTAACGAGTCCTTCCGCACTGCCAATCGGTGAAAGCCCTTCTGCAACGCTCGCAAGGAATCGGAAGCTTTAAACAATTCTGTAAGTTCTGGCGGTGTCGGCAAAGCCGGCATAGGCTTCTTACTCTCTGATAACAAGGGTTGCGTCAGGCGGTATGTAGCATCCGTTTGGTCACTTAGAGCGTCCCGTAGGGCATGCGCAGCTACTTGGTCGGAATCAGCAAGCAACACGTTGCCGATTAACTGTCCTGCCCCACTATCCGATGGGTCAGTGGTAAGATGTCTCCATTGCGTCAGGGTAGGGGTAGAGATGCTTGCGTAAAAGGCCCCATCTTGATTAAGAACCGCGTCTAACGCTACGCGCAACTCATCTATTCCTGATGGTGTAGCATCTCCTAGAAGTATATGCTCGTAATTATCGTCACTTAGTAATTCAGCCGCAGTGCGCTTGTTTTTGGTTTCGCGTCCGGCGTGAGTGGCGACAAAGTCACCGAGCAACTTCGAGGAACTAGAGGTATCACCACACACTGTGCGCAACATTCCATTGGTGAGATGCACAATTTTTATATCCCGCCCTGGCGAAAAGCCCCACAGTTTCTCGGCTGCTTTCTTGGCTACTTCAGTAATGTTGATACTCATTAGTTTGTGCTTTCTAGTTTGTGCAGAGTGACATATCCTCTTAACTATAGTAAATAACTGGCTCCTGCCGGTGCGCTGGCATTATCTACCACCTGCACCACCGTTTCATGATTATCACGGTTGTTGTATATCCGTAAGAATTCACTGGTAGATGGGAGCGCAGCAGCAGCAGCGGCTAGGAAGTTGTCCACCCTTCGCCCGGCATCTTCATCGCGGCTACTCACCGGCAGGCCGCGCGCTACAGCATTCAACGCCCGCCAAAGTGGCAAATCCAAGAGCAAGGCTGGGCCTTCGGGATAGGGTTTGGCCGCTAATGTCAGCAGTAAGTGGTCAGCCTGATAATGTAGTAACTGGCTCACCGGTTGTGGAAGCATTGGTCGGCGCACCAACCAATTCACCGGCAGCAGACTGGTGCCAGCCACCTTTGCCCAGGCGGGCTGGTCGGCATCGTAACGCATACTCGTCCACAGCGGCAGCGCCAAGTCTGCATCCGGCACCTGACCCGCAAATCTTATTAGAGACTTCAAAATCACCTTAGTAGCCTGAGATGCTGGGCCGCTCAGCAAACTGTTGAATGTGAGTCGGTCATCTGGCAGGCTCTCCATTATTTTGTCGCCATATTCCGCCTCAAAGTAATGCTGTCTCTTCAACTGGCGGAAGCGCTGCTTGGCTTCATCAGGCGTAATATCTAAATCACCTGGTGCTCCCACTGCCGGCTTACTATCGGGTAACCAAGGCCCCGCTTTAGTAGGCGCATCCCACAATTCAATAGTATCGAGAAGCGCGTGAGTCAAATAAGCTGGGTCCAATTCTCGCAACTCGGTAGCCAATGGGCTACTACCTGCGGGAAGTTTAAACAGGCTTTCATAATAAGGAGGAGCATGTTCGGCCTTGTCTGCTTGCCCACCCGTGATAATACAGGCCAATAAGCCCAGCAACTGGTGTACAGTCACATGTACGCCCCCGCGCCCTACCTCCGCTAGTAGGTCTGATAGTCGCTTGCGTACCCGCTCGTGCCGCAAGGCCTTGACGTTGGCCTGTATGGTGGTCGGTGCCCCCGCATACTCTACACGCGTTAGAGCCAGATTTACGGCTTCGTTCACTAAACTTGGATGCAGTACCTGGCGGCTGCCGAGTTGCACCAACACGGCTTTGGGTGCAGTTTCTGCCAACGTATCACCTTCATACCAAAATGGTTGGACTAACTGTGCCGCCAATTCTGTTGCATCAGGTAAGCGCGAAAGCATCTGCCTTAGAGGACCTTCATTCACTGCTACCAACGCGGGCCGCCCGGCTACTGCGGCTTCTGTCAGGCCTGCTACAAGTCTGCTTTCTGACACTGCACTGGCATCCAACTCTATATAGGTGCCAGCGGGCCAACTTGCTAGACCTTCTAAATACCTTAATAGGTGCGTTTTGCCATCCCCCGGATTACCAGTTAAATAAACCCGGTGTCCCTGCTCTAACAGCGTAAGAATACCTTCTTCTAATTTCGAACTTGAAATATGAATGGTTTTAGCTTCGTCTTCAGTTTGCTTTTCTGCAAAACTTAGCCGACCATTATCGAACTCTGCAAACGTAGACCAGCTAATCATTGGATATTTGTCAGGACCTAAAAAAAAAAGCATCGACTCTGAATAAGCCGGTGTTGGAATGGCACTTTTAGGCACTAATATGGTTGGTGGTGGTACAATAGCTTGTAGGTGAGCTAATGTTTCTGGACGCTGTACCCGGTTAATAAACCACCTCTTTTTCCAGAACTCGATAATCTGGTTGGTTTCGGCCTTCGGATTATCAATATCTTGGAAATGCCAGCGGGGTTCTGTGTCCTGACCTGTTAAATATTCTTGCCAGTTTTCTGCTGTGGGTACTGCATACACCAGTCGCGGTGTGGAATGCTGCTGTAACTTCTGCAGGCCTAGCATACCCAGCGCTGCTGACATACTTCGCAACTTATAATTTACCCCGGCTGCGAAAGTGTAACTCTGACTTGTCTCTTGCTCCCGCAGCAACTCTTGGATTAAGTCATACGTCTTCTGAGACAAATGCACGCTGCCATATCCCACCGTTTTTCCAAGAAGTTGATAAGAAATATCACTGCTTTTACCGGGGAAACGAATGCGGTTATATTGACTACTTCCGACATGGTATAGGCTTGTAGTGCCAAGTAACACGAGATTAGATCTTCTTACCAAATCTGCGCCTCGCATTCTGCTGGCAATTACGCTTTTAAAGGTGCCATAGCGTTCTTTATAATCTTTCACTACTTGTGGGCTGGCCATCAGCATAGCCACCAACTTACCACCTAATAGCGGTCCGTAGGGAGGAATAGCACCACAGGTAGTGATTTCCATTAGTGATGCCGCAACGTGGCGTTTCTTTAGGCTACGGACTGCCATGCGAAGTGCCCGACGACCCTCAGAAGATTTTACTAATTGTTGGTACAACTCTTCAGAATCGAGTGCAGCATATTTGTTAAACTCTAGTCGGGCGCTTAGCAACTCTTCTAGCACCTGCACCCTCTTCTTGCGAAACATTGGAGACCGAGCCTCTTCTGCGAGGTCGATTTTCTGCGTCTGTCGCTCGCGACTGCCTTTAAAATCTTGGTCTACGGCTGCCACCAGCCGAGCCAACGTGCCAGGAGTTGGATACTTGCATTCAGCCATCGTCAATACTCCCTCTTCCAGCAGGTCATCCAAATAGATTTCCTTCATGGCTGTATCCAACTCACGCCAAAGTGCAGCTACTTGGGCTGCCCGCTTTGGTAAGTGCGCCACCTGCTCTAATGGGTCGGCCTTGTCTGCTAATGCATCCAAACTCCAGCCAATAGCATTGTCGCGCACTGAAATCTGAACTACTGCCGAACCTAGTGCTGCAATGCCAATAATTGGGTGGAACGCCCGCGCCGCATCACGCACCAAGTAAAACATTCGTCGTCCTGGCTGCGTTTGAAATGGCAGGCTCCAAGTATAGCGGCAGTATCGCCACACATCCAAAAGCCGCAACCCTGTGTGCTCGTCTGGCAACTCTGAAGCCAGTTGCAAATACGGTTTCACCAGTCCAGACAACTGCTCGGTGCGAGTTGCTTCCGGGGCTGCCAGTGCTCCCCGTAAGTCTGATACCAATTGCGTCGGCGAAGCCAGCAACGACCTGACACTCACACGCTGCCCCCGATAACGGCGTAACTGCTCCATGCGCCGCACGAATGCTCGCACTGTAGGGTCACGCAGTTGCTCATCGCGGTTGGCTACCAGTGCTTGTCGCAAAGTGCCTTTCACGTCGGCTGGTGCTCGCCGCTCCCCAGTGGGAACATTTCGATGCGAAGTATCAGGCGGTGTCGCTCGAAGTAACATGCCTTGCTTACCCAACTCGCCTATCCCCGCAAAAAGCCATCCCTGTCCAGTCAGGTCAAGCAATACCTGACCGAATACTTGCAGCCGTAACTCGTCCGACTTTGGCAACTTGCTAGCATTCTGTAAGTCATATAGCCAGTCGCGTAAAAATTCCTCTAACCGGGTCGGTCTAGGAACCTCTTGCAGCACTTCCCACAGTGCTCCAATTGCCTCGCCGACTGGTATCTTGGGCACTAACTCAATAACAGACTCGGACACAGAAATTTATCTCTTGGGCCTACCCACGGGGTGCAGCTCGACTTATTGTGTAAACGGTGCGCAACACTTACTTCGTCACGCTCTATTCATCAAATGTAGGTGATTATAGAGCGGTGCGATTAATCTAATTTTTAGAAATTTCTTTAAGATAAACTGTACCAAGTAGTCCGGCCTGCTCCATGCTGAGTTAAGTGATTTTTTTCTGTCAGACTGCGAAAATGTTCCTTGAGTGTATTGCGGCTGGTGCCTGTCAGCTTCACCATTTCGCCAATCGTAACCCGACCGTGGGCGCGGGCATGTTCCAGAATTTGCACGGAGAGTTCCGGCAACGTAACCAGCACAAGCTTTTCTCGCTCCACTTTCCGAGCTAAGCGCTGCTTTTGCTGCTGCATGGCTTGTAAGAAAAACACCAGCCAAGGTTGCCAATTGGGAGCTGCTGTGCGAATAGTGCCTTGCGTTTGGCGTAGTGCCAAGTAATAGGCCTCTTTGCTTTGCTCTATAACACTCTCAAGCGAGCTGTAGGGTACGTAGGCGTAACCAGCCTGCAAAAGAAGCAAGGTGGTCAGTATGCGGCTTAAACGGCCATTGCCATCTTGGAACGGGTGAATTTCCAAGAAGACCACCACGAAAACCCCGATGATAAGAAGTGGATGCAAGCGGCCCTCTTCTCGCATCAATTTGAGCCAAGCAGTAAGCTCGCTCATTAGAAAGGGCGTATTGAAAGGTGTAGCCGTTTCAAACACAATACCTACTTGCTGTCCAGCCTCATTGAAAGCGGCAACGGAATTGGACGTTGTTTTATACCGCCCACGATGCCAGGCATCTTTCTCGCTATGTATAAGTAAGTCTCTGTGCAACTGCTTGATGTAGTTTTCTTCGGCTGAAATATCCTCCCACGCCCGAAAAATCGTATCCATGACAGTTGCATATCCAGCCACCTCTTGCTCGTCGCGGGTGTCGAAAGATTTGATTTCTAGTTTTGCGAGAAGCTGTTCCACTTCCCGGTCGGAAAGTTTGCTGCCCTCAATGCGGGTCGATGAGCCAATGCTCTCGATGGTCGCCACTCGGCGCAAAGCAGAAAGCCGTTCCGGCGCAAGGGTGCTTAATGCTCGCCAAGCGCCTTTGAACTCATCTATTTCACTGATAAGCGTGAGTATTTCAGGCGTATGGTGATGGTATCTGTATTGAGTACTGCTTTCATCACCCAATTATACACCCAATTACACCCAATTAGCAAGATGAGCTGTGTGTCTGTTTTGATTAGGCAGCTTAACTGTAAATAGACAGAATGTTTGTATCAGCTTAGTGGCGAAATAAATTTTCAAGTTCGAGATAGTAGTTATTCGGTTGACAGTAAGTAGATTGCTGAGCCTAACCTGTGTGCCAAAGACGATACCTATTACTATCAATAATGTACATGCGATACGTTATATATAATAAAATACTTAATTTTATGAGCTAACTATTCCAAGAACAGTTATTTATTTGTAATGCAATAAGATTCCATGGGTTTTAATTCCGATTAACAAATAATCTTTTTCCGAATTTTGCTGTGCCTATTACTAAGCCTCAGCATAGGTGTTTGTCTCCTGCTTGCATCAAAACTAATGTCAAATCAACTTAAATGGATATGCCACAAATTTTTGAAATTATACCAAAAATAACATCGCCACTTGCGGTGATTTGTTTTGCTGCTTATATTTTTTATCTTTTTAAAAGAAGTGATGACAGAAAGAAAGAGCGTATTTTAGAAAAGAGTGACCCCGAATCTAGACTTAGGGTTATTGAATCAGTGTTTAGAGACAATCCGGATATTCAAATAAGTCCTATTATTGAGCCCGTTGCTGCTGCTGCTTTAGCAAAAGAAATGTTAGAAGGCAAAGAAAAGCGATATAATAAAACACTAAATACATTATTAGCTTTTGCAATTATCTTTGGATTTTTTTTGGCTTGTTTCCCTAGTAATCAATAAGTGGGGATTGTCTTTTTCTTCGGATAAGACAGAGCCTGCAGAGGTTGCAAAGCTGACATGGGCTCAAACGGAAGCGGAACAGAATAAATACCCTTACGCAACGCTATCGATAGTTCAACACATTAAATTGCATGACATTATTGCAATTGATTCCAGCATGCAAAGAATTGCTGAATTTAGAAATTTGTATACAATTTATTCCACGAGGAATATCTCTGTTTCTGAAAATATTTTTCAAGAACAATATTATACAAATAACGCCACTTTATTACCTTGACCTGGTAATGAGAGACAGGATACGGTTAATATTAGAGAAAATTCTTATTGGGTAAAATTTGATTTGCCAAAATACAATGTTAAAAGTATCATTACTGGTACTAATTTGTTGTATTCTGGAAATCAGCAAGGTGATAATACAAATACTTGTTTTGGAAATGTGACCTCTGGGTCAAAAGAATGGTTTACTTGTTATCCTAATATGATCGACTATATAGACAAATTGATAATAGTTATTGAGGCGGATGAAAAATTGGAATTAGTTTACCTCCAATTGCAACGCACAGGAAAGACCCTAATAATGCTATTTCGAACGGAGAAGGTTCGTGTAAAGTATACTCTACTAACGATAATTGTACGTTGACTGCCGCCTTTGAAAAAATAAAACCAGGAGAATGCGTAGGCTTTAAAATAAAATGGAATCCAATCACTCCACGTAAATCAAAGCCATAATAAACAGTTTGCTGCGACTTAGCATTTGGTTGGATAATTCAAGTGATTTCTCCACATTTAAATATGCTGCCTCACGCGCTAAATTTAACTGAGTGTTAGTACTACTTTAAGCTAGAAATTAACCACGGCATCAATGGCGTCATCCGACTCCTTGTGCACAAAGTTGGCCTGGTAGCCAATGGTCGTCAATATGGACGAATGCCGGTAGAGCTTTTGCAGCATCTGCACTGGAATCTTGTCCCCGGCAATGTTACCGAAGGTGTGCCGGGCAATATGCATGGACAAATTCTTGTCGATGCCCGCTAGGGCGGCAATCCGTTTAAGGTAGTCATTCAACCGCTTGTCAATGAACGCTGTCTGACGCTCTATCTCATACTGGTTGTTGAAATCCTTGATGATGCGCAAGTCGGGAAAAACCAAGCCGCTTTTGTCGGCTTGCGGCTTGTACAGCGCCAACAACTTGGCTGCCTTCTCCGATATCTTGATGGTACCTGTCTTGTTGTTCTTGCCCATTATATAGCTCAACCGGTCATTCTGAAAATCAGACCAGCGCAACAACAGCACGTCAGAGGTGCGGATGCCCGCAAAATAGAATGAGATTAGCCAGATGTTCCGCGCATGGTCGATGGGCGAACCGGGCGGCAAGTCTAGCCCTTCCATCCGTTTGACTTCCTCAATGGTCAAGCCGACTTTAAGCGACTGTGGAAACTTAAGTGAGATGCCTTTCTTACCGAACGGGTAGTACTTTTCAAGCGAGGCGTTTTCCTTGATGGCCTGGCTAAAGACAGCCCGCACGGTCATCAAATGGTTGATAATCGTGCGCTCGCTAGGATAGCGGGTGCCGATGAGCCACGCCCGAAAGTATTCTAGCAGGGAAACAGTCACATCGGAAAAAGCCATGTCGCGGCCCTTCAAAAACTCTTGGAAGCGGTTGATGCGCGATTGCTCCGACGTGTACTGCACGTACTTGCCCTGTAGCTTGAGATTAGCCAAGTAATGCGCGGCCTGGGGCGCGAACGTGACGCCGACCCGCGGCTTGAGGCTTTGCTTGACCGCCCGCGAGGACACGTCCTCCTTCTGGGTCTGCAATTCCAGTAGCGTGTCATTGGCCTCTGCCAGCTTTTTCAGGATGAAGTTGTTCAAACGTTGCGAGTTCGGATGCGATTTTTTCACCCGCTGGGCGGCTTCATCCCATTGCTCCTCTAAAACGCTTTGGCCGAGGTACAGATAGGTGGTCTTCCTATCTTTCGTGATGCGAACGGCCAAGGGATAGGTGCCGTCCTGGCCTTGTTTCTTGCGCAGAATGACTTTGACGGAAGACATGACGCGAGCATTTGGTACAACATAGGTACAACAAATGCCGGTTTGAGGTAAGTTTCACTAATTCATAATAAGTTGAAAAACAGCCCGCAACGCACATTTCGAGCCATTTGAAGCCAGGTAAAACCAAAAATATTTGAACTCATAACCCAAAGGTCATAGGCTCGAGTCCTATCCCCGCTACCTAAAAGGCCGTTTCCGAATAGGAAACGGCCTTTTTTTTAGGGCAAGTCAACAGCGGTGCTGGTAACGCGCCACCGGGCAAGGGCCATCCCATTCTAAGCGGGTGCAGCGGAACCGAGCAGTCCCTGGCCCGACCAGGCGCAGGCGATGCTTATCCGCACCGGCTCGGCGGGCGGGCGCGGGGCCCGGTCCCAGCGAGCCGCGGCTTGCCCGGTGGCCAGGGCCAGCAGCAACACCGCGACCCACCACCACCGGTCGGCCCGCAGGAAACGGGCCCCGGCGCGCAGCCATGCAAAAAAAGGACGAGGGGCGTAAAGGCTGAGCATAGGGCTACCGGGCCAATTTGGCCAGTTGGCGCTTGGCGCTGGCAGCCCGCGTCTTGAGCGTGCCCAGCGGCATGTTCAGCGCTGCCGACGCCTCCAGCTGCGTGAATCCTTGCAGGTAGAGCAGGTCTACCACCTGCCGGTGGTCGGGCCGGAGCTGGCCCAGCAGGTCGGGTACGCCGATGTGCTCCGGCCGGAAATCCACGGGGGCGGCGTAGCCCTGGGCCGGGCTTTGCTCCAACGAAGCCGTGCGCACGCTCTGGCGGAAGTAGCTGCTGCGCACGTGGTCGATGGCGGCGTTGGCACAGATTCTGGCGGCCCAGGTGAACAGCCGGCCGCGGGCCGCGTCGTAGGAAGCCACCGACAGCCACACCCTGAGCAAGGCGTCTTGGAGCACGTCCTCGGCACTTTGCCGGTTGCGGACAGTTTTGAGCACTGTGTTGTACAGCGCGACGCGATATTGGCGATAAAAAACGGTCATGGCGTCACCCTCGCCGGCCAGCAGCCGCCGCAAGAGCTCGTCTTCAGCTAGTAACATAAAAAATAACGGAACGGACAGATAAACAGCCTGATAATTGGGCGCGGCGCGGGTGCCGGGGCCCAATGCAAAATAACTAAACGCCGGACAACAGCGCACCAAGAAAACCGTATAATATTCTCTGTATTAATATAATAAATCCAGCCAATGTCGCCGTTCCTTGCTCAGCAAGCAGGGCCCCGGCCTGGCCGCCAAAGCCTCTACGGGTTGGTACTCCACAGGCCGGCTTCCTTGATGAAGACGCGGCGGTTGAGCTTGAGCTGGGCCACCACGAACTCGGCCAGGTCCTCGGGCTGCATCACTTTGTCGGGGTTGCCGTCGGTGAGGCCGCTGCCGATGGCCAGCTCCGTGGCCACCGTGCTCGGCGTGAGGGCCGACACGCGGATGTTCTGCTTGCGCACCTCCTGCATCAGCGATTCCGTCAGGCCCAGCAGGGCAAATTTGCTGGCGCTGTAGGCGCTGGTGCCCGCCGCCCCGCGCTGCCCCGCCGTGGAGGCCACGTTGATGATGTCGCCCGTTTGGCGTTCGATCATGCCGGGCAGCACGGCGCGCGTCACGTAGTACACGCCCATCAAATTCACTTGGATGATGTGCTCCCACTCGGCCGGTTCCATGTCGAGGAACTTGGCGAAGGTGCCGATGCCGGCGTTGTTGATGAGGATGTCGACGGGCCCCAGCGCCTGTTGGATGTGCGCCACGGCGGCTTCCACGGCGGCGCGGTCGGCCACGTCGGCGGCGGCGATGGCGATGGCGATGGCGGTGCGCACGCCCAGGGCTTGTAGTTCCTGGGCCACGGCTTGCAGCTGGCTTTCGGTGCGGGCCAGCAGGCCCACGTGCACGCCCTCGCGGGCCAGGGCCAGGGCCACCGCGCGGCCGATACCTTTGCCCGCACCGGTGACCAGCGCGATTTTCCCTTCGATGGATTCCATGTTTTTCTTGATTTAAAACGGTTCGGTGTAACCGCCGGGGCGGCCGGTGGTTTGTACGGCCCGGGCGGCCGGCTTTTCGCCGACTGCCCGGTAATCGCTGCAAATTGCTAGCGAACATCGCGGCGCGAATTCAACAGCCCTTTTCGCTGCCGGTTCCGATTACTGTTCAACGATTACCGGGCCGCCCTGTCCCCTTTTCCATGCCCTATTCTGTTCTGCTGTTCGACTACGACGGCACCCTCTGCGACACCCGCCAGGCCATCTACCACAGCCTGCGGCAGGTGTTTCGGCGGCACCACGCGCCCGTGCCCACCGAGGCCGCGCTTGACGAAATCACGACCCTGGGCCTGCCCATGCTTGAAACCCTGTACGCCCTGCACCCCGAGGGCCCCGCCGCCGACGTGGCCCACTGGGTGGCCGAGTACCGCGCCATCTACGACGCCGAAGGCGAGCCGCTGGCACAGCCTTTCGCCGGGGCCCCCGACGTGCTGGCCGAGTTGCAAGCCCAGGGCCACGGCCTGGCCGTGGTGAGCAACAAAAGCCTCCACACGCTGCACAAGTCCCTGGCCCGGCTCGATTTGGCCCGTTACGTCTCGCTCGTGGTGGGCGAGGGTAGCCTGCTCGGCGGCAGCACCGCCCTGAAACCCAGCCCCGCGTTCTTCCTCGAAGTAATCCAGCCGCACTTCGCCCCCACCCCCGCCGCCGACATGCTCATGATTGGCGACACGCCCTCCGACCTGCTCTTTGCCCGCCACGCCGGCCTGCCCGCCTGCTGGGCCGCCTACGGCTTCGGTGACGCGGCCACCTGCCAGGCCTTGGGGCCCCAGCACCAGATTAGCGACGTGCGCGACGTGCTGGAGTTGGTGGGGTGAATTATATAATTAAAGTAAACCCGGTCTGACGCGAGTTACGCTGTGCTAAATTCGCGTCAGACCTTATTCAACTAGTCATAACACTTGGAGCCAAGGCAGATTATTTTTTTAACAAATAATGTCAAGTTAACAATATTCAGCGAAGTAGTAAGTGTAACAGTTGACGAACTGATACAATAGATGATTCAAATACTATTTGTTTAAATATGATTAATAACCCTATTGTTCATGCGGGATTTTATTTTTTAGGTTTCTTTCTATTATTAATCGCCACGAATGTTGAACCCACTAACCTAGCTGGCCCTGGACTTGATTTGTTGGTAATTTTTGCTTTTATAATTTTTATTCTTTACTTTTTCATAGGTGGTGTTTTTATCAGCCGTACCTCAATACGAAATAGATTTTTCATTGCTATTATTCACGTAATCGGTGCTGGCTTACTGTTTTGGCTATTAAGCCTACCTACCCACTACTACCGATACACTTTAAAACAGACACCACATATGCACAGCTAAAATTAGTTGTGCATATGTGGTGTCTGTTTTAATAATTTTCTTCAAGCGAACATGCCCACCGCGTTTTTACTCGGTAACGCTGTCTGCCCCATCAAAAACAAGTCGATTTGCCTAGCGGCTTCGCGGCCTTCGGAAATGGCCCACACCACCAGCGACTGGCCGCGGCGCATGTCGCCGGCCACGAACACGCCGGGCACGCTGGTTTGGTAAGTGCTTTCGGGGGCCTTCACGAGGCCGTTGGCGTCCACGGCCACGCCCAGCTGGGCCAGCAGGCCCTCGTAGGGGTTGGCCTGGAAGCCCATGGCCAACAGCACCAGCTCGCAGGGGATTTCGCGGGTCGAGTTCGGCACTTCTTCCGACGTGAGGCGGCGGCCCATGGCGTCGGTTTCCCAGGTCACGTCGCTCACTTGCAGGGCCCTAACGTGGCCGTTTTCGTCGCTCAAAAACGCCTTGGTGCTAATGCCCCAGTAGCGCTGGCACCCTTCTTCGTGCGAGCTGCTGGTGCGGAACACCGTGGGGTAGTGCGGCCAGGGCGTGTGGGCGGGCCGCTCGTTGGAGGGCTGGTTCATGAGGGCAAACTGGGCCACGGCGGTGGCGTGCTGGCGGTTGGCGGTGCCCACGCAGTCGGAGCCCGTGTCGCCGCTGCCAATCACCACCACGTGCTTGTCGGTGGCCAGGATGTCGTCGCCCTGCACCGGAATGTTGCTCACGCGGCGGTTTTGCTGGCCCAGGTAGTCCATGGCGTAGTGGATGCCGGCCAGCTCGCGGCCGGGCAGCGGCAGGTCGCGCGGGGCGATGGCGCCGCCGGCCAGCACCACGGCGTTGAAGGTGCGCCGCAGCTCGTCGGCGGGCAGGTCGCGGCCGATTTCGGTGTTGCAGCGGAACACGATGCCGTCTTTTTCCATCAGCTCGATGCGGCGGTCAATCACCCATTTCTCCAGCTTGAAATCGGGCACGCCGTAGCGCAGCAGGCCCCCGGGCTGCTCGTCGCGCTCGAAGACCGTGACGGCGTGGCCGGCCTTGGCCAGCTGCGCGGCCACCGCCAGCCCGGCGGGCCCCGAGCCTACTACGGCCACCGTTTTGCCGGTTTTCAGCACCGGCGCCGTGGGCTGCACGTAGCCTTTTTCGAAAGCAATTTCGATGATGTGCTTCTCGATTTCCTCGATGGCCACCGCCGTGCTGTGGATGCTCAGCACGCAGGCCGACTCGCAGGGCGCGGGGCAGATGCGGCCCGTGAACTCGGGGAAGTTGTTGGTGGTGGTGAGGATTTGGTAGGCGTCCTCCCAGTCCTGCCGGTACACGGCCTCGTTGAATTCGGGGATGATGTTGCCCAGCGGGCAGCCCGAGTGGCAAAACGGGATGCCGCAGTTCATGCACCGGGCCGCCTGCTGATGCAGCGCCTCGGGCGGGTACAGGCCGATGAACTCCTGGTAGTTGGTGGTGCGCACTTGCGGGGCCTCCTTGGCGGGCAGCGCGCGCTCGAATTGCTTGAAACCGGTGATGTTGCCCATTATGTGGTCTTGATTTTTTTGAATCGTTCTGCTGACCGCTTCACCCCCTAGCCCCCTCTCCGAAAAGGAGAGGGGGGACTAGTTTCTAGTTCTAGTCTAAAGTTTGGAGTCTATATCTAGCGCTGGTCCCCCCTCTCCTTTTCGGAGAGGGGGCTAGGGGGTGAAGCGCTTCCTGGAATCGGCAAAACATTAGGGACAAAAAAAAGAAAACGTTTGGGACAAATTTTAAACGCCCCGAGAGAAGTTGAACCCCCGTTTAAACTTTCTTTGAACAGCCTTTAAAACTTCAAAAATACAAAAGCCCCGGCGATTGCCAGGGCTTTTGTATTCCGGGGCGCTGGCGGCTCAAAAGCCGACCCATTGAGCAAATAGAAAGCTTGCGTAGGGCTGGCGAACATCAATGTCATCGCCATCGCCCGTGCTTTCAACGGTATGGGTGTGGGTGCCGGCTGATTTGGTCTTCAGGCTGCCCGTGCCATCATCAGCAGATGGACTTGACGCCCGGGCCACGTTGGGCGCGTTGTTTGGCCCGCCGTAATCACCACGGGAAGGCAAAGCGTGCTGGTGTGCCCCAGCCTCGTCTAAAACGTGGCCGTGGGGGGCAAGCTGGCCCACGGTGAGCTTGATGGACTTGTTGCCACCCACCTTGCCCGGCGCGCCATAATCAGCCGTGCCAAGATCAACGCCCACGGGCACCCGGCCGCCCATTGCAACGGTGCCGTTCTTGCCATTGGCCATCGCCCACCCGTAATCAGTCGTTCCGTACTTGCCACGGCCCGTAGCGTCAAAGTTGGCGGCAGTATACCCGCCAAGCATTCTAAGCTCAAAGGAGCCGCGAAACTGAGCCTCGCGGGCTTTGGCCACCCGCAACACGCCTTCGGGCTGAACCACTACTTTGTCAACCTGCTTAGAGGCATCCAATGACCGGGCCAGCACCACGGCTTCCCCCATTGTGTTTTTGCTTCCGCCCGTTTGATAGGCGCGCAGCTCAGTAGTAGTAAATGCGTCGCTGTAAAGCTCCTGAGGCAAGGTCACGCCCGACACACCGGCAAAGTGGCGAATTTCACCATCCAAGTACACCAGCCCGGCCCCGATGTTGAAAGTGGAACCCGATGGGCTGACATCACAACCAGCCACCACACAGGCTGGCAAGCCTAAAAACTGGCCATTAATGGCATAGTAGATTTCATCCTGAAGGACCGTGAAATCATCGTTGTTCAGGGGCCGGCCCCCGGTTTCAAATAGCAGGTGTTTCATATTAGACGTACTGAATGCGGTATTTGACCAATGCTAGTTTGAGTTGCTGAATTCGTGCGCGCAAGGCGGCTTCTTGTGGTCTTAGGGAAGCCGGACACCGAACCACAAACCCCACCTGGTTGGCTTCCTCTATGCCAGTGTAAAGCATCAGAAAGGGCGGTGGCTCAGTGGTGAACTTGGTATACTTCGCGGTTTCTTGTTCGGCAACGAAGTTCACATAAATGCTTTCGTAGCTCGCATCGCTGCTGACGATTCTGATGCGGGCCAACACCGGGTCAAACAGGTCGTTCAAAGCCCGCTGAAAGCTTAGGGTTTGGCCGTTGTAAGACAATTCGCGGGCGGCGCGGGCCTGCAAAACCTGAAAGGACGAATACAAGGCGGCCAACGGTGCCAACAGTGCGTTCAGGTAGGCTTTCAGCTTAGGTTGGCGCAGCAAGTGCGGAAGGGTGCCAGCTATCAGCGCCGGCAAGTCAAATCGATAGCGAAGCGGGGCCTTAGTTGACATAAGGAATGAAGGTGAGGGTATCGAGTAAGCCCGCGCCCGTGGCCGTGTCTTCAATGATGTAGCCAGCCTGGGTTTCATAAACCCGTGTTACCACCACCGGGGCCAGCTGGCCGCTTCGGGCGGTGATGTCAGACAATAACAAATCCTGCACACCGGCCACTGATTGGATAGCGTCTTCAATGCGGGCCCGGTACACCTGGCCATCAAAGTCCAGGTTCAGCAAGTAATTCGTCACGGCCAGCCGCACGGCGGCCTTCAGCGTGGGCAAGTCCAACAGCGGATTGTAGTAGACATCGCCCACCACCTTCAGCAGGTCCGCATCCCGGCTGGCCAGCACTACGCGGGTGCCGGGGTAGCGGATTTCGTTGATGTACCCGAACACCTGGGTTTGCTCGGGGCCTGTGAGGGCCCGCAGGCCGCCCGGGGCGTTGGCATCGATGGTAGCCACCTTGATGAACAACTGGCCCGTGCTGGCATTCTCTTTGGCCGTGGCCTGGGTCACCAGCAGCACACCAGTAGCATCCGCCGGGTAATGGATACCTGCATCATCCACCAACAGGGTGTCCCCGAGCTGAAACTTCTTGACTTCATCAGCATACCATTTGGCCGTTCCTGGCTTTGCCCGCGCCAAGGCGGCTTCCACATCGACTAAGTGCCGGTCAAAGATCGTTTCATGCACCCAAAGCACTGTGGCAACGACGTAAGCCAAGGTCCGAAAAACGGCCGCCGCCGAAGGACTGACAAGGGCCGCAAGCTCGGGCCTGGACGTGATGGCATCCAAGATGCTTTGGTGAATAATGGGAATCGTTCTGGCCATTAGAAATACCGTTTTTTGATAATGCGAGCGTAAGAAGAGGCGAAGGCAAGGGCTACCGTCACGTTCACTTGCTGGTTAGCGGCTACCTGAAAGGTTTGGGCCTGTGTCACGTACTGGCCACCGGAAGCGGTAATGATGACATCTACCCCCGTGGGCACCAAGCGTTCAAAGGGAAATTGGGGGTCATACAGTGACACATAATCGGTGCCATTGTAGCGAAGCGTAAGGGTGAGGCCCCGAACCGCTCCACCGTTCGTGGGCCTCACTACTAAAACAACCAGGTTAATTGCTTTGACCGCGCCAAAACCAAAAAACCCCTGAGTATCGGAAACAATCGGGCTGGCTACAGCGCCGAAACCCTGAAACCCGGGGACGCTATTTTTATCAAAGTCAGCCATTATTTGCCGTAGTTATTACGCAGTCTAATGTAAAGCTGATACCAGTTGCAATCAACGTATTGCTGAACTGCGGCCCCGCTATAAGCACTATTGCCATTGCCCACGTTCGGGCTTCCCGCGTTCCACAACGGCTGTGACAGCCATTCAAATTCGGTTATCTCAGCACCCAAATACCAGTCCGCATCATTTATTACCAGCGGGTTGTTTAATGTACTCCATCGCATTCCATAAGAAAGGCGGTTGGGGTTACGCGCCGCCGCATAAAGTGCGCCGTTGGAATAGTCGGGCACGTTATTATTAAATGGTTCGGGCATGGCCAAATTAAACGTACCTGAAGCCGGGTAATTGCTATCCATGTTCAGGCCAGCAATCATATTCATAAATACCATCCGTTGGGTAATATCAGAAAATGGGATGCGGTCAGTTACAATGGTTGCGGTGCCATCACCCGAGCTTGACGGGCGAATTACCAAGCCGCCTTGGGCATTAACATCAAAGGCGTTTGGTGAGCCCGTAACGCTCGTTAGATTCACAATAGCCCCGGTAGCAGCGGACTTTAAATAGCAATTATTTGTGGTCACCGCATCACCTTCACCACCCGTAAAAACAAAATAATACGAATTAGCAAAGCGGTATTTAGTTGGGCCAATAGCCAAACGCAAATGGGGCGAGTTTTGGGCCAACGTATAGTCTTCTTTCGCCAGCGAATTGAACAGCGGCGGAAGGGATACAGCGGCGGCGGAAGCGGTAGTCCAACCAGCTCCGTTCACGTTCAGCCCTTTGCTTGCGGTGGTGTCACAGCCCGGGTCAACATTGTTGCCACTGGCCGCAGCCGCCGCAATGGCAGACGTGGAATTGATATAAGAAAATGTTACGCTAGCGCAAGCAATGGTGCAGTTAAAAAACAAACAACGAGTGAAATAATGATTGCCGCCGGCCGGAATGTTTACATTATAAAAGATGCAATCCGAGAAAGAAAGAGCGCCCGTACCAGTGGAATTAGCGCTATTGGCATTGGCCGAATTTACTTTAAAAATGCAGCCGTTATAACTAACACGGTCATAACCGAAACTGTAACCTAAAGCCTGCTGAAAATAGAAATTACTGAAGGAAGAACGGGCAGCAGCCAAGCACGTTTGTTCGCCCATTTGGCCAATCACCTTAACAAACCCATCAGCATATAAATTGCCCCACGGGCGGGCATAATCACCGTTCACCAAACGGGCACCCCGAGTAGGCCAATAATAAACACCTGTGCCAATAACTGAACTACTCCCGGCATCGGGGTTCGGTGTATTGTAAAAGATGCTCATCACGTCACCGTAAGGCGCATCTGCCGTTCCGTTTGCCGAACCACTTAAAGCGGCTTTGCCGACATACCAACCATTGTAGACCGCTATCCTGAAATTGTGCGCCATGCTGAATTAAAGTGTTTCGTTACCGATTAATTGAAAAGATGCTTCTGTAAAGTTGGTCGCGTAAGTAATGGAAAAGGCGATTAAGCTACCGGCCGCAAAAACCAAAGGCGCATTGGCAGCGGGCGAATAAATACCCCCGGTGAAAACCACATTTACCGCCGTTGCGCCATTTACAGAATAAGTGAGGGTAGATACCCCCGCGTCAATTTGAATTTTCGTCACGGTGGTTTCGGTGAAAATGCGCAGGGTCCGGCTCACTTCATTTTTGAAGGTCAGCACGTAACCCACCTTATTATTCAACACGGCGGCCCACACCGGCTGGGCACTGGCAACACCCGTGCTTTTCAGGAACAGCCCCACCGTGGCTGCGCTTTGGTCAGGATACGTGGCCGCTGTGGTGGCTGGGGTGGTGGTGGTGGTGCCACCGGTGGGCCGCGCCTCTAGCGCATTGATGCGGCCATTAAATGCGTTCACCAGCGTAGACACGTTGCCGAACCCGGTATCAAGATTCCCAATTCGCGTGAACGCATCACCAATCTTGGCCCCGAGGTAAACCAAGTATTTTTCAACGGTGGTGAGGCCGGCACGGTCAACAGCGGGGTAAGCGTTGGCGGCGGCGGCCAGGGAACCCACCTTCACATCATCGGCCAGCTTCAGGTTCGTAATGGCCCCATCAGCCACCGTGGCCCCGGCCGGGGTGGTGTAAATACTAGCCCAACTATTGCCCCCGTTTACCCAAATACTGTAGCGTTCGGACGAAATGGTTTGAAAGTGAACGTCCCCCGGCACACGGCTATTGAACACCGTGCCGCCCGAAGTAGGGTCAGTGGCCCCGGTGCTGATACGGTTGCCGTCACGGCCCTTCAGGCTGGCCAGGTAGTCGGCCTGGGTGCCTGTGTTGCCGTTGGCCAACCACACTTCAAAAGCCGACTTCCCATTGCTGCCATTGGTCACTATGTAGTCAACCCCAAGCACGGGGGTTCGGCCGTTACTCCCGTTGGTGCCATCCTTGCCCTTGCCGCCCTTCAGGTTCAGCACCAGGCCCCAATCGGCCCCGGTTTTGCCGAAAAGGTCACCCGTGACGGAATTGATATAAGCGTCGCCATCAATTCCGGTGGCCGGGTCGGGGGGCACGGTGCCGCCAAGAATCTTGGCTCCGCGCTGTAGCCCCTCCAAATAGCTAATGGCATCCGAGATGCCACCCACTACGGTCCGCACGTTCAAAGCCGTGTTCTTGCGGCCACTGACAATGTTTAAGGCGGTCAGATTATTGATTAAAGTAGCCCAGTAGCCCATGTTAGAAAAAGTCTTCAAATGAAAAATCGGCGTCTAAGAAATCGTGCAAGCCTTCCGGCTCAGATGCAGCGGGCGGGGCAACGTTGGCCGTGTTCACCGCCACGTTCTTCGCCTTCAGGAACGCTACCAAATCGGGGTTCACAGCCAGGTCATCCGGCACCTTCAGCACCTGGCCGGCCGTCAAATCATCGGTGATGGCAAGTCCGTTGGCATCAGCCAGGATGTAAAGGGCTTCGGTGCCCCCGAGCAACCAAAGCGAGACATCAAGCAAGCTTTGGCCTTCAGATACCAGTATTTCACGCATTGTCTTTGTAGTAAGCCTGAAGGTTCATAACCCCGTCTGCATCTAAGCTCAGGGAGGTTACGTGCTGGCCATCCTGTTCCATTTGGTCCTGGATGGCGGCCACGATGTCTCCGGCCGGGGCGTCATTCAGAATCATTGAGTTGATGCCCACGCCCACGGCCGGGTTTTCGCGCCATTCGCCTTGCTCACTGCGCAGCAGCAGCAGCTGGTGCTGTTCCGTGCTTTCCCCAATGGTGAAGTCGCCCCCCTGGACATCCAAGTCGAGGTCACTATCCAAAAGCAAGTCGTAAACTTTCATATGATGGTGCCCGAAATGATGGTGCCCGTTTGCGCGGCGGCCGTGCCCGTAGTGCTGACTTGGCCCGAGAGCGACCCGCTTTTCACGTAGGCTTCAATGGCATCGGCCAGCATATCCACTGCGCTAAGCCGTGCCTCATCAGGGTCCGTGGTACGGGCCGCCTGGTCTTGGTAAAGTCGGTTTAAAGCCTCTTTGAGGGCTGTTTTATCAAGTGCCATTAGCTATGCAGGAGACTGTTTAAACGCTGTTTAATAGCTGCGAAATCGGGGGCATTCACCAGCTGAATGGTAGGGCCCTGGTTGGTGGCGAATACCTGATTGGTGATGGCATCCAGCAAATCGCTCAGGATGGCCTTCAGGCTTTCGGTTTCGGTGCGGATGGCGTAGACCTCTACCGCGCTGTACTGGATAACCAGGCTGGTATCCTCATCCAGCAGCAGCAGGGTCACGTTGCTGCCCACGGCGGGAAAGATGACGAACCCATCCTGGCCGCCGTCCACCACCGACCGCAGGCGTACCTGGATGTGGTCGGCCCCTTCATCATCCCGGGCCACGTCGCACGTCAGGGCTTCTTTGTCTACCGCCGTCACGGTGCCCGTCACCACCTGGTTGGGGCGCTCCGTGAGCTGAGCCAAGAGCCGGGCTACTTTCTCGCTCATGAGTTCGCCCGTTTGCCTAGTTCCACCACCCGCCGGAAGCCGCCCGGCCCAAACGTCGTTTTCACCGAATCCACCAGGTAGCGACCGTCCCGCTGCGGGTGTACCGCATCGTGCAAGTCGGCCACCCCCGAATGCAGGGCGAACGGCACCCCGAACCCCGTCAGGGAGCCGCGATAGCCGTCGTACTTGTATTTGGCCAGTTCGGCCTGTGCCATGCGCCGCAACTCTACTTTGTCGGTGGTTTCGGTGCGCAGCGTGATGGTCCGCTCTTCCCCGTCCACATCGCCCACGTCGGCCACGGTGGTTTTCTTGCCGTTGCGGTGCATGGCCACCACTTTGGCCTTGATGCGGACATCCTCTTGGCGCTTATAGCTCAGGTCATCTTCCACCACGTTTTGGCGAAAGTCATAGTAGGCCGTGGCCCCGTCGATTTCTGTTGCGCTGCTGAATTCGGTGTAAGGCAAGCCCACGAACAGCCGGCCATCGCGGAAGTAGGCGCACACCAGGTAGTTTTCTTTCAGCTTGTTTATGACCCCGGCCACCGTCGTCCGGTCGGCCCGGAAACTGTCGATGGCCAGCTGCGGCACTGTGCTGCTAAGCTTCACGGTGGGCACCAGCTCAGCCAGCAGCTTGCGCAAAGTGGTGGCCTTCCAGGTCCGGTTTACGGGCGTCCGCTTCAGGTGGAAGAATTCGTCTTCCAACCGCACTTCAAACGGCACCTTCAGCTTTATTTCGGCCACGTACCCTTTGAACTCGCTGCGCAGCTCACCATCGTAGCCCAGCATTACTTCTACCGCGTCGCCTACCTGCACCAGGTCTTCTACCTTTGCCACCGCGCCCGTGGCCAGCCCATCGGGGCCCACCACTTGCACGAAGCCGTAGAGCTTCAGCGTAGCCGTATCGCCCAAATTCTTCCAGGTGGATTCCGCTTCGTACTCCGAAACTTTGGTGTACTCCAAATCGCCAATCCGCACCAGGCAGGTAAGTAAGAGGCTCATTTCGTGCGGCGGGTCAGTTTGAGTTTAGCCAGGCTGCTTTCGTCGCTCATGGCATTGATTTCATAAGCGAAGTACCCGTGGGCCCCGGGCACGGGCGGGAAGCTGATGTCCTCCATCACCAGCCGGCTGATGTTGAAATAGGAAAACAGCTGGCACTGGCAATCCAGGGCCGTGTTCCGGTTGTACAAGCCAATCAGGCTGCGCAGCCATTCTTCGGGGTAGTCATCGGGCACCAGGCCGCCGGAAGCCCGTTCCCGTACCGCGCCTTCCCGCACGGCGTAGCCTTTGATGTTGATTTTCCAGTCGTCCCGGCCAATGATTTCCTTCACCGTGAAATCACCGCCGGCCACCTGTGTTTTCACGATGGTTTTGCCACCGGACACCGTAATGAGCGGCTCATTGGGCAAGGTCACTTCGGCAATCTTCAGGGCGAAGTAGCGCGGGGTGCCCAGCACCGACGAATCGGGCAGACTGAACGCGCCGGCCTGGTTTGTTTTGGCCACCCGCTTGGCGTCGGGAAAGGGCAAGCGGGTGGCAAGCCCTTGCACCTTGCGCAAATCCAACGAAAAGCCCGTATCGGCCTTCACTTTGCTGATGTCGCTCATACGTTCCCTACGCCTTGGCTCACGCCGTTTACTACTCGGGTCAGGGCCTCTTCCAGCATGGCCACCGCATCGTTCGTGCCTTCCCGCAGGTTGGTGGTATTGATGTTGATGGCGTCCTGAAACTTGGCAATGCTGATGTTGATGGTGGTCGGCTTGCTACCGCCTTTCGCTACGCCATCCACTTTCGACTTCACGGCCGGGTTAGCGGCCAGGCCCTGGCTTTTCTGGCCAGCGGCGAACGGGTCTTCATTCTTCCCGGTCATGATGACCTTGGAATCAATGGCCACATCGCCCATTTTGCCCAGCCCGAGGAACGGGGCAATCTTATCCCACAGCCCTTTGAACTTGCCGACAATGCCCTGGACGAAGCCCGTGATTTTATCCCACAGCGCATGAAACCAGGCTTCAATGCCCGGGAACAGTTTGAAGATGCCCTGAACCATGAGATAGAATGGGTTCATCTTGATGAAGAACAGGCCGATGTTTACCAGCCACACCTTCAGCACATCCCAATACCGAATAATCAGGAACACCGCCCCGGCAATAGCAGCCAGACCCAGCACGATTAGCCCAATCGGGTTGGCCGACATGGCCACGTTCAGGGCCCACTGCGCTACGGTGGCTCCTACCAGGCTACCCGAAAAACTAATCAGGCCCAAAATGCCCGCGCCGGCCATCAGCCCGATGTTCTTCAGCATCGATAGCCCCGAAGCCGTCTGGCTCAGCACAAACCGGAACGTGGCCACGGCCGCCGCTGCGAAACCGCCCCCGAGCAACTGTAGCAGCGGTATCATCTGCGAAGTCATCACAGCGATTTGGGCCGTGGTCTGGATGTAGGGCACATAAGGTTTGATGGAATTGAAAACCGAAATGCCCAGGTTTTCCCACAGGGCCTTCATCCGTTCCATCCGGCCCGCTGTGGTATCCATCACGATGTTGGCCGCGTCAGTAGCCGCGTTGGTGCCCGTGATGGCGGTAGCGTAGTCTTTCATGGCCCCCGTGCCCCGCAGCAGGATGCCCGCTGCACTCAGGTTCTCCTTCCCGAATAGCTTTGCCGTCAATGCCGTATCGCCTTGAATCTTCTTCAGCTCCGTGAGGCGTTGATTCAGCGTCAGGCTCTTATTGCCCAGCACGTTCATATCCACCCCGGCGGCCTTCAGGGCCGTTTGCATCTCTTTGGGGATGAACCGGCCTTCCCCTAGCGTCGTCAGCACGTTGCGCAGCGCCACGCCCGCTTCCGCTCCTTTCAGCCCACCCTGGGCCAGCACCTGAATCGCGGCGTTGGTTTCCACAAAGCTGACGTGCGCCCCGGCGGCTGCGATGCCCGCGCCTTTCAGCGACTCAGCAATCTGCGGCACTTCCGCCGCGCCCGCGTTAGCAGCAGCGGCCATCACGTTCATTTCGTAGCTCATGGCTTTGGCCACCAGCTGCGTATTCTTCGTGTCCACCCCGAACTGCTGAACGCCTGTGGTCAGTGCCTTCATCGCGCCCACGGTATCGCCCTGCATACTTTTCGACAGGATGTTTACGCTGGCCGTCGTACTATCCATCGCGGCCTGGTCTTTCGCCATCTGCGGCCCTATCTCGCTCAGGATGCCTTTCATGGCTCCCAACTGCTGCGTTACCGGCCCGCCGAACGTGTTGGCCATGCTACGGCCGCTTTCGCCCATTGCCAGCAGCCCCGCCCCGGCCACGCCGGTAATGGCGCTTACTTCGGCCAGGGTCTGTTCATACCTTATTCCCGGCTCTATCGCGCTGTTCAGCGTGTTGGCGGCCGTCTGGATGCCCTGTGCTGCCTGGTTGGCCACGGCCAGCCCAACGAACGCGCCTTTGGCCGCGCCCTTGATTTTGTCGAACATCCCGGACATCTTTTCGCCGCTCTGAAGGATGCCCTTCATCGGCCCGGTGGCCTTATCGACTAAATTGATGACCCACTGGTAATTTCTCATGTTGGGGCTTGGGGTAAAAAAACAGAGGGCGGCGGCCTAGCCCCCGCCCTCTGTTTTCGCTTCTTCTTTCCGAATCCATACCAAGTCGGCGTACTGTTCCGCCCACGTATCATCGCTCATTGCGTCCACCTCTGTTTGCGGCATCCGGTAGTAGTACCGCAGCTGCGCATCCACCAGGCGCAGGAAGCTCGTGTCATCCCTGACCGTGGCTTCCTCTATTCGTTTTTTAGTGTCGCCACCTTCCCCGTCACGATGTTGTCCACCACCTGCGTCAGGGCAAAGTAGAGTTCCACATCTTCAGCGGTCGCCTTCTGGTAATTCAGCTGGCAGTTCTTCAGAATGATGTCATTGTAGCGCGACACCGACCCTTTAGCCCGAATCATGGCATCGGTGGCCTGTTTGACCAGCTCCCGCGTCGGCTGTTTGAAATAGATTTGAAGGCCGTCCACTTCCACCAGCTTGATTTTGCCGTGCTCTTGTTTCCAGGCGGCCAGTTGCTGTTCAGTGGGATTGCTTTCGGAAGCCGTATCGGCGGTTTCTGCGTAATCGGAAGTCATTGTGCGGGGGAAAATGAAAGTGAGAAATTATTTAAACTGTGTTTAAACCAGCTCACGGGCCGGCCGAAGCCGGCCCGTGGCCAGGTAATCAAGCGGCATTCAGCTGAATTTCGGCGGCCTTGAAAGGCAGGCTGATTTCCATGTTGAGGTCGCCTTTTTTGCCGCCCTTCTCATATTCAGTCAGCAGCACCGATTTCACGATGTCTTTCACCGAAAGGTCCTCTTCATCGATGTAGGCAATGATGATGTCGAACGGGGCCAGGCTGGTGGGCGTCTTGCCTTTGGGCAGCGAACGCACCAGGGCTTCAAACTCTGACTGAAGCAGCGTGATGGAGCCGTCCACCATCTGCTGGCCATCGGCGTAGCTCACGGGCTTCTTGCCCAGCCCGTAGATGAATTCACGTTCCGCCTTTTCCTTGTATTTGATTTCGGTACAGCCCACGATGGGCCGCCCGGCAAACACAATCTGGATGTCGCACCAGCCGTATTCTTTGCTGTCAAAAGCCATTTATTTGGAGCTAAAAGGGTTGTTGAATTCTACCGTGGCTTCAATCTGGGCACCCGTTGCCACCTTCGTTATTTTCAGCAGGGCCACGATTTTGGACGTGGCCGTGACGTTTTGCGCCGGGTTCACATACACCGAGCAAGCCACGATATTGCCGGCGGTCTGCATCTCCCGCTCAATGGCGTTTTGCAGCACGTTCTGGAAGCGGGCCACTTCAATCACGGGCAGATAGCCCGTGGTCACGTCCACCTGTACATCATCCAGCAGCTCTTCCAGGTAGGTAGCCCGGGCCGTGCGGGCGGCCTTGTTAATGGTTCGGCTGTCCTTAATGAAGGCGTAGTCGTCCGTGGCCGCCGTGCAAGTCGGGTCATCGTTATAAAAGAACCCATCCTTGCCGGGGTGAATCAGCGGGAAGATGTAGCCCTTGCCACTGAGCAAGCTCAGGTCGCCGCCGGGCCCGTCGCTCAGGGCACTAACCAGCGTGCCGCCGCTCAGGCTGGCCTGTGCGATGCCCACCAGCTTGCCATCCTTCACGCGGCCAATGCTGCGCTGAACGGGAATGGCCGCCAACCGGCCCAGCAGCTTGCCCACCTGTGCGTACTTGCTGGCCACCGCGATACCGGCGGTTACCAGGGCCGCGCTGCGCAGCTGGTCCCGGCCGATGGTCACGGCCACGTTCTTCGCCCCGAGCGTGCGCAAATCCAGGGCTGCCGTGGCCGTGCCACTAAATAGCCGCCCTTCCAGCACGATATCAACCGGGCGAAAAGCATTGAATTCGGCCACCGCGAGGGCCCCGGCCAGCGGGATGGCCGTGGCCAGGTCGGCCGTGATGCCGGCGGGGCCGGCCACCTCAGCAGCTACCGGGTTCAGGGCCACGCCCACCAGCTTCACCAGGCCGCCCTGTGCCTTTAGTTCGTTCTGAAGCAAGGTGCACGCCGCCTGGCCGGGCGTGAACAGGTTGGCCATCGTGGTAGCGGCGGGCACCAGCAGCACCCGCAGCGGGGCCCCTTCGCCGGCTTCGGCGTAGAAGTCGCTGATGTGCTCCCAAACCAGCGCCGCAGCGGCCTGGTCAGCAGCAGCGGTAATGCCGGACACTTCCGCCGCCCGCAGGCTGTACACCAGCTCTTCCAGCGGGGCCTGGCCGTAGCCGGCCGGTACGCCCACCACCAGCAGGGCCAGCCCATCGGCGCTTTCCAATTCCCGCCCGAGCTGGCCGTTGCCCAGCAGAATCGTTACGTTCGGTCGCGTGTAAGCCATTTCTTAGGAAGCGTTAGCAGCGGTGGAAGCCTTCTTTTTGGGGGCGGCCTTTGCCTTCACAGGCGCGGCGGCGGGGGCATCATCGGCGGGCGCTTCGCCAGCAGCGGCCGGGGCCGGGAACACGAACAGCTGCGCATCGCGCACTACATCGGCCAGGCTGGGCACGGCTGCCGGGGCCAGGCCCTGGGAACTGCCGGCGGCCAGCACGGCGAAAACTTCCGATTCCAGGTAGTTCACCGTTTCGCGGGTCAGGGCTTCGGCGCGCTCGGGGCCATGCGAAAGATGCAGGGCGCAATAGATGCCTTCGGCCATCTTGCGGGCGGTCACTTCGCCCCGGGCATCCAGCGCATCGGCCAGTTCCTGCACGGCAGCCGGAAATATGGGCATCAGCACCGCGCCTTCCACTTCCACCAAACGAGCCGGGGACCCATCGGCGGCCGGCAACTCATGGCGGTGGACGCGCCGGGTAGTGGTCTGGCCCACGGCCGCATCGTGTTCGGCGTAGCCTTCGCGCTCGGGCCGGTAAAACGTGCCCGAGCCGACCACGGCCACCAGGTAATCCACATCGGGATTGCTGGCGAAGTAGTCGGCCGACATGCTCACCAGCTCAGCAGGAGAAAATTCGGTTTTAGTCATTTGAGGAAGCTCAAAAAGCGTAATGGCGTGAAAAATTTGAGGTAAGCACCGCCGGCTATGACCGCAATGGCCCCGATGGTGAACCAGATGCAGAATTTGACGAAGCGGCTTTTGGGGGCCTTCACGGCCACCGTCTCTTTTTCTTTGGTGATGCGGGTGTGGCTGCGGTCGGTGTCCGTCACGGCCACCTGTGCCACGTAAGGCGCGGCCAGTGCCGAAATGGTGACCTGGCCGTAAGCATTCAGCACGAAGGCCAACCGGGTGCGGCCCACCGCGCTAAAAATCGTAACCGGCTGAAACCGGCCCGTGGCTTCGTCATACACCACGCGGGTACTGAGCTTAGCCGAATCGCCCGGCACCGCTACCGATACCAGGCGTTGAACGGTGCGCAGCGTAGTGGTGTCGCGCACCAGTGTTTCCGTTGGCTGAAGCCGGGCACTGGCACAGCCGAAGCCAGCCAGCGCCAAGCACACCAGCACGCCCGCTACCAGCACCCATTTGGCAATGGCCAGAATTGGGAAATTGGTGATGATGCCTTTGGTGCGGGTAGGGGCGTGGTAATTCATGTTTTCGGAATCCAGGATGATACTAGTGCTATTTGGCCCCGTAGGCGGCGCATTCGGTGAACGCCATCCCCTTCGCGTTCCACCCCGCGCCCACCGCCGGTATTGCCTTCCACCGTGATGACAAAATCATCATTCCAGCTTTGGATAAAACCAATGTGGTGGATGCCGCTCCCGTAGGTGTAGCCGGCGCAATCGCCGGGCTTGGGTTTGACCAGGTTGGCGACGCCCCGGCGGTAAATCACTTTGCTGCGCGGAAACCAGTTGGCCGCGGCCCCCGAGTTTTCCGGCACCCGCAACCCGAGCTTCTTAAAGCACCAGGTCACGAACGAAGCACACCAGGGTTCGCCCCGGTGGTTGCCCGAGCTGCGTTGGTACATGCTCACTTCGGGGCCGGCATTGAAGCCGACTTCCCGCACGCCCACCTGGCTTTCGGCCAGGCCCACCAGCTCGGCACGGGTGCCGTCTTCGGTGCGGACTGCGCCTAGTGCGTCAGCGACACACAGATGTACACAAAGAGCGAGACCGCCCAAAAAGACACGATAATTTTTTGCCATTCAGTCAGTCGATAAAAAGCCCGTACAAAATGCCGTTTCCAAAAGCGGTGAATGGCGGGCATGTACACCTTCACCATCAGCACGGCGAAACAGTAGAGGATGACCGCCCGAATGCCGCTCAGCAGAATGGTTTGAAAAACACTCACGTCCATGAATGCCTGGCCCGTGCCTTCCGGGCCCCCCGGCGCGCTGGCATCGGCCACCGCGTCAGTCACCACCGGAAAGGCGTACCACAGCACCGCGCCGGCAAAAATGATGGCCAACCCACCGTAGCGAAACAGGAAGGCTTTGCCACGGCAAAACGCCTCCCGCACCGTCACGCCTTTCACCTTAGCGCCCACCAGCAGCGCCCCCACAAACGCAGCCAGGGCCAGCAGGAAGGCCATCAAATTTGTTAGTGCCGACATAGCGATAAAAAATAAATAATGATTTAAGAGCCAACTGCTGCGGGTCAGTGGGAAGAAGCCCACGGCGGTTTCCAGGTTGATTTTGCTAGTGTGAAAAGGCACATTTGGCGCTAACCGCGCAAGGCTTCACAACTATCGTAACCCTCCGGCGGAAGCCCCGTGGGCCCTTCGCACATCACCCGCTAAGCGTAGGTTGCCCGGGATTTAATAATGAATGATTCGACTAGCGATAATTCGGATAGGATAGGTGGGGCTAAGACTAGGCGCTGGGTGCTTCCACCACGGCCACCACGCCGCGCTGGTCGTTGCGGGCAATCTTGCCGCCCACGCGCAACAGGGCACTGAACACGTCGCCGTAGAACAGCGGGTTGGCCGCGTCTTCAAACACCGCGATGCCGCCGTTGGTCGTGCTGCCCTTGGCAAAGCGCACGTAGTTCGGGTGCCAGAACAGGGCCGACACGTTATCAGTGGCCGCCGTAGCAGTGGCCGGGTCTTTCTTCCCGCCCGCGCCGTTGAACAGCGTGGTATTGCTGCGCACGAAGAAGGTGAAGCCCAGCACCCGGGCAATGCTGCCGTCCGTGATGGTAGTGGTCTGGCCGATGGCGTAAGCCTGGGTGAACTCGGGAATCAGGAGCAAGTCCATCAGCAAGTCCGAATCAATCAGGCAGCAGCGGCTGGCTTGCGGCACATTCATCCCGTTGAGGATGCGGCCCGCGTTCAGCAGGTCGGCTTTCGTCATCGCCTTACGGTTGCCGGTCTGGCTGGCTTTGTAGGCCGCACGGCCAGCGCCCGTAGTGGGCACGATGTTAGCGGCCACGGTGGGCGTCCAAACGTAGGAGGCGATATCGGCCGCGCCAGTGCTCAGGGTTTCAATGTGGTCGTGCAGAATCGACATCCGCTTAGGATAGCTGGCCTCAATCTCTTCCGTCATTTGGAGAACAACCGGGTCAGTGGTCAGCTCATCCACCACGTAGCTTACTTCGGTGTCCGTGCGCTTCTGAGCCGTGGCCGGCAGTGCCACGCGGTTTTTCTGCGTGTTGGGAATGGCCCCGGCTTGCGGCAAATGCACCACCTTGCCGCTCAAAAATTCCGAGTCGTCGCGGCACTTTGAAAGGAAGGTGTTATCGGCAAACACGTTTTCGGCAATGTCCGTAGTCCAGATTTCTTTCTGGATGGCCATAAAGGCCAGGCCCGTGCTGGCCGAAGCCGGCGCGGCCGGCAACAGGCAGCCCACGCTGAACAGCGCGGCACCGGCCAGGGCCCCGGCTTCCGCGCCCATCGGCGCGGCCACCACGAAAGCCAGCAAAAGGGCCATAATCAGGTTGTAAGCCAGGTTATTAAAATTCAATTTCATGCGATTAGAGATAATTAATGTGTCGTTTGGAATCAGTTATAGATTGGTTTTTGGACAAACCGGGCCCGCTTAGCGATTAGAGCTTAGTGCAGTAGTAGGCGTCGTACAGGGCCTGGTATTCGTCCTTGTGCTCAGCTTTCAACTTGAGCAAGCCAGCCGAATCCTTCTTCTCCCATGCGCGGATGTCCCAATCCTTGCGCTGGTCGGCCAGCTTTAGCAGGCCGGTTTTGGGTTCGCCATTGCCACCTGCGGCAGCCACCAGCCTGATGGCGTCGGCCAGGGTTGCGCGCTCAGCAGCGGGCTTGGCTTCGGTGCCAGCAGGCTTCAGCGTACTGAAATCCAGGAACGACAAAGCCAGGTCGGGCGCGGCGGCGGCCAGCTTCACGAAACGGTCTTTGTTTTCGGCGGTCACCAGGCCCGCCTTCTCGGCCAGGTCAATGATGGTGTCGGCCGTTTTCTTATCGGCGTCCTTCTGGATGCGCTGGATGGCAGCCACGGCTTCCGCTTCGGTGGCATCGGCCCCGAGTTTCAGGAACAATAAGATTGCTTGCATTCTACGTGCTTTTTTGGGTGTAAGAGTTGGGAGAAACTTGTCCAGGGTTTCGGCGTTGGCGGTGGTGTCTTCCGACAGCCACAGGCCCGCGCCCAGATTTAGCTTCAGGGCGTTGGCGTTCCCCGGGATATCCACGATGCTTGCTTCCCGCAGGCTGGTCTTGGTGGCAGTTGGCCGGACCTGGCCGGGCACCAGCTGCTTTGGGTCATCCGACCATTCCAGCAATTCCAGGCCCGAGCTACAGGCACTCAGGATGCGCTGGTCAACCTTGCTTTTCACCTTCAGCGCGAAATCATCCTGTTCGTCGAAAACCGCTTCAGCCGTCAGGCGGGTGTCTTCTACTTTCAGGTCTTCCCACTTGCCGATGGGCATGATGCTGCGGTTGTGCATATAGAGCATGACCGGGTTGTTCAAAAAGTCTTTGTACTCAATGCCCTTCGTGATGACACGGAAGCCGTAGCGGTTCAGGCGCTCATCAGATAATACAAAGCGGGCCATTCAGAATCGGGGATAGGTTTTGGGATAGGTTTTGGCGAATTGCGATCCAAACCTACCGCCCCATTTTGCTCCCGTAAAATGCTGATTTGGTGCTGCGTACCGAATAGTACGCACTGTCAAACCGCCCCCGGGCCGCCCCTTCGCGCCCACGTTTTCTTTGTGCCTCACCCTTAGAAAGCGAAGCCTATGGCCCTGACTACGAAAGACAAAAAGGAACTGGCCCTGAGCTATTTCCTGCACTCGCAAATGAGCCAACAGGAAATCGCGGCCCGGGTGGAAGTGAGCGAAAACACCCTGACCGCATGGAAGCAGGCCGGCGCGTGGGACATTGAAAAAGGAGCCCTGACCGCTACCCGGCCCCGGCTCATTGTCAGCTTCTACAAAGCGATTGAGCTGATACAGGCCAGCGCGGTAGATATCGACGGCAAGCCCCGGCCGCTGGACGCCAAAGAAGCGCAGTCCATCCGCATGATATCCAAGAGCATTTCCGAGCTGGATAAAAGCATGAGCATCGACCTGTACATCCAGGTGATGGAGGAATTCATCAAGTGGCTTTTCACCGCTTCGTCGGCCCTGGCCAAATCGCTGCTACCCTTCCTGGACAGGTTCATCAAGGGCAAGTTCTCCGAACTGAAAGCCTAGCCGAAACCGCCAACCCGTTTAAACGCCGTTCAAACGGCCCGCTAAGCCACGCAACCCTATGCGCGCCACGGTCGGGCTTATCAACCACTACAAAGCCCGCTACGGGCCTTAAAACCGTTTTGCCGATGGCCGTAAAAGTGAAGGCCCAAAACCTGGAAGACCGCTGGGATAAGCTGGTGCAAAAAATCAAGTCCGACCACGCCATTGACCTGGGCGAATCGGACACGGATAAGCAGGCCCGCATCCGCCGGGCCCGGGGCGACTACGATTACTTCGTCACCTACTACTTCCCGCACTACACCCGCACCAAGCTCGGGGAAGTAAGCCACTGCGCGCCGTTCCACATCGCGGCAGCCAACGCCATCCTGGCCAATTCCGAGTTTAGCGGCATCATGAAATGGTTTCGCGGGTCGGCCAAATCAACGCATGCCAACATCTTCATTCCGCTGTGGCTGAAGATTCAGCTGCCCATCCGCCAAATGAACGTGATGCTGCTGGTGGGCAAGAACGCCAAGTCGGCCATCCGTTTGCTTCAGGACGTTCAGGTGGAACTGGCCTATAACGAACGCTACCTGAACGACTTCGGCCCCCAAATCAAAGATGGCTCGTGGGCGGAAGGCGAATTCCAGACGCAGGATGGCTGTGCGTTCGTGGCATTGGGCATGGGCCAACCGCCCCGGGGCACCCGTTTTGGGGCCAACCGGCCCGACTACATCACCTGCGATGACTTGGATGATGACAAGCTCAAAAAGAGCCCGGCCCGCGTGAAAGAAGTAGTCGAATGGGTTCACCGGGCGCTACTACCCACGATGGACGAAGGCATTGCCCGCTTCCTGCTGGTAAACAACCTGATTGCCAAAGCCGGCATCATGGCCAGCATGATTGCCGAACACCCCGATTGGTACTTGTCGGAAGTGAACGCCCTGGACGAAGCCGGGGAAGTAACGTGGGCCCGCTACACGAAAGCCTACTTCACCCGAATGCTGGCCAAAATCAAGCGCAAGGCATTCCAAAGCGAGTACATGAACGACCCGCAGGAAGACGGCGGGGTGTTCCTGAGCGAGCAAATCAAGTACAAGAAGGTGCCGAAGGATTGGACGTGGTTCGACGCCCTGGTGATGTATTGCGACCCGAGCTATAGCACCAGCGACAAATCCGACTTCACCGCGATTGCGCTGTGGGGCAAGAAAGGCGAACGGTTTTATAAGCTGAAAGCCTACTTCCGCCAACGGGAATCCGTCGATAAAGCCATCAAGTGGTGGTTCAAATACTACCTGACGCTAGAGCCCAGAGTACAGGCAAAGTTGCGCTGCTATGTCGAGGCCAACGCCACGCAGTGCATCATTCTGCGGCCCATCATCAATAAACAGGCAACGAAATCGGGCATCGCCAACTTCATCCAGTTCGACAAAACGAAGAAAGGCGACAAGGCGGACCGCATCGGGAGCATGACCACGCAGTACGAAAACGGCGATGTCTTCTACAATGTGGACGAGGAAACCGACCCCGACATGTTGGCCAGCGTGGAACAGCTCACCAGTTGGACAGAGGGCGCAAAGCACGATGACGGGCCCGACGCCGATGAATCGGCTTGGCGGCGGCTGGAAAAGATTGGCCGGGCCAGCGGCCGTAGCTCAGTGCCCACCGGGGGCTTTACTCAAAATTCTTCACGCGCCTTTTAAATGGGTTTTATCACCGATGATGACTACCTGGCCCAGATTGACCAGGCAGACCTGCTGGCTTTGAGCCGCACCGATTCCCCGCAGCTGGATGACCCCGATGGCCCGCCCCCCGCGCCCGGGGGCCCGCCCGCGCCCACCGTCCGGGCCCGGGCCGAAGCCAACGCCCTGAGCGAAGTGGCCAGCTACCTGCGGGGCCGCTTTGACATGGTGGCCGCCTACGCCCTGGCCGGCGACGCCCGCAACCAGCAACTGGTAATGATATGCGTGGACGTGGCCATCTGGCACATGGTGCCCCGCGTGGCCTTCCGCAACGTGAGCGAGGTACGCGAAACCCGCTACAATGCCGCCATCAAGTGGCTGACAATGGCCCAAAAGGGCATGTCCAACCCTGATTTGCCGCTCTATCCGGTTGATGAAGCCGCGCCCCAAAAACACACTGTTCGGTGGGGCAGCAACCCCGCCCGTTCACAAGATTTCTAAGCCATTTATGCGCAACACCCTACACCTAGGCGACTGCCTGGAATACATGCGTGGCCTGGCTGATGCCAGCGTCGATTGCCTCATCAGCGACCCGCCGTACCACACTACCAACCTGCATTACGACCGGGCCCCGATGATTGACTGGCAAGCCTGGTGGCGCGAAGCCAACCGCGTGGTGAAGCCAACCGGCACCATCGTGCTGTTTGCGGATGACCTGTTCACAATTGATTTAATCCTAACCAACCGCAAGCAGTACCGCTACCGGCTGGTGTGGGAGAAGACGCGCCGCACTCGCTTTCTGGATGCGAACCGCCGCCCCCTCAAAGCGCATGAGGATATTCTAGTTTTTCAAAGAAAACCGGGGGGGGCGGTGTACAATCCGCAAAAAGAGTATTGCCCGCAAATCCAAAAAAGAGGAGCAAGGGTACGGGCTGCCAACGCGACCGCGCATTATGCCGCGGCAGGCGGCAACAGTTACGAAGACACCGGCCACCGCCACCCCGGCACCGTGTTACGGTTTGGCTCTGGCAATCACAACGACCTGATTCACCCCAATCAGAAGCCGGAAGACCTGATCCGCTGGCTGGTGCGCACCTACACCAACCCCGGCCAGCTGGTACTGGACACGTTCGCCGGCAGCGCCACCACGGCCATTGCCTGCATCCAGGAAGGCCGCGACTACCTGTGCTGCGAACGGGACGAAGCCTATTTCACGAAAGCCCAGGCCCGCATCGCCGCCGCTCAGGACGCCCACTTACAACCCGCCTAACCCATGCTCCTATCCGACAAAAAGCGCCTGAAGCAAGCCGACGCCCCGGCCGACATCGCCCCGCGCAAGGGCAAGAAAAACCCGACGCTGAAGGAACAGCTACTGCCCAACACCACCCGCATCCGCGCCGAGGCGGACATTGCCGAATGGCGGGTGGCCGAAAACACGGCCCTGAACCCGACGCGCCCGCGCCGCGACAAACTCATGGCCATCTACTTCCAGGTCACGAAGGATTTGTACCTGAGCGGCCAGATCAGCACCCTCAAAAACAAGGTACTGAGCGAAGGCTTTGCAGTGGTGGATGACAAGGGCAACGAAAACCACGATATGCTGAAACTATTTCAACGCCCGTGGTTTCTGGACTTTATGACGCGGGTTTTAGACACCGACTTCTACGGCCACACGCTGCTGAATTTCGACTACCCGGCCACCGATGGCGAATTTGCAGGGGAGTTCGTGAAGGTGGACATGATACCCCGGGGCCAGGTGATTCCCGAGCTGGGCCAGGTGCTGCTGAGCCAGTACGACGTGGCCGGCGTACCCTTCCGCGACCCGGCCTATGACTACACCGACCTGCTGTTGGAAGTGGCCATGATGGACGAAGAAGGGAAGTACCATCTGGGCATCCTGAACAAGGCCGCGCCCGAAGTATTCTGGAAACGCCACAGCCGCATCGATTGGTCGCGCCGCTCCGAAAAGTTCGGGATGCCGCTCATCTCGCTCAAAACCGATGCGGTAGAAGATGCGCTGCTGAACGACAAGCGGAACGCGCTTTCCAACATGGGTTCTAATGGCTGGATGATTCTGGACGAAAACGAAACCCTGGACATCAAGGAAAGCCACGGCAACCAGGATGGGGCCATGTACAAGGCCCTGGCCGACTTCGTGAACGATGAGCTGGCCTACCTGATTGCCGGCCAGACCATGACCAGCCAGGACGGCAGCAGCAAGAGCCAGGGCGAAGTGCATGAGCGGGTTCAGGAACACTACATCCAGGCGCGGATGCGCTTCCTGCACATGTACATCAACTTTACCCTGTGGCCCTTCCTGAAGAAGTGGGGCTACCCGCTGAACGGCCTGGAATGGAAGTGGCGCAAGTGGATTGATGAAGAAAAGGCCAAACTGAACCCGCCCGCGCCCGCCGGCCAGGGGCCCCAGGATGACCCCACAACCGACGTGCCCCCGCCGCCCAACGCCCGCAAGAAAGCCCCAGCGGCCCCGGCGAAGAAAGTGAAGCTGTACACGCCAAATTTTCCTGAGCCCACGGCGCACACCAGCGCCGTGGGCACTCCCGAGGTGATAGAGTTGAGCGACCCGGCCGAAACCCGGCTGCTGAAGCTGTTCAACAACGTAGTTCAGAAGTTGCACGATAGCCGGCCGAAGGTGAAGGCCATGCTGCAATCGCCCGAGTGGCAGGCCATGTACCAGGAAACCGCCCGCCAACTGCTGGACGGCGCGGAAGAAGGCATGGGCCACACCTTGCCCGCCGTGAAATACGGCACTCCCGATGCCGTGCTGCTGGGCAAGTTCAGCGAGCATTTGTACGTCTTCAGTGCCAACAAAAACTATCAGCTGCTGACCCAGCTGAACGGCTTGCTGGTGAAGGACGGCCAGGTACAGCCCTATCCTGAATTCAAATCGGAGGCCCTGAAGCTGCACGAAGACTACAATGTATCGTGGCTGAAAACCGAGTATCAGACGGCCGTAGCCACGGCACAGATGGCCGCCAAATGGCTCACCTTTCAGGATAACAAGGATAAGTATTTCCTGAAGTACAGCACCGTGGGCGATGACCGGGTTCGGCCCTCTCATGCTGAGCTGGACGGCATCACCCTACCGGCCGACCACAGCTTTTGGAACACCCATTACCCGCCGCTGGGCTGGAAGTGTCGGTGCAACGTGGTTCAGATACCCCGCTCGGGCCGCGAAGCCACGCCCGCCGACGACCTGAAGCACCTGAGCGCCCACCCGCCCGAGTTCGGCCACAACGCCGGCAAAACAGGCATCATCTTCCCCGATAGCCACGCCTACAATGATGTACCCGCAGGCGTGGAACCGCTGCTGCGCAAGATGGCCAGCCAGGACGCGCCCCAACCCAAAAAGAAACGCTGATGGATAGCATCGATAAATTCAACAACCAGCTGCGCATCATGGCCGGCCAGATGAACGGCCTGGTTAAGACCTTGCCCGGGCAGCTCGGGGCCCTGGCCTTGGAAAGCATCGATAACAACTTCCGCAGCCAGTCATTCTTCGGGGCCCCGTGGCAGGCGCGGGCCGATGGCACGGGCGGGGCGGGCAGCGGGGCGAAGCGCGGGGCCAGTGGCCGGTTTGAGGCCGGCAGCGGCCGGGCCCTGCTGGTGCAAACCGGCCGGCTGCGGCGGTCCTTCAAACTCCAAAACAGCGGGCTTACCGTCACCATCTTTACGGATGTGCCCTACGCCGAAATCCACAACGAAGGCGGCACCATCACGGGCACGGCCAACGTGGGAGAGTACACCCGCAGCCAGTACGAAATGAACGAGGTTTCCAAGCCTGGTTCCAAAAAGGAAGAGTGGAAGAAGGAGAAGGTAGGCACGGGCAAAGTGCGCGCCCATTCCCGAGAGATGAATTTAACTATTCCACAACGCCAGTTTATGGGCGAAAGCCCCGAGCTGGACAAACAATTTATTTCCTTGTTGGAACGGGAATTGGGTGAGATATTTGACACTTAAACCCAACACTTACCAATTGTATGGCCCGTGATACATCGCTACTCACCAAAAGAAACACGGAAATCAGGGCTGCTTACAACCGGCTCATTTCCGAAGAAGTGATTATCGTGTACCGGGGCCGCCGGGTGGCCACGCGGCTGAATTACTCACAGGTGATGACCACACTGGGCAACATGTTTTTCCTGAGCCCCCGCACCATAGAGCCCATCATCACGGCCACCGCCCCGAAGCTGGCCCCTATCCAATCTGCCTTAGCCGCCGCCGCATGTTAGAAGTATTCAAGGCCGTCAAAGCCCATTTAAAAGCCAACGTGCCCGGCCTGGCCATGCTGGCCCGCTGGAACAACCAGCTGGGCAACGAAGCCACTGAAGTTGTCACCACGTTTCCAGTCATCTATTACCAACTGGACGGCGTGAAAACCACCACCATCAGCAAGGGCGTTCAGCAGTGCGAAGGCATCCTGCGCATCCGCCATGCCACCCGCGCCCTGCGGCCAGCCGACCAGGACGCCTACGGCTTAGAAATTGCTAGTTATCTTGCTTTACAAAACTTCAAAGGCGGCCCAATTACCACCTCCCTGGATAGGGTTGCTCTTTATCCAGACCCGAGCCACGGGGCCCTGGAAGTAGTTATAAGTGAATACCGTATTAAATATACCGACGCCAGCAAGCTCAATTCCAAAGTAAAGCTGGTGGACGGCCGCACCCTTACCCCAGATATTCCCCCTATCCTTTTTAACGCATAAGATGCACTCTACCAGTACTTTACCCCCGCCGCTCCCCCCCCCCCGCCCCCCCCCCCCCACCTCTCCCCCCCCCCCTTTTTCCCCCCAAACCCCCCCCCCCCCCCAACCCTCCCCCCCCCCCCCCCCCCCCCACAATCATACCAAAGATTTTGCCGCGTTTCTAGCCGCCCGACAGCAAGCCCAGCAAGCCAATGACTACCTGGCTTTGGTAGCCGCCGAAGCATTGCAGCCGGGCACCGTTATCCACGTCAGCACCCCGGGCCGCCGCCGCGATGCGAAAGCCAAGGTGATTTACACGATGACTTCCCACCAGCTGGTAGCCGTCGATTTCTATACCGAAGATGATGGCGAACGCACCATCCACTTTAACGACATCACGGTGATTCTCTAAGCACCCACCGCCCACGAAAAAGGCCACCCAAACGGGTGGCCTTTTTTATTCTGGCAAATTGTCGCCGGACCCAGGCCCGGCGCTTGGCGTGATAACGGAAGGCTCTTTCACCTTCTCACACCCAACCAAATTGCCAAAGATGCAGAAGTAGAACAGCAGGCCGAAGCCCCCGACAATGCGCCGCCAATGCTTCATGCGCTAGTTGCCCATTACGTTGCCCATCTCCACTTCGTAATGGTCGGCCCGCTCAATGCCCATCGCCATCACGTCGATGGTCTTAGAGGCCCCGGCCGCGATGTTGGCCGTGTTGCCCATGCCCGTGCCCACGATATCGCCCTTTTTATTATAATACACGCCTTTCAAATCGGCGTAGCTGATAAGGTGGTCGGTGTTATTACGCACCTTCACATGAATCGTGCGGGCGAATTCATTCACCGACTCGCTGCTTTTCAGGATTTCCAGCTCGGGCTTTTCAGCAGCGGCCGGTGCCGCTTCGGGTGTGGCAGGAGCATCCGGCGCGGCGGTGGCAGTCGAGGCCAGGGGCGCACTGGCCGCCGCGCCCTTTTTCGGATTGGGCAGCAGCATCCCAATTAAGAGTAGGCCAACAAAAATGACGGCAATGATTTTGAAGAGCTTCTTCATGAGTAAATAGGGGTTTGTGGGGTGGAAATACTACCAATGATACGACTTAGCCCCGGCAGTACGGGCTTTTATCGGTCACTTAGGGCCAGTTATAGACCCCAAAATGGACAAAAACCAACCTATAACGGGGCCGCAAGCACCCATCCACGGGCTTTATCGTAGCGCCAACCCTGTGCCACCAGATGCTTTTTGTAGGCTATCAGCTTCTCAGGGGCCAATTTGTGGTAAAGCTCCTTATCGTAGTGGTTCGGAAACCGCTCTTTCGGGTCGCGCCCGTTCTTCAGCACGTCCCGGGTGATGTTGATGCGCTGGATGTAGTTGCGGATGGTGAAGTCCATCAGCAGCGGGGTTTCAAAGAAGACCGTCAGTAGCTCCTGGTTCACGGGCACCGTGCGGATGTTGCTGGCTTCGTTCTGGGTCGGTTTGTAGCTCACGCCCCGGTACTCCCGAAAGGCCGCACAGAACCATTTAATCTTATCCTTCGCGGCCCGCTCGGGTATGGGCGTCACGGTCATCGTACCTAAGTCTACCGTGGGCAATTCCGCCTCTATTACAGGAAGCACGTTTAGTAGGTAGCGCAGCTGGGCGGGCGTGGGCTTGGCATCTGCAATGTCGATGGCGTGTAAGCCGCCCGCCCGGTAGCTCAAATAAATGGCCCCGCCGGGTATTTTGGGCGAGGCCATTTTGTAGATGCTGGTGGTCATTAAGGTAGCGGGGAAGGTTCACCGTTGTGTAAATGAATTTGGTATATCAGCCTCCTATAATGGTCTTTGCTGATAGCAAAACGGCCAGGCATTCGCACGTAGCCAGCTGCTGGATAAATCAGCGAGTTCCATAGTTCAGCCAGTAGCGGGCGGATGAGGTCCTTATGCATTATTACACATCTTGAATAATGATTGCATCGTGAGTGCCAGCGCAATTATTTTCATCAAATTGTTGCTCGGCGAAATCAGGATTTTCCCTGAATGCAGTTCGAAACTTGCGCTCCAAAAACATTAAATGGCCGAATAATTCGGCCTCATCAGAACAAGCAATGTGTATCGTAACATTGATTCCTGCATCTGGGTCTATGATTGGCTTTATCATTTTGAGAGTTCTTTAAGGTACTTGGAATACATGATTTTGAATTGGGAAAGCAGCTTCGTTAGCTCTGCGTGGCTGTAGTCGTTCAGTACCTTCTTTCCAAAGCCCCGGGCCTGGCACCAGCCGTTCACGCGGCCCATGTCCACCTTGCCAGTGGCCGGTATTTCCCACCGCATTTCATGCGCTAGGCTCAGGATTTTGCGGCGCATCAGGTCACTGGCCTCATCCTGTTCAGCCGTGGGCGCGGTGGCTATCAGCCCGAGGCTGGCTTCCAGGTGCCGTATCAGCAGCTGCGCTTCGTTCATCAGCAGCTCACGACTGCTTTCGGTGCGCCCGTTGCTGAATTCTTTCACCAGGGCCTTCTTATCGATGGCATCAATGCCGGCCTGCGGTAGCAACTGGTGCAAGCGGCGGTTTTGGGGAGGGGAGATGGTTTGCATGGGCTTTAACTATGCGCAAAACAGTGTTTTTGGGGTTGTGGGGTGCTTATCTATTCGCGGCCTGGATGGGCAATTCCAAGTCCCGCCTTTGCTTCGGCCGATTATTTTCCAGTTGGCAGCCAGCAAACTTGCGCCGGTTTCAGATGCCAGGATGTATGTTATTAGCCTCCTATAACCTTGCGCCTGTGCGGCCCGCCATGCGGCCGAATACAGTTTTGAACAGGCGTTCTTAGTGCCATCAGTACACAACCTAGTAACCTCTAGTGTCCACCCATCTTGATTGCCTTTTGCGGTAGGCCGGCCGACTATGCACACACCCACTACTACATCATCAACCGCAAGCCCAATGCTGAATTTGTGGCCTCTGGGCTTGCGATGATGGCGGTGGTGTTTTTCGACATATGCACATGCATCCGCGAAAGTGATTGGCACAATGGTCATTTCTTACCTTAAAAGTTAAGTTTTTGCCCCTGGCGCGGGAGTCGAACCCGCGCTTACGACCATCCAGGGCGGGCTTTAGATGACGGGCCGCAGTTGGTCTTCCGACAGCAGCACTTCATCGTACACGTCCGTTTCTATCTGTTCCCCCTTGCGGGTGCGCCGCAGCCGGGTAAGGGCACAGAACACGAAACCAGGCATGCCTTCTGCTTTCCGAAGGATGCGCACCGTGCGCCCCGAGAGCTTACCCCGGGCCACCAGGCGCAAACCTTTAATCAGTGTTTCCATAGGGCGTGGTTGGGTTTGATAGCTGCGATTTTCATTGTGTCCACCCGGGGCGTTTCGCGCTCTTGCGGGTGTTTCGTATGCCGGCCGTGCAAGGCCAGCAGGAGCAATAGGGCCTTCATCGCGATTGATGGGCCCAATCGGTCAGCCACTGCATGCCCCGGTCACAGGCCATGCCGAACATCAGCAGACTGGCAGCCAGGGCCCCTATCAGCCAGGAAAACCAAATGGGCGACCACACCACCCACCAGCCCCACCCGGCCGCCGGGCCCACGCCCAGCACCTTCAGCAGCACCAGCAGCCCCGTTGCGGCCAGCATCATCCCGATGCCAGCCGCGCCTAGAAACGTCGTTTTTGCGCTCATTTCTTCGGGGTGATATAGAAGCTGTCGGCCTGGCCCACCGAAATCCCGAGTTTACCCAGCCGCTTAGCCAGGTCGGGAAAGTGCGGCCAGGCCCCTACCACTGCCTTCGCATCCACCGATTCCACGATGGCCGTAGGCAGCTCCTGAGCTACCACCTTCAGGTACTTTTCTTTGAGGTCGGCCGGGCCGTCCAGCGGGAATGACACGGCCTTTACCCCGAGCTTATACCCGAAGGCCCCGCCGTCCAGGTTCAGGCTCTTTTTGTCGCCGAAGGCCGCTTTGTTCTTCTCAGACCAGGCTTCCAACTCGTTTTTCAGTTCTGCCATTTCCGCATCCAGCGGGGCGATGGCGTGTTTGCAGGCGTCCAGGGCTTCGGCCTTCAGCTGGTACAATTCAGCGTAGCGGTCCAGCAGCTTGCCGGCTTTTGCGATTGGGGGGTTACGGACTATCGTAGCCATGTTTAAAAAGGGTTTGAAGGGTGAAAAATGGGTAAGCGTAGCGCCTGGCCAGGGAGTCGAACCCCGGCGCGATGACCATCCAGGCGGTGGTTTCAGACGGCTTTGAGAATGCGCCGCAGCACTTCATCATCGGGCCGCAACGGCTTCATATCCTGTCGGTGCCGGTCCTGGTAGAAGGCTTGCCAGGGTTCCAGCCGGGCGAAAAAGGTGGGCCCGATGCCGGGGGCGTAGTAACCCAGCAGCCAGGAATCGCCCACCTGCGCGGCCCGCAGGTTGGGGCTCAGCAGGGCATCCAGCCGCCGCCATTGGTTCTTCCACCACGCCCAAAAGCCTTTTGCTGCTTCCAGCCGTTGGCGCACGGTGGCAAAATCCTGCCCATCGGCCCGGCCAAACGTGGCATCCAGCCAGGCCACGCCCTGTTCGTACTCGCATTGGTTCAGCTGGAATTCGTCCCACCGCAGCAGCTTCTGCATCCGTTGCCGCACCAGCTCATCGGCGGCAATCTGTTCTTTTATCTGGCTCATCGTTAGCAGAATAAATGGTGCAGTTCGTGCAGCACAGCCGCGAAAGCGGGCACATCGGCCCCGGGTATTTCCGATATCATCCAGACCTTCCACAGCGTCATGGCTTCGCACCGGCTCAGGGTGATGGTCACCAGCTCGGGCTGGCTCAGCACGTAGGGCAGCATCTGCGCTTCGTACATGTCCAGCATCAGCATCAGCATGGCGCGGCTTTCGGCCATGCCCACGTCTAGCCAAGGGTCATTTTCCACGTCCCGGCCGAAGGCCACCGACAGGTGGCCCACCACCTGGCAAGCCTCATTGAAGGCCATTTGTGAGAGCCGCAGCTTCACGCGATTGGCTTTGTTGAGGCTGGCCAGGGCCGGGCGGGGTGCCATATATTCGGAGTCGGGCGCGTCCGTCACGGCCACGCGCATGAGAGAGGTTTCCATTGTCTTAGTTTTCCAGAAGTTGTAATTGCTGGCCCGTGGCCACCTTTTTGGCTTTCTTGCTCGGGAAGAGCCGGTAAGGCTCCGTGGCCCCGAAGCGGCTCAGGGCGATTACTTCCCCGTCGTTCACCCGCACTTTGATATCGGCCATGTATTCAATGGCCTTCGCGTGGTCGCCCATCGGCCGCTTCCCATCCGACCAGCTGATGATGATGAACACCTTTTTGGGGAAGGTTTCCACCATCGTTTGGTACTGCGCTTTCGTCAGGTTCAGGTAGTTGAGCGAGTCAATCACCACGAACGGCGCGCTGCGCTTCTTGCCCAGCGAGTCCATCATTTCCGTGAACGTGTGCCGGTCGGCCAGCATGAACGTTCCCTTCGGGCAGCTGCCCACATCGGCCCGCCGGAAGGCGTCCTGAATGCTTTTGCCTTCGCCCTGTTCCGAGCTGTTGTAATACACCTTGCCCAGCGAGGTCAGCATCACGGCCAGCTTCATGGCAAAAGTGGTTTTGCCCCCGCCCGATTCGCCGTAGACAATCATGCGGAAGTTGCTTTCCGGCAACCCGATGATATCCACCCATTCTTCGTCTATCGGCAGCGTCTTGTACTTGTTTTCCAGTACCGTGTGTGCGCTAATTAGCTTGCCCATGTTGTTGTAAGCGTTGTTTTTGACAGGCAGCGCAGTTGTCAGCGCACCCGTGGTTTGTATCTAGAAAAGCTCCCGGATTTTGATTGGCAGAGGGCCAGCGCCCGCACAGGCTGCTGTCATTCCCTTCGCGGAAGTAGTGGCTTTTGAGGGAGCCGGGCACCCGTGCCCAGCCCCTCACCTCCAATGCTATCACCCGCATTATTCCGCCGCGTTCAGCAGGTCGTTATCGGCCTTCAGCTTCTTCAGCTTGCTGAAAAAGGTGCCGTAGTTGTCACAGGACGACACCAGGGCGTTCACGTCCCGCTTTGCCGTCACGCCGAAGGCCGCACAGATTTCCACCGCGTCATCCAGGTCAATCCCGTTGCTCAGCATCACGGGGTTGGCCCCGAAGCGACGCAGCACCTGCGGAAAGCTTTCCACATTGTAGCTGGCCTTCACTTTTAGCTTGTCCAGGATGCCATTGGCCCCCGCTATCACGATGCCGCTGCGGCCTTCTACCCGGTCGTACAGGTCCTTGATGAAGCCGAACGCCTGTGATTTCTTCACCATCGTTTCCGTCTCATCAAAAATCAGTACGGCCTGGCCGATGCGGTTCAACTTGTTGGCAATGGCCTCAATGCGCCCGTCAATGCCGCCCGTCAGGCCCGCGCCCACGGCTTCAGCCGCCGCCCGTATCATGTTGCGCCCGCTCATGGCGTTGGCGCATTTCACCACGTAGGCCGTGGCCGGATTTTGCCGCTTGAATTCCGTAATGGCGAAGGTTTTGCCGGCCCCCGTGTGGCCGTCGATGATGCAGTAGCCGGCATTTTTGCGGGCCTCATCCAGCGCAATCAGCACGTCCATGTAATTCTTCGTCTGGAATACTTCCAGACTCAGACCCAGGAATGCCTGAAGCTTGCGGAACATTTGGTCGCCAATCGCGGCGGTTTTGCCACCGGCCACGGGCACCGCGTTCCAATTGGCGTTCACGATTTGGGAGATGTACCCGCTGGACACGCCCGAGAGGGCGGCCAGCTTGGTCTGGCTCACGTCTTTGTGGTCGGCCAGGTAGGCATCCAGGGCGCGGGCAATTTCTTGCTTTTGGGATTCTAACATTACTTTTGAGTGGTTAAGGTGATTTTTGAATGGAGCCCGCCCCGGTTGCACCCGTGGGCGGGTTTTTTGCTATTCGTCTGAGCCGCTGGCCGTGAATCGGGCCCACTTCGCAACCCGGATGGCGTCGGCATCGGCCCCCGCTGCGGCCGTGGCCGCTACCCGGGGTAAGGCCCGGGGTGCCGGGGCCGCTTCCTGAGCGGCCAGGAAGTCTTCTTCCGCCGCCGCTTCCACGTTCTTATGGATGAAGCGGTGGCCCAGCTTCAGGATGTCTTCCGCATCCAGGCGTTCCGTGATGTCGGACTGTTTGCCCAGCACTTGGCTGCGCTGCTGTTTCTTAATTTCCAGCCGCACGTTGATGGCGGCGCGGGTGCCGGGCTGGTGGTCGTAAGCAGCGCGGGGCATGGCCACCTTAGCCTGTGCGAACCCAATGAAGCGGTGGTCTTCGCCGATGTACAGGGCAATCTTTTCGCCCACGTTGGCCGGGTCGTACTTCACGAAAAACCGCTGGCCCACGTAACGGCTATGAAAGGCCAGGTCCGGCACCAGCTGACCTTCCAGCATTTCCACCACTTCATACACCGACTCTATGCCCTGCTTTTTGAAGCGCAAGCCATCGCGGCGGTAAGTGATGGGCTGGTCGTTCCACAGCCAGAACGCTTCCACCTCATCTTCCGCCGTTAGCGGTTGCGGGGCGGGGTTTTCGCTGGTTTCGTACTTCTGTTTGGGGCTTTTGCCGTCTTTGCAAGGCGTGTTGTTCCAAACATGCAGCTCGTATTCCGCCTGTGCGATGGCTTCCGCCAACGTCGGCAAGTCGGCCACTTTCAGCCCATCGGTGTTTTCCTGGTTGTCAAGGCTACGGGCCTTGATGTTCTGGCCCGTGAAGTTCACATCGGCCCGCATAATGCCCTTTTGCAAGCGCCCAAAGGCCCCTTCAATGGTCTTTGACTGGCCATTATAGGGCATCGCGGGGAAGTGTAGCCCCGCCATATTCTTGAAAAACGCCTTGTTTGAGCTGTCGTTATCGTACAAAAACTGGTAAGGACGCACCCCGCCGGCCCGCTGAATGGCCGCGCGCACGGCTTTGGCCACTTCCGCCGCATCTTCCTTTTCGGCAAACGCCCAACCCAGGAAGCATTCCGTGGCCACGTCCATCACCACCAGCATCTTCAGCTTGGCACTCACGCCTTTGGCCGTCCGGTACCGCTTGTTGACTTTTGTACCGTCGATAACCCACTGAATATCCCGCTGGCTTGGCTTATAGCACAGCATGGTGTATTCGTAGCGGGCTTTCCAGGCGTCGAACCCGTGCCGCGCCATGTACCAAACCGGCTGCACATCGGTAGCCAGCAGGTTGTTTTTGGCCGTGCCCGCCGTGATTTCCGGCCACAAGTCCAGCCCGAGGCCCGCCCGCCGCCCGGCCGCTTCGTTGTACCAGCCGGTTACTTGCTCAAACGAGGGCTTGCGCTTGTCCGAATACAGCTTAATCATGTATTCCAGCTGCTCATCGCCCACCTTGCGGGCGATGTTGTTGCCCAGCGCTTTGCTGATTAAGCAGGCCGCGCCCTGTTCCTTATAGTCACGCAGCTTCGCCTGTAGCTTGCTGTAGTTAGCGGGTAGCTTCACTTCCTCTTCCGAGTACAGAGCCACGCAGGCCGCAATGAACTCGGGCATGGCCGCGAACTCGGGGCTCACCTTCACCCGCTCAGCTTTCTTTTTCCACTTTGGCTCACTGAGCAAGGCCAGCCACCGACAGGCTTGCCCGTAGGCTTTGATTTTGTCTTCCGGCAGGCCGCTCAGTTGCTTGCGTTGCACTTCACCCGTGTTCAGGTCGGTGGTTTCGCGCTCTATGCGGTAGCTGCGCAGAATTTCCACGTCTGCTTTGGGCACCGCCGGCAGGTGTTGCCGCAGTACCGCGAACTGTTCCCGCTTCAGCATCCAGGCCAGGGGCTCCTGGCCTTCCGCCAACTTTTCTTGAATCAGCTTTTTCCAATCAGCCGGGAAGCTGGCATAAGGGTATACCCGCAGCTGGCCATTGCCCGGGTCTTTCACCGAAGCAATGCCGCGCCACGAAGGACGCTGCGCGGAAATATTAGCCTTCACGGTTCCGGCCGAATAGCCCAGAGCCACGAAGTCATCGACTTCCAGAAATAGCTGGTTGTCGATTAAGCGCACGGTGTTCCTTTTTGGATTGCCTGGAATTCCTGCTGAGCTTTGGCGCGCTCATTCAGCAGCGCCCGGTAAGCCTTTACAATTTTTTCATTTTTGCGCGTCCCGCCCAGCACCTTGCGGACCAAACTAGCGCTCACGCCCACACGAAGGGCTATTTCCGATGCGTCGGCCGGCATGGGCTGCGCTTCGGCGTTTGCCAAAATATTAGAAATGTCAGATGCGTTAACCATATTTGTCCCGGATTGTGGGACAAAGGTTGTTCCATTTTGGAAAATAAACAAGCGAAAACCCGCTTATTTTTCCAAATAGGAATAAAAATCAGCCATTACAGCAGCATGAAGCCAGGCAGCACCATTAATGAGCGACTTGCCAAGGTGCGAGAGGTCCTAGGGGCGTCTGTGGCTGAATTTGCGCAGCAGATAGAAGTATCGCGCGGCTATCTGACCAATATAGAGGCCGGCCGGCGGGGCGTTACGATAGAACTAGCCGTGTTCCTGGTAGAAAAACTGTCAGTAGCCCCCGCTTATATCCTGGTTGGAAGGGGCCCCATGTTCCAACATGGAATAGTAACAGACCCCGAAACCGCCGAAACCGCTAACCTATCCGCTAACCTATCCGCTAACCTATCCCCTCCCAGCAAAACGAAAAGGACAAAAATTGAAAGGCCGCCGCCCGTCCCAACCAATCACTCGCTGGCCGCTACCATCAATTCCGCATACGACCCCGATGATTTAGCCACCTTCCGCGCCGCGCTGGACGCCTTGGCGGCCCAACTGGCATCCATAGAGGCCAAAGCCACCCGCAAGCCCCGCAAACAGCAAAAAAACACCCATTAAAGGCCGCTTTCCGGTCCCTTCAATGGGTGTTTCTGTCAGCAGCCAGCCAGTTTCAGCCCAATCCAGGCCCGCCAATCCAAGCTGAATCCAAGATGGTCAAAGCCCGGCCAGGCCATTTGTCCTTTTCGTTTTTTCGCGTTCTATTCTTGAAAGGGATAAAAAAGGCTGTTTGTGGCCAGATTGAAGGCTTTTCGCGAATTTTTTCGCGAATTTTTTATTGATCAATTATTGTCCTTTTTGTTCTACCCCCATCATTCCCCCTGGGCCCCTACCCCGCGGCTTGCAGCTGCGCGCGTTGCAGCACCTTCTTGTATTCCGACGGAAATACCTTCACAAACCTCCCCGTTTCCTCGGGCCAGTTGGCGAGGAGGAATTCGGCTTTGTCGCTGCCCGTCAGGTCGTGGTGGCGGCGGAGTAGGACCTGGATTTGGTCTTCGTCGTCGGCGGTCAGGCCTTCGAGCTCCACCATTTCCAGGTTGCAGTTTTCGGGGAACGTGCCGTCGGGGTCGTAAATCCAGGCTATGCCGCCGCTCATGCCGGCGGCGAAGTTGCGCCCGGTTTTGCCCAGGACGAGGGCCCGGCCGCCGGTCATGTACTCGCAGCCGTGGTCGCCCACGCCTTCGACCACGGCCGTGGCGCCCGAGTTGCGCACCGCAAACCGCTCGCCGGCCTGCCCGCGGGCAAACAGGGCCCCGGAGGTGGCGCCGTACAGCGCCACGTTGCCGATGATGATGTTGTTTTCGGGCACCAGCGTGCTTTCCGGGGCCGGGAAGATGGCCAGCTGGGCCCCCGAGAGGCCTTTGCCCACGTAGTCGTTGGCTTCGCCGGCCAAACTGAACGCCAAGCCTTTGACCGCAAACGCGCCGAAGCTTTGCCCCGCCGAGCCTTTGAAGCGGAAGTGGATGGTGCCTTCGGGCAGGCCGGCGGCGTGGTAGCGCTTCGTGATTTCGTTGGAAAGCAGCGTGCCCAGCGTGCGGTCGGTGTTGCGCACGTCGAACGAGCCGAACACCAGCGTTTGGTGGTCCAGCGCGGGCTGGGCGCGGGCCAGCAGCTCCCAATCGAGCACGTCGGCGAGGCCGTGGTCCTGGTCTTCGCTCTTGTATAAGGTGGCGCCGGTGGGGTTGGGGGCCGGGTAAAGCACGCCGCTCAGGTCTACCTGCTTGGCTTTCCAGTGGCTGACGCCGGCCTTGCGCTTGAGGAACTGCGAGCGGCCCACCATCTCGTTCACGGTGCGGAAGCCCAGCGAGGCCATGATTTCGCGCAGCTCCTCGGCCAAAAAGCGGAACAGGTTGACGATGTGCTCGGGCTGGCCGGTGAAGAGCTTGCGCAGCTCGGGGTCTTGGGTGGCCACGCCCACGGGGCAGGTGTTGAGGTGGCACTTGCGCATCATCACGCAGCCGCCGGCGATGAGGGCGGCCGTGGCCACGCCCCATTCTTCAGCGCCCAGCAGGGCAGCTACGGCCAAGTCGCGGCCGGTTTTAAGCTGGCCGTCGGCTTGTAGCACCACGCGGCTGCGCAACTGGTTGCGCACCAGCGTTTGGTGGGCTTCGGCGAGGCCCAGCTCCCAGGGCAGGCCCGCGTGGCGGATGCTGCTGAGCGGCGAGGCCCCCGTGCCGCCGTCGTAGCCGGAGATGAGAATCACGTCGGCGTGGGCCTTGGCCACGCCGGCGGCGATGGTGCCCACGCCGGCCTTGCTCACCAGCTTCACGTTGATGCGGGCGGCGCGGTTGGCGTTTTTCAGGTCAAAAATCAGCTGGGCCAGGTCCTCAATCGAGTAGATGTCGTGGTGGGGCGGGGGCGAAATCAGGCCCACGCCGGGCGTGGCGTGGCGCACCTTGGCAATCCACTCGTCCACTTTGTGGCCGGGCAGCTGGCCGCCTTCGCCGGGCTTGGCGCCCTGGGCCATCTTGATTTGCAGCTCGTCCGCGTTGGTCAGGTAGTGGGCCGTGACGCCGAAGCGGGCCGAGGCAATTTGCTTGATGGCCGAGCGCATGGAGTCGCCGTTTTCCATCACCTCGAAGCGCATGGGGTCCTCGCCGCCCTCGCCGGTGTTGCTCTTGCCGCCGATGCGGTTCATGGCGATGGCCAGGGTGCTGTGCGCCTCGTGCGAGATGGAGCCGAACGACATGGCCCCGGTGGCAAACCGCTTCATAATCAGCGCCGCCGGCTCCACTTCTTCGAGCGGAATGGCTTCGCGGTGCTGGGCAAAATCGAGCAGGCCCCGGATGCTGAACGCCTGACTGGGGTGCTCGTTCAGCAGCTTGGCGTAGCGCTGGTAGGTGGCGTAGTTGTTGGTGCGGGTGGCCAGTTGCAGCAGGTGCACCGTTTCGGGGTTGAACATGTGCGCCTCGCCGCGCCGCCGCCACTGGTAGAAGCCGCCGTCGCCGAGCACCTCGGCCTCGGGCGGCGTGTTGCTTCGGAAGCCCTGGAAGTGCTTGTACAGCGTTTCGCGAGCAATTTCGTCGAGCCCCAGGCCCCCGATGCGCGTCACGGCCCCGGTGAAGTAGCGGTCCACCACTTCCTGGTTAATCCCTAAAATCTCGAACACCTGAGCCCCGTGGTACGAGAGAAGCGTCGAAATCCCCATCTTGGAAAAAATCTTTAGCAGGCCGTCGTTTACCGCCTTCACGTAGTTTTTCACTAGCTGGGGGCCCTCCAGACGGGTTTTAAGGCGGCCGTCGCGGTGGGTGGTTTGGATGGTGGCCAGGGCCAAATACGGGTTGATGGCCGTGCCACCGAAGGCCAGCAGGCAGGCGAAGTGGTGCACTTCCCACACGTCGCCTGCCTCCACCACAAGGCCCACCGCGCTGCGCCGGCTGAGGCGAATGAGGTGGTGGTGCACCGCCGACACGGCCAGCAGCGACGGGATGGGCGCGTGCTCCGAGTCCAGGGCCCTATCGGACAGAATTAGCACCTCGAAGCCGTCGTTCACCGCATCCTCCGCGTAGCGGCAGAGGCGGGCCAGGCCGGCTTCAAGCGAGCCGGGCTGGCCGTCGGCCTTGAAGTAGGTCTGGAGCGTTTTGGCGTGGAACAGGCCGGTGTCGATGCTGCGCAGCTTTTCGAGCTGGTGGTTGGTGAGGATGGGGTGGCGCAGGGCCACGCAGTGCCCGTGCATCTTGTCCTCGTCGAGGATGTTGCCGTTGTTGCCGATGAAGGTGGCCAGGCTCATCACCAGCCGCTCGCGAATGGGGTCGATGGGCGGGTTGGTCACCTGCGCAAAAAACTGCTTGAAGTAGCTGCTCAGGTGCTGCGGCTGGTCAGAAAGCACGGCCAGGGGCACGTCCACGCCCATCGAGCCGATGGCCTCCTTGCCTTCCACGGCCATAGGCAAAATCACGGTTTCGATGTCCTCGCGCGTGTAGCCGAACGCCTGGTGGTACTTGAGCACGGCCGCCGCGCCGAGGTCCGAAAACACCTGCCGGGGCTCTTCCAACTCCTCCAGTCGAATTTGGTAGTTGCGCAGCCAGTCGCCGTAGGGCTGGCGGCTGGCGGCCTGGTGCTTGATTTCGGCGTCGGTGATGATTTCGCCGGCCATGGTGTCCACCACGAACATTTTGCCCGGCTGCAAGCGCCCTTTCTCGAGGATGATTTCTTCCGGGATGGGCAGCACGCCGGCCTCCGAAGCCACCAACACGCGCCCGTCGTTGGTGACGACGTAGCGCAGCGGGCGCAGGCCGTTGCGGTCGAGCATGGCCCCCACGAGGCGGCCGTCGGTGAAGTTGAGCGCCGCCGGGCCGTCCCAGGGGGCCATAAAAGTGGCGTGGAACTCGTAAAATGCTTTTTTCAGCAGGTCCATCTGCTCGTTGCCGTCCCAGGCCTCGGGCACCAGCATCATCAGCACGTGGGGCAAAGTGCGGCCGCAGTGCAGCAGCAGCTCCACGATGTTGTCGAGGCAGGCCGAATCCGACTGCCCGGCGTCAATCACGGGCAGCAGCATCTCCATTTCCTCGGCCGTGAAGTAGGGCGAGGCGTAGGTGCGCAGGCCGGCGTAGAACCAGTTCAGGTTGCCGCGCAGGGTGTTGATTTCGCCGTTGTGGGCCAGGTAGCGGAAGGGCTGCGCCAGCCGCCAGCTCGGAAACGTGTTGGTGGAGAAGCGCGAGTGGATGAGCCCAAACGCCGTCGTCACCCGCTCGTCGGTCAGGTCGGGGTAGTAGCCGCGCACCTGGTAGGTGGTGAGCTGGCCCTTGTACACGATGGTTTGGCACGAGAACGAGGCGAAGTACAGGTCGTCGAGGCCCCCGGGCAGCACTTCCTTCACGTTTTTCACGATGAGCCGGCGCAGGAGGTACAACTTGCGCTCAAAGTCTTCGGTCGTGGCCACTTCTACGGGCCGGGCAATGAACACTTGCTCCATCACCGGCTCGCCGCTGAGGGCCGTCGCGCCGATGCCGGCCGGGTTCGTCGGCACGGGGCGGTAGCCGAGCACGCGCAGGCCCAGCTGCGCGGCGGCCGCGTCGATGAGGCCCCGGGCGGTGGCGCGGGCGGCCGCGCCTTTCGGCAAAAACGCCTGGCCCACGCCGTAGCCGCCGGGCTCGGGCAATTGAATGTCAAGTACTAAGCACTCTTCGAGCAAAAACCAGTGCGGGATTTGCAGCAGCACGCCCGCGCCGTCGCCCGAGTCGTGGTCGCAGCCGCAGGCGCCGCGGTGCTCCATGTTTTCCAGCATGGTCAGCGCGTCCACCACCATCTGGTGCGACTTGCGCCCGGTGAGGGACGTAATAAAGCCCGTGCCGCAGGCGTCGTGCTCAAATTCCGGGCGGTACAGGCCCACCGGGGCGAGGTTGCTATCAGCCGTCATTATATATCATCTTGATTTTTATGCAATTATCACCCAGCCAGCCACTTTCCGGCGGCCAAGTTTCAGCCCGGTTAACGGAGCCCGGGCCCGCCGGGCCCCAGGGCCGCAAATCCGCTGCGCGTTAAGATATTACAAGGCAATGGTTTCGCCTAATCGATTTTTTACCAGTTTATTATTTCTAAAGTGCTGCTGGCACTGGAGGAAGGAGTGAATTGCCTGCCGCGCGTTCACTCCTTTACCCAATATCCGTAAGCCCTGTACTACTGTTATTCCCTTGATGACCCCAACCCTTCCCCCCGCCCCGGCCGCCAAGGCCAGCTTGTGGAGCCCGCTGGCCTACCACGTGTTCCGGGCCGTGTGGATTGCCTCGCTCGTCTCCAACGTCGGCACCTGGATGCAAAACGTGGCCGGCGTGTGGCTCGTGACCACCCTCACCGCCTCGGCCCTGCTCGTGGCCCTGATGCAAACCGCCTCCAGCCTGCCCGCCTTCCTGCTGAGCCTGCCCGGCGGGGCCCTGGCCGACCTTATTGACCGGCGCAAGCTGCTGTTGTTCACGCAGGGCTTTATGGCGGTGATGGCCACGCTGCTGGGGGCCCTCACGCTGGCCGGGCAGGTGTCGGCGCTGGGGGTGCTGGGCTTCACGTTTCTGCTGGGCATGGGCTCGGCCCTGAACGGCCCGGTGTGGCAAACCGTGACCACCGAGCTGGTGCCGCGCCCGGTGCTGCCCTTCGCCATCACCCTCAACGGGGTGAGCAACAACATCGCCCGGGCCATCGGGCCGGCGCTGGGCGGGCTGGTCATCGCCTACTACTCGCCGGGCTGGGTGTTCATGCTCAACGGGGCGTCGTTCCTGGCCACGTTCGCGGTGATTTACTTCTGGAAGCGCGACGCCGAAAAAACCACCGGCCCGGCCGAGCATTTCCTGGGGGCCCTGCGGGCGGGCATGCGCTACGTGCACTACGCGCCGGTGCTGCACGCGGTGCTGGTGCGGGTGTTTGCGTTCGGGTTCGGGGCCAGCGCCATGTGGGCGCTGCTCTCGGTGGTTATTGCCCGTAAGCTGCACCTGAGCGCCGGCCACTACGGGGCCATGCTCTCGTGGCTGGGCGCGGGGGCCGTGGCCGGGGCCTTCCTGATGGGCCGGGCCGGGCAGCGCCTCAGCCTCAACCGGCGCGCACTGCTGGGCGGGCTGATGTTTGTGGCCACCAACCTGAGCCTGGCCCTGATCGAGTCCACTTACGTCCTGGGGCCCATCATGTTCCTCACGGGCACGGCCTGGCTCATGGCCATGACCAGCTTCAGCACCACGGTGCAGCTGAACGTGCCCAAGTGGGTGCAGGCGCGCGTGGTGAGCATCTACATGCTGGTATTTCAGGCGGGAATGTCGCTCGGCAGCCTGGCCTGGGGCGAGCTGGCCGACCACCTGGGCCTGCAAATTGCCCTCTACGCCGCCGCCGCCTGGATGCTGGCCAGCGCCCTGCTGGCCCTGCCCTACCCGCTGCGCGCGTCCGACAGCCTCGACCTCGACCCCGCCGAGCCGTGGCTCGACCCGCCCGTGGCCGCCGGGGCCGTGGACCCCGACGACGGCCCCGTGGTCGTGATGATTGAGTACCGCATCGACCCCGCCGACTGGGCCGCTTTCCGGGTCGTGGCCGACCGCCTCACCCGCCTGCGCCTGCGCGACGGGTCCCTGCGCGCCGGCGTGTTCACCGACCTGGCCGAGCCCAGCCGCATCACCGAGTTTTTCTACGTGGCCACCTGGGGCGAGCACCTGCGCCAGCACCGCCGCTTCACCCGCGACGACCAGGCCGTGGAAGACCAAGTGCGCGAGTTTCACCAGGGCCCCGACGCGCCGCATACTACTCATTTTTTAGCCTTCTCGCAGGCCGACGTTGGGCCCGCCGCCGTGGCCGCACCCTACCCCAACGTGGAGGTGAACCAATAGGCCGCGGCCGCCTCCGGCCGCGGCGGATAGTGTTCAAAAGATCAATCAAAAGATCAATCAAAATGTACGATTACTTAATATTTTTACTATATTTAATTATGAATTTATTTAATAAACTCAACCATTCCATTTGACAAACTCGACTATTGCGAATAAGCTGCGCTATAATAATTAAAATACTGTTTTATAATTATTTACAGATAAAATTTCTTGCTTCAACACTATCATTTTCTAAAGAATTTACTTAGCGAAATCGGTTGCATTTATAAATTTTATAATTAAATCCCATTAAAAACCAACTGACAAGACCCGCCGCGCCTTCCCTAACGTATGTGGGGTGCGCAACGCTTTTATGGTGGCGCTAACTACCTTTTTGGTATACCATTTTATATTAGTATGATACTTTACGCACGGCGGACCCACGTCAACCAGCTTATCCTGCTTACACTCGATGTCCTGATTATTTTCGGAGTATTTCGGGTGGTTTGCTATTCACAGCGCGGCGACTGGCAGTTCGGGGGCGATTACCCCTTGTTTTTCGCCGTTTTTGGCCTGCTGTGGTGGATTTTGGCCGGTCACTTCGCCAACCCCGCCCCCCTGGACCGGCTGACGACCTACTCGGAGAAGTTCTGGTCGCTGGTGCGCACCTTCCTGTTGCACGCCGTGCTGCTGATGGGTGGCATCTTGCTGCTGCGCGTGCGGCTGCTGCCGATTCGCTACTTGGTGATGCTGTATAGTGTGGCGGGCACGGCCGTGATCGGCGGGCGCTTGGTGTTGGCTTTTCTGTATCGCACTTACCGCTACCACTGGGCCCGGCCCCACAGCCGCTTCGTGATCGTGGGGGCCAGCCGCAGCGGCCACGACCTGTACCAGTTCCTGACGCTGCACGACCCGGTGGCGAACCAATTCCTCGGCTTTTTCACCGATGCGCCCGCCCCGGGCGACGTGCAGCCCCTGGTGCGCGGCCGTCTGGCCGAGCTGAAAGAATTTTGCCTGCAAGAACAAGTGGATGAAATTTACTTCGCGCTGCCCCTCGACCAGACCGCTTTCATGCAGGAGCTGTCCAGCTTTGCCGACGACCACTTCATGACTTTCCGCATCGTGCCCGACTTCGAAGGCACGCTGCATAAGGGCGTTAGCATGCACTACCACGGCCGGGGCCCCATCCTCACGGTGCGGCAGCACCCGCTGGGGTTCCGGGCCAACCAGCTGGCCAAGCGCCTGTTCGACGTTGTTTTTTCGGGCTTGGTCATCGTGGGCATATTCCCCCTTTTGCTGCCCGTGCTGGCGGTATTGATCAAACTCGACTCGCCGGGGCCCGTGTTTTTCAAGCAGTTGCGGCCGGGTAAGCGCAACAAGCTGTTTCCGTGCTACAAGCTGCGCACCATGCGCACCGACCTGGGCGGCACCGAGCTGCAAGCCACCAAGGGCGACGCCCGGGTGACGCGCATCGGGCGCTTCCTGCGCGCCTCCAGCCTCGACGAGATTCCCCAGTTCTTCAACGTGTGGCTCGGGCAGATGTCGGTGGTAGGGCCCCGGCCCAACATGGTGTCGCAGCTCGAAGAATACTCCAAGCACATCCACACCTACGCCCAGCGGCACACCGTCACGCCCGGCATCACGGGCTACGCGCAGGTAAACGGCTACCGGGGCGAAACCCGGACCGAAGGCTCGATGGAGAAGCGGGTGGAGTACGACCTGAAGTACGTGGAGAACTGGTCGTTGCTGCTCGACGTTAAAATCATCGGCAAAACGGTTTGGAACATGATTGCGGGCGAGAAAAACGCTTATTAGTTCGTCGCGCTGATTTTATCGTATTATTACTCATGCTATCGAAACAATTAGTTCTTGATTCAGGCATTTCCACCGGCTCGTTCGAGGACTTTGTGGAAAACATCCTGCAACTGGGCGCGGCCCGCACTTCGGCCTACGTGTGCTGCGCCAATGTGCACATGGTGGTGGAGGCCCACCGCGACGTTAGCTTCCGCCAGGTATTGGACGAAGCCAACCTGGTGACGCCCGACGGGGGCCCCGTGGCCAGCGTGGCCGGGTGGCTGGGCGGCCACCCGCAGGAGCGCGTGGCCGGCATGGACCTGGTGCCCGCCTTGTTGGCAGAAGCCGCGCGCCGGGGCCAATCGGTGTACTTCTACGGCACCACCGACGACGTGCTCGCAGCCATTGTGGAGCGGGCCCGGCGCGAGCTGCCCACGCTGCGCTTGGTGGGCACTTGCGCCCCGCCTTTCCGCGCCCTCACCCCGGCCGAAGAAGATGCGCACGTGGCGGCCATCAACGCGGCCGACCCCGACCTGCTTTTCGTGGCCCTGGGCTGTCCCCGGCAAGAGCGCTGGATGGCCGCGCACCGCGGCAAAATCAGGGCCTGCATGCTCGGCGTGGGGCAGGCGTTTCTGGTGTACGCGGGGCTGGAGCAGCGCTTGCCCGTGTGGGCGCGCCGCCTGTGGCTGGAATGGGCTTACCGCCTCTGGCTGGAGCCGCGCCGGTTGTGGCGGCGCTACCTCGTCACCAACTCGCGCTTTCTGTACCTGCTGGCCCGCAAGACGCTGGTCAACGCTTAGCCCCATCCGCGGCAATTAGTTGAAAAGGAGCGGGGGTAATAATTGGTCCTGCCAATTATTACCCCCGCTCCTTTCCAATGCATAACCTAGCTCAATGCCTTACTTCCAAGCGCTGCACGAGCGTTGCCTGGCTGCTCTGAACCTGTACCGAGTACAGCCCGTCGGGCAGATTGGATGTGTTGATTGTGAACTGGTTGTCGCCGGCTATGGCCTGCTGCTCGCTGCGGGCCACAGTGGTGCCTTGCAGGTCAATTACGACCAGCACCACGGCCGAGGCCTGAGCAAAATTTGCCGAAACAGCAACCTGGTCATCGGCCGGGTTGGGGTAGAGCGTGAGATGGGCAACGTCTGCGACGGAGCGGGAAACTGCCGCGCTGGCACTGCCGCCGTCCTGCCGGGCAAGCTCCACGTCATCGAAGTAAAGTGATTGGCCGCCTTGGGCCTTGGAGTAGAGTCCGATTTCGCACTGGCCACTCGTCACGGTGATGTTCTTGACCTCGACCAAAGTCCAGGCACCGGTCGTGCCCTGGATGTTGGTCGCCAGACTCGCCCCGCCGTAGTTTTTGGCCAGTACCTGGGCCTGGGGCTGCCCGCCACTGCTGCGCACCCAGGCCCGCAGGGCGTAGGTGCCGGCCGGCAGGTTCTTCACTACTTGGTAAGTGTAGACTTCGTAGTCCTCGGGCCGGTAGTGCGTGCCGTGGTACGCCCCCGTGCGCGCCCCGCCGTAACTTTCTGTGTAGCTGGCATAGGCTTGGGTGGTGCCCCAGGTTTGGGTGGACCACTGGCTGGGGGCCTGTACGGGGGCTCCGTCGTCGTCGAAGCTGGCGTTCAGCACCGTATTGGCGGCGGGCGGCGCGGTGGATTGCGCAACAAGCTCCACGTCATCAAAGTAAAGTGACTGGCCGCCTTGGGCTTTGGAGTAGAAGCCGATTTCGCACTTACCGTTGCTTCCCACGGCGATGTCTCTAAGCTCGACTAAGGCCCAACTGCCGGCCGTGGCCGCGATGTTGGTCGCCAGCGTTGTCCCGCCGTAAGTTTTAGCTTGCATCTGAGCTACGGCTTGCCCGCCGCTGCTCTTCACCCAGGCTCGCAGCGTATAAGTACCCGCCGGCAGGCCTTTGAGGACTTGATAGGTGTACACCTCGTAGGCCTCGGGCCGGTAGTGCGTGCCGTGGTACAGCCCGCCGTGCGCCCCCGGGTACGTCTCGGTGTAGTCGGCGTTGTCGGACGTGCCGCTACCCGTTGTCGTCTGCCAGCCGGTGGGGGCCCCCACGGCCGCGCCGTCGGCTTCAAAGCCGGGGTTGGCCACCGGGTTGCCCCCGGCCACGGGCGGCGCGGCAGGGGCGGTGGGCAGGGCAACGACCACCGCTACCACCGGGGCCGACGTGGTGCTGGCACCGGTGTTGTCGGTGGCCCGGGCGGTGAGCGAATAAGCGCCGACGGCTGTGGGCGTCCAACTCAACTGATAAGGCGTACCGCTGTCTTCGCCCAGCTTCGTGCCGCCGCTGAAAAATTCGACCTTGGCTATCGTTCCGTCAGAGTCAACCGCGTTGGCGCTCAAAGCCAAGGGTTGGCCCAGCGTGAGGCTGGCGGTAGCCGTCAGCACCACCGCCGGCCCCGCGTTTTGCCGAACGAACTCGACGTCGTCAAAGTAAAGTGACTGGCGGCCCTGGGCCTTGGAGTAAAAGCCGATTTCGCACTGGCCGTTCGTCACGGCGATGTTCTTGACCTCGACCAGGGTCCAGGTACCGATTGTGGCCGAGAGGTCGGTCACCAGCTTCGCTCCGCCATAATTTTTGGCTAGCATCCGGGCTGCGGCCTGTCCGCCGCTACTCTTCACCCAGGCCCGTAGCGCGTAGGTACCGGCCGGCAGGTTTTGCAGCACTTGGTACGTGTACACTTCGAATGCATCCGGCCGGAAGTGCGTACCGTGGTAGGCCCCTGTGTGCGCCCCCCCGAAGGTTTCCGTGTAATCGGCGGCGTTGTCCGTGTTCGCGCCCGCCCACGTTTGCCAGCCGGTGGGGTCCCCCACGGCCGCGCCGTCGGCCTCAAAGCCGGGGTTGGCCACTAGGTTGTTCCCGGCCACGGGCGGCGCAGTGGGGGCAGCCGGAGCAGTGGGCGTGGTGGGCGCGCCAGCGGGCCCCACGGTAACGCCGGCTTGCTGGAGCTTCTGTTGCCAGAGCACGGCCTCGTTGTCTTCGGTGGCGAGGGTGATGGGGTTAGGCAGGTGCTGCGTGCCGGCGCAGGGCGCACAGGCCCCCGCGCTCAGGTCCTGGCGGTCGGGCAGCGGGTCGGCGCTGCCCCAGTTCACGTAGCCCACCGTGTTGTTCTCCACCCGGTTGTTGCCGAACGCGCCCGCCGGCTGGTGGTAGAAGTTGAAGACGCCCAGCCCGGCGTTGGTGGCGTTGAAGCGATGGCCGCCCGGCAGCAGCCCGCTGGTCACGGCCCGGTTGTCGTGGTAGTAGATGTCGTGGCCGGCGGCCAGGTTCATCGCCGCGTTGCCCGTGGCCACGAACTGGTTGTGGTCGGCTTCGATGTAAGCGCTGGCCCCGTCGGCGGTTTGCGCGTCGCCGTCGGTGGTCAGGCCCGTGCCGGTGAAGTACCCGCCCGCGGCCGGGAACGGATAAGCTCCGCGCACGAAGTTGTCGTGGGCGCGCAGCGGGCTCCGGGCCGTGCCCGAGGAGTTGTAGAAGTTGAGGTTGTCCTCGACCAAGCTCTGGTCCGGCGTGTTGATTACCTCATTATAAGCAATGTCCGCCCCGACCAGGTGCTGCACCGTGTTGAGCAGCAAAAAGCTGCAATGGGTGCTGCCGCCGTTGCGCCAGCGCCCGTCGAGGTTGCGCGCCTGGTTGTAGCGCACGGTCAGCGTCTGGCCCGGCGCGCCGCTGCCGCCCCAGCGGTTGACCACGATGCCGCCGGTCTGGGCGAAGTAGTTGTGCTCCACCGCCAGCCGCCGGGCCCGGTACGTGTCCAGGAAGTGGCCCGGGGCCTGGTTGTCGACGGTGGGCGCTAGGCCCTGGCCGCGGCAGTTGCGCACGGTCAGGTCCGCGCCTTCCCCGGCTTCGACCAGGTTGCCGGGGCCCGTTAGCCGGCAGCCGTCGAGCACCACGGCCTCGGTGGTGGCCACCCGCACGCACGGTACTGCCGAGGCGTCGCTGCGGTAATTGCCCGTGTAAGTGCCCCCATGCGTGATGACGATGGGTGCAGCATAGCTCACAGTTTGCGCCTGCACCAAGCTGGGCAGAGTGCAAGCAGCCAAAGCAGCCCAAAAAGCCCCGACCAGCGACTCAAAAGTGCCGCCCTCGCGCTTTAATCCGAAAAAGCTAGTATTTTTTAGCATAAGTTGCGTCGGCTGTTTTAGTTGAAGTGATTATAAAAATAATTATATAATGTAAATGCCTTTAAAACAAAGATATAAACTCACGGCTAATCGTAAACGCTTGTAAACATGCGATAACGCGCAACCGTTTGCGTAATCAAGCTTAACCAGCAGCGAATTTACTTAATAAGAAAAGTTAAATATCATTGAAATAATATACATTATTTCATCCCAAATTCTGAGTCGGTGTGAGCAGTACCTGCGAGCTGCCGCGCCCCTCAATGCTCAGGAAAGTCACCGATTATAGCTTTTGACACAATCGACTATATATCTGACTTTTACATCAGAGCAACATAGCGGTATTTCCTGATTTTTTAGCTGACACGACCGGTTTCGGCGGCCCTCGCACGGGGCTGTTCGTGGGCGTCCGCGCAGCTGGCCAGGGCCGTGCGTTGCGCACCGCTCGCGGTTATTTTTTGGTGCCCAAAAAAGGCTCCGGAGTCCCCGGCCCCACGGCTCCGTCGGCAGGTTCTAATGACCAAATCTTGTTCATTCCGTAGCGTGCGGCCCGGGCACGGCGGCCCCTTTGCGGGGGCTATGCGCCACCACCGCGTCAATTTTCGCCTTGCCCGCCCTATCCCTGAAAATCCTTTTTCGCGGGGCCGTAGCGGCGCGTGGCCCAAAGCAGCACCAGAGCCAGGGCCGTACGGCCCGGCCTTTGCCGTACACCCGGATTACAGATTTTCTATAACCACCTATTGGAGAGCAGTTTGACGCTAATTTATTCCGCCGGAACGCGGCTTTGCGCGTCAGGCGCTACACTGCGCGTACAGGGCCAGGTACTGATCGGCAACTTTGGCTAGGGGAAACCGTTCGGCGACGATGGCCACCGCCCGCGCCGACAGCTGGTCGTACAGCGCCGCGTCGGCGAGCAAGCGGTTCACCGCCGCGGCGATGGTTTCCACGCTGGTCACGTCCACCAGCAGGCCGCCGTCTTCCACCACCCACGGCACGGCCCCGCTGGCCTGGCCGGCCACCACGGGCACGCCGTAGGCCATGGCCTCGGCCAGCACCATGCCGAACGATTCTTCGAGCGAAGTGTGCAGCACGAAGGTGCTGGCCGCGATGTTGCGCAGCACTTGCTCGTGGGGCGTGGGGCCCATGAAAACCACGCCCGCTACGTCGTGCTGGCGGCAAAATTCCTCGGCTTCCTCGCCGGGCACAAAGGCCGTGCCCATCGCCCACAGCACCGCCGCCGGGTGCCGCTGCCGCACGGATTTGAAGGCGAGCAAGGCATTTTTGGAGTTTTTGCGGTCGTCCCAGCCGTTCACGACCAAGCTGATGACGGGCCGGGAAAGCGGCGCTTTCGTCTGGTTGGCACGCTCCGGAATGACCACCGGGTTGGGCACGACGAAAACCTTATCGCGCGTCCAGGGCTGCACCGTTGCGGCCATGTAGGGCGATACGGCCGTGAACCAGTGGCCTTTGCGGAACACGTAGCGGGCCAGCAGCAGGTGAAACAGCCGGTTGAGCGTGCGCACGTACCGGAAAATAATCTGGGCGTTGTCGTGAACCGTTACCAGCGTCCGGGGCTCGTAGGCCAGCCCGGCCAGCGCAAACTCGTAGGTCCAGTGGGCGTGCACCACCTCGGGGCGGAAACGCCGGAGCACGGCCAGCATCTGCTGGCGCTCGAACCGAAAAAAATCGGCGGTGCGGCCCAGCCGCCGGCCGTTGGGGCGGAAGGTGCGGCGGCGGCTGGGCACCACCACGTAAGTCAAGCCGGGGCCCTCGTGCACGAAGGGCGGCGCGTCGTCGGCCAGTTGGTCGTCGAGGGTAATGGCCAGCACCCGATGGCCCCGGGCCACGTATTCGCGGATTAGGTTGCTAATGAGCGGGGCCCCTTCGCGTCCTTTCGGGTACAGGCCGGGGTGCCGCTCGGCCGCAGGCAACAAATCATTCGTGGCAATGGGGGCCAATACTCCGATGTACATGCGAGAAATTATAGGCTAAGTGCTTACTTGGCAGCCGCCCGGTTGGGCAGGGGCCCCACGGTAATACCGGCGTGGCGAAGCTTGAGTTTCCAGCGCATCCACTCGCCGTCTTCGGTGGCGAGGGTGATGGGCCCCGGCAAATGCTCGGTGCCGCTGCACGGGGCGCAGTTGCCCGCGCTTAGGTCCTGGCGGTCGGGCAGCGGGTCGGCGTTGCCCCAGTTCACGTAGCCGACGACGTTGTTTTCCACCCGGTTGTTGCCGAACGCGCCCGCCGGCTGGTGGTAGAAGTTGAAGACGCCCAGCCCGGCGTTGGTGGCGTTGAAGCGATGGCCGCCCGGCAGCAGCCCGCTGGTCACGGCCCGGTTGTCGTGGTAGTAGATGTCGTGGCCGGCGGCCAGGTTCATCGCCGCGTTGCCCGTGGCCACGAACTGGTTGTGGTCGGCCTCAATGAAAGCCGTGGCTTCGCCAACTGTTTTGGCGTCGCCGTCGGTGGTCAGGCCCGTGCCGGTAAACTGGTCGGCTGTGGCCGGAAACGGATAAGCCCCGCGCACGAAATTGTCGTGGATGTGCAGCGGGCTTTGGGCCGTGCCTGACGAATTGTAGATGTTAATATTATCTTCGACCAGGCTCTGGTTCGGCACATTAACTATTTCATTATAAGCAATGTCCGCCCCGGCTAAGTGCTGCACCGTGTTGAGCAGCAAAAAGCTGCAATGGGTGCTGCCGCCCGCGTTGCGCCAGCGCCCATCCACATTCTGAACCACGTTGTAGCGCACGGTCAGCGTCTGGCCCGGCGCGCCGCTGCCGCCCCAGCGGTTGACCACGATGCCGCTGGTTTGGGCGAAGTAGTTGTGCTCCACCACGAAGCAGCGCGGGCGGTAGGCGTCAACAAAACGACCGGGGGCCTGCTTGTCCACGGTGGGCGCTAGACCCTGGCCGCGGCAGTTGCGCACGGTCAGGTCGGCCCCTTCCCCGGCTTCGATTAAGTTGCCGGGGCCCGTTAGCCGGCAGCCGTCGAGCACCACGGGTTCCGCCGTGGCCACCCGCACGCACGCCACCGCCGAGGCGTCGCTGCGGTAGGTACCGGTGTAGGTGCCGCCCTTGGTAATGACCAGCACGGCGTCGCCGGTGGCGTGGTGGCTGGCGCAAGCCCCCAGCCCGGGCCCCCCGCCCAGCCAGGCCAGCCACAACCAGCCGGCCATGTGTTTAACGAAGCTCATCTAGTGCAGAAAATAGCCCACGAGGCGGCGCGCGTAGCCGTTCAGCAGGAAATACGGCAGGTAGGGCTTGGGGCAGTTTTTTAGGGCAAAATGGGTGAAATTCACCATGTTGCCGCCGCCCCGGATACCGAACAAGTGCTGGTAGTAGCCCTTCGCGCTGCGGTGTTTGCGGGTCAGGGTCTGGCCGCTTTCCTCGGGGTAGGTGCTGAGCTGGGCGGCGTAGTTGCAGTACACCGGGAAGCCGGCGCGGCGGGCCACACTGGTGTAATCAAAATCGGCGAGGTAATGCGGCAGGCGCTTTTCGTCGAAAAGCCCGATCTTGTCAATCACCGCCTTCGGAATGAGCAGCCCACGGCCCGGCAGGTAAGTCACCGGGTGCAGGCCCGTGCGCAGGCCGGCGGGCAACTCTTCGAGCAGATCGTGGCGGGTGTTGGTACGGAAATCGAGCCGCTCGCCCCCGTAAATGGGCTGGCCGGTGGCGGCGTCGAACTCCAGGGCCCCCAGCACGGCGGTGGGGTGCTCGTTGGCCGCGGCCAGCATTTGGGCCACGAAATCGGGCGCGGCCACCACATCGTTGTTGAGCGTCAGGACGCGAACGGCCCCCAGGGCCAGGGCCCGGCGGATGCCCAGGTTCACGCCGGCGGTCCAGAACAGGTTGCCGTCGCCGGTCACCACCTCTACCTCGGGGAAATCCCGGGCCAAAGCGGCGGCGGTTTCGTCGGTCGAGCCGTCGTCGACCAGCACGGTGCGGAACGCCTGGGTCGTTTGCCCCCGCAGCGACTCCAGGCACTCGCGGGTGTAGCGCCAGCGGTTAAAAACAGGGATAATAATGTAGAGCATAGCAACGGTCAAGATTGGGAATACGGAGCGGGGCCCTGCTCGTGCAGGGCCCCGGCGGGCAACGGCGGCGGCGTTCCCAGTAGGTCGTCGGCCAGCTGCTGCATCCGGCGGCCGCGGGCAGCCCACGTTTGGCTGTGGGCGAAGGCATAGCCGGCCCGGCCCATGGCCACGCGCTGCGCCGGGTGGTCGTAGCAGTACTCAACGGCACGGGCCAGGGCCCCCACAGTTTCGGCGGGGGTAGTAACGGGCGCTTTCAGGGCGGCGGCGGGCGGAATGAAGTCGCGCGCGCCTTGGTGGTCGAGCGTGATGATGGGCAGGCCCGCGCCCATGGCTTCGAGCAGCTGCGTGGCAAAAGAATCGCGCAGGCTGGCGAACATGAACACGTCGTGCGTGAGAAAGGCTTCGCGCACCTGCGCCCACGGCAGAGTACCGCGCCACGTTACGCGGTCCGTCAGCCCGTGTTGTGCTAGTAAGGCGGGCAGTTGAGGGCCCTGCACGCCGTCGCCGACGATGGTGAGGTGGAACGGCACCCGCGGGGCCACTTGCGCCAAGGCTTCGAGCACCAGCGGCAAGGCTTTCCGGGTGACGAGGCGCCCCAGCCAGAGCAAGCGCAGCACGGGCGCTTCGGCGCGCACCGGAAACGCGGCCGGCAGGTAGCCAGCCGGCAGGCCCGAATCTAGAAACATCTCGACGCGGCGGCCGCCCAGGCGGCGGATTTCCGCGGCGGTTTCGGCGTTGGTGGCCAGCACCAGCGCCGCCCGCCGCAGGCTTTGGCGCACGTTCGGGTCGCCGGTTACCAGCAACTGGCCAATGGCATTGCGCATTGTTTCGGTTTTGAACCAGTCGGGCAGGTAGCGGCGGAACGCTTTCGGAGCCCGCTGCCCGCCCCCCAGGGGGCCCACCACCAACGGCTGGCCCAGCCGCCACAGCCACGTGGCCATTTGCATGCTGCCGTAGGAGGCGTGGTGCACCAGGTCGAACCCCTGGGGCCGGGCCAGCTGCTGCGCCGTGCGCCACGCCCGGTACTGCCACACCATGTAGTGCAGGTACACCCCAAACTGCCAGCGGTAGAGGTACTGCACCCAGGCCGGCACCCGCACGTACACCATGTGCAAGCGCGCCCGCTCGGCCGGCGGCAGCTGCCGGGCGAAGTACGTTTCCAGGTCGGCGCGGCCAACCGGCGTGGTCAGGCACCACACCTCGTGGCCAAGCTGCTGCCATTGCTGCATCCAGTTGAAGCCGATGCTTTCTTCGCCGCCCTTGGTCGGGTTGCAAGCATATGCCGATACTAATACCCTCATCGCGACAAGGCCTGGGCTGGTTGGAGAGCCGGGCGCTGCTTGGGGCTTTGCAGGCCGGCGGCCACCGGCCGCTGCCCCGCGAACAGGCGCCGCACCACGGCCGCCAGGCGGCCCCGCAAAAACTCGTTGAAGCGGCGGTTGTCGCGGCGGCGGTCCTGGGCCACCGCCGCGGGGTGGCGCAGCGGAAAGGCCAGGTCGCGGGCCGGCAGGGCCCCCATCGCGTCGCCGCCGTCGTGGGTGTGGGTCGAGTCGTTGCCGAAGCCGATGTTGCCCACCAAGTTCACGGCCGGCACGATGTACAGGCCCTGGTGGCGGGCAATGGTGTATTCCCACTGGTAATCCCACACGTCGGGGGGCTGGGGCAGGGCCAGCACGCCGGCCATCTTGCCCAGCCGGTAGCGCTTTTCCAGGGGCCCGGTGAAGGTGCCATCGAGGGCCCCCGACGCCGCCACCGCCCGGAAGTCGGTGAGGTGGTAGTCGTAGAGCTGCCAGGCCCGCCGCCACGTGGCCCAGCCCCAGCTGTTGCGCTGCGTCGAGAAGTGGTACGACGGCTCGCCCGGGGCCGGGTCCCGGCCGGCTTCGGAGCCGAAGTTGTTGCCGCCGATGTGCATCACGCGGGCCTCGCCGCGGTAGCGGGCCAGCAGCTCGGCGCAAAACCGAAAAAAGCTCGGGGCCGGCACGCAGTCGTCTTCCAATATGATGCCTTCGGTTTCGTGCTCGAAGAACCAGTTCATGGCCGTGACCGGGGCTAGGCCGCAATTCAGGTTTTGTTCCTGAAACAAGGTGAACACTTCGCAAGGCCAGTCCACTTCCTGCACCACGGCGCGGGTTTCGGCGCAACGCACGGCGTCGGTGGGGTGGCCGGGGCGGGGGCCGTCGGCGGCCACGTACAGCCGCGCGGGCCGGGCCTGCCGGATGGTGTCGAACACGCGCCGGGTGGTGTCGGGCCGGCTGAACACCATCAGCAAAATCGGGGTGGTGAGGGGGGCCAGGATAGCAGTAGGCATTGTCTTTTTAATTATGAATCAAAAACTATAAATCATGAATTGCAGCCGTTTGGAAATCAGGTTTTGGGTCGTGCCGCACTTTGTGCAACACGGCGTTCGGAGGGGCCTTCAGGGCTTGGTGAACAGCTTCATTAAAAATGCCGTGGGCCACCGAAGGCCCTTGCCGGGGCCCCGGTAAGCGGCAAGGGCCTTTTTAATACGTAATTTTTAATTATGAATTGATCCTTTACGCATTTGCCAGCGTCGCTGGCTCTTCGGCCCAAACTGCTGGCACCGGCGGCACGGGCTCGGGCTCGGCCAGGGCCGCCAGCAGCAGGCCCAGCAGGGCAAAGTGGTACGTGGACCAGTCGTAAGAAGCCGAAAACACCAGCAGGCAACCGAAGTAGGCAATCAGCAGGGCCGTGTCGGCGCGCAGGGGGCCCCGCTGCCACAGCCGCTGCCCGATGCGCACCAGCGGCACGAGCAGCACCATCGCAATGCCGATGATGCCGAAGTAAAAGGCGCGGTCGAGGTAGAAGTTGTGGAAGTGGTGGCCGGTGCGGTCGGCCCACATGGGCTGGTCGCTGCTGGGGTCGTAAAACTGCATCGGCACCTCAAAGCCTTCGAGCCGCCAGCCGGCCAGGGGGCGCTCCTGCACCAGCGGCATGTACGACTCAATCTGCTTCAGGCGCCAGCTGCCGGTGCCTTGCTTGTCGGCGTTGGCCATGTCGTCGACGCTGGCTTGCAGGCGGTTGACGACTTCGGGGTTATTGAGCACCAGGGCCGTCGCGCCCAGCGAGCCCAGGATGCCGGGCAGCACCACCAGCATCAGCAGCTTGGGCCACGAAAACCGGGCCCCCGGCGTGCGGCGCAGCAGCAGCAAATCGAGCGGAATGGCCACGGCCGTGGCAATCCACACCGAGCGGTGCTGGAGGAAGATGATGAGCGGCAGGCAGAAAAAGAACCAGCCCAGGGCCAGCAGCCCGCCGTGGGTGAGGTAGCGGTTGAGGAAGTACAGGGCCACCAGCACAAACAAGTAAGCCGACGACGACCCGAAGCCCCGCTCGTTCTCGGCGAAGGCCGTCAGGCTGAGCGAGTCGCGGTGGAACACCAGCAGGTTGGCCAGCAGCACGAACGTGAGCACCCCCACCACCTGGCCCAGCGACGGCAGCCCGTAGCGCCGGTGGAAGACGTAGATGCCGAACATAATCAGCAGCATGAACAGCTTGCTGAATACGTGCGGGTAGGCCAGCCAGGAGCCCTGGTGGGCGTACGATTCCAGCATCAGCCCGCCGATGGCGGCCAGCACCACCCACATCCACCAACGAATCAGGCGCTCCATGTAGCGCCCGTACAGCACCATCGCACCAAACGCCGCCGCGAACAGCACGTAAGTGTAGAGCTTGACACCCTCCGGCTCCTGGTCGACCTGGGGCCCGTAAATAAACTCCCAGAATGCCGCGTTGGTGGCCAGCACGGCCAGCAGCGGCAGAATCAGAAGGAAGTGCAGGCGAATTTTCATAGCATCGAATAGAGTGAAATCGCTCGAAGTATTGAGTTAAAAGTGGAGAATTAAAAGCCGATAGTTTTCCCTTTTAACTCTCCACTTTTAACTTTTAACTCATCTTCGAAACTATATACCGACCGAGCTACCGCAGTAAGCGGTGCCGGCCCCGCCTCATGGCTTTGGGGGCCCCCTTCAACGCTAGGCGACCCCCGCACAACCTTATACGACCCTTGCACGACCTCATGCGGCCCTCGTATAACCTCGGGCGACCCTCCCCCAACGCTGGGGGACCCATTCAGAGCTTTTAGGGGGCCGTTTTGCACCGCTTCCCGGTAAAACGCCACGGTGTCGCGCACCATCGCGGCCACGTCGAAGCGGGGGCGGGCGTAGGCGTACTGGCGCTGCTGTAGGGCCTGCCGGGCGGCGGGGTCGGCCAGCAGGGCCGCCACCTGCGCGGCCAGCGCGGCGGGCGGCGTGGCCTGCGGAATGGAAGCTTCGGGGGTGGCGGCCAGCAGCTCGGGGCTGCCGCCGGCCGCCAGAGCCAACACCGGGCAGCCCGCGGCCAGGGCTTCGATGACCACGTAGGGGCAGTTTTCGCGGGCGGCGGTGTGCAGGTACAGGTCGGCGGCGTGCAGCAGCGGGGCCACTTGGGGGTGGTAGCCCAGCAGCACCACGTCGTTTTCCAGGCCGTGCCGGGCGATGAGAGCGCGCAGCAGAGGCTCGTCTTCGCCCTTGCCCACGAGCACCGTCACGCAGCCGGGGTGCAGGTGCCGCAGCTCGGCGGCCACGGCCACGAGGTATTGCTGGTTTTTGCGGGCTTCGAGCTGGCCAATGTTCAGGATGATGGGCCGGCCGGGGAACAGGGCCCTTAAATCGGACCCGGCGGCGGGCGACGCGCCGCCCGCGGGCCGGGCAAAAGCTGCCATGTCCACGCCGTTGTAGGCGATGGCGGTGCGGGCCCCCGGCGGCAAAAACGGCTCCGTTAGGCGCAAAGCGTACTCCGAAATTCCTAGGAACAGCAAAGTGCGGCGCAGCAAAAAGGTGTACCAGCGCACCTCAAACCGGGCGGCCCGGCCGTCGGGGTCCAGGCCCAGCTGCGTCACCACTTCCTCGCCGGGGTGGCCGTTATAGTGGCCCGTCACGACGACCGGCACCCGGCCGCGCAGGGCCAGGCGAGCGGCCCAGCCGCTGCTCACGTCCTGGGCGTTCACCACGTCGTATGCCCGCCGGCGGTCGATGGCAAAATAAATTTCGGCCACGTTGCCCAGTTCTATCCCCACCCGGCCGCCCAGCTGGCCCGGCAGCAGCCCCAGCCCGCGCCGTACCGCGCCGATGGCGCGGCGCACCCACGGCTTCAAGCTGTCCTGGGTTACCACGGTCACGCCGTGGCCCTGGGCGCGCAGCAACGCCGCTAGCCGCTCGTAATGCACCCGTACGCCCGATGCCGCCCCCGGCACCTGCAACGAAGTCAACAGAATATTCATACCACGAGCGGGTTATTAAAGGCATCGAGGGGCGGCAGCACGCCGGGCCGGGTTTCCAGGAAGGCCGTGTAGCTGGCCAGCCGCTGGCGGGCCCGGGCGGGCAGGCCGCTCAGGCCGCGCAAGCGGCTTAGGGCCTGTTGCAGCACCGGCCGCACCTCGGCCGAAGGCCAACGCAGCACCACGGCTCCCAACACCACGGCCCCGGTGGCCATCAGGGCCAGCAAACCCGGCAGGGCGGGCGCGTGCAGTGGCCCCAGCAGCGTGGACACGGCCAGCAGGGCCAGCCCCACGGCCGCCGCGTTCAGCAGGCCCGGCTTGTAAATGGCCAGCAGACGTGCGTACGGAATGCCGATGTCGCGGTGCGTGACGCGCATGTAGAGAAAGGTGCGCACTACTTCGCCCGTGCCGATGGCCCCGGCGATGCCGGCCAGGCCGTAGCCCTTCAGCAGCCAGAACAACGTGGCCAGCAGGGCCATAAACTCCATGTTGAGAATGATTTTTTGCCGGAGGTTGGCTCTGGCGTCGGCCACCACGCCGGCAAACAAGGTGGTCATGCTCAGCGGTATCGACAGGCACAACACGCGCAAAATCGGCACCGACGCGGCCCAGCGCGGGCCCAGCAGCACCTGTACCAGTTGCGGAGCCGCCACGGCCACGCCGGCGCACAGCGGCAGCACCAGCGTAGCCACCAAGGTGCTGCTGGCCAGGTACAGGGCCCGGGTGCGGGGCAGGTCGTCCTGAATTTTGCTGAACGCCGGGAAGGCCACCCGCGCCAGGCTGTTGGTAAGGAAGTACATGGGCAGGTACAGCAGCATGTAGGCCCGGTTGTAAATGCCCAGCAGCACGGAGCCCAGCAGCCGCCCAATCAGCAGCGTGTCGAGGTTGCCGTTGATAAATTCCAGAAAGCCGACCGCCGACACCCGGCTGCCGTAGCCCAGCAACCGGCCGTAGGGGCCCCGCTGAAAGATGAATTGCAGCGAGTGCCGCACCACGGCGTAGTTCAGCACGGCGACGAAGAACTGCTGGGCCAGGCTGGCCAGGATCAAGCTCCAGACGCCCGCGCCCAGCAGGGCCAGCGTGATGCCCACGCCCCCGTAGCCGAGGATGTAGGCCGCTACTTCTACTTTGGCCAAGACTTCAAAGCGCATTTCGCGGCGCAGCAGGCTGGTGGCGGTGGCCCCCAGGCCCACCAGCACGAAGCCCAGGGCCTGCACCCGCACGAGGGGCACCACGGCCGGGTTTTTCAGGAATAACACCGCCAGTGGGGCCCCCAGCCAGGCCAGGCCCGCCACCGCCAAGCCCAGGCCCAGCGACGCAGTGAAGGCCGCCCGCACGTCGTCGCCGTCTATTTCGGACCGCTGCACCAGGGCGTGGCCCAGGCCCATCTCGGCAAAGTAGCTGCCGAAGCGCAGCACCACGCCCGCCATTGCCACCAGACCGAACGCGGCCGGATCGAGCAAGCGGGCCATCACGGCCGTGTAGCCGATCTGCATTACGGCGGTGAGCACCGTGGCCGCAGTTGTCCACTGCACGCCGCGCACGGCGGCCGACGACAGGTTTTGGGTAGTTACGGCCATTCTGTTGTTAAGCTGATAGCTAGTAGCCGATGGCCGTTAGCTTTTTTATTGGGCCGTAATATAAAAAGCGCTATGCTAACTTGTTTCAATTACCCACCTGCCTGAGTCAAGCTTTAGGCTATTTAGCGCTATGCTGTTTTGAACAGCCAAGCCAACGGCCACCAACTGCCAGCCAACGACTTAAAAATCATACGCCGTACTTGTACGCGTTGGTTTTGTGGCGATACTCGTAGGTGTTGGCAAACTGCACGTCGTTGATGACCATGTACAGTTGCTTCACCTTGTGGTCGCGGTGCATCTCGTTGATCTGGCCCACTAGGGCCCGGTCGGTGTAATTTTGGCGCACCACGTAAATTTTGGCGTCCAGGTATTGCAGCAGCACCAGGAACTCCGACACATAGCCCAGCGGCGGAATATCAACCAGCAGGTAATCGTACTCGTCGCGCAGCTGCCGCACCAGCTCGGCCAGCAGCGGGCTTTCGACCAGGCGGGTGGGGTTTTGGGGCAGCGGGCCGCAGCACAGCACGTCGAGGCCGGCAATGCTGGTGCTGCTGCGGGCCTCGTCGAGGGTGCTTTCGCCGGTCAGGTAAGTGCTTAGGCCGTGCGAGGCCTTCGGGTCGATGCCGAAGTACCCGGCCAGGGTGGGCCGGCGCATGTCGCACTCCAGCACCGCCACCCGCCGGCCGCTCTGGGCCAGCTCGGCGGCTAAGTTCACGGTGCAGAAGCTCTTACCTTCGCCGGGCACCGACGACGTGACGCCGATGACGCGCTTGTCGAGCCCGGCCGCGAGGTACTGCATGTTCACGCGCACGGCCCGGAACGCTTCGGCAATGGGGCTGCGCGGGTCGTGCAGCATGGTTTGCTTGTCTTCGGACGAGCCGTGCGGGATCACGCCTAGCAGCGGAATCTTGGTGAGGCGGGCTAGGTCTTCCTTGCTCTGTACGCGGCGGTTGGTTTTGTCCTGCATCAGCACCAGGCCGGCGGGCAGCACCAGGCCGGCCAGCAGGGCCAGCAAGGCCACCAGCAGCGGCTTGGGAGCCGAGGGCCCCAAACCACTCTGCCGGGCCGGGTCCACGATTTTTTTATCGGTTACGTTGGTGGCCAGGGCAATGGCCGCCTCATTGCGCTTCTCCACCAAGTAGCTGTAGTTCTTTTCGTTGAACTCGCTGGTGGTTTTGAGGGTGCCCAGCTGCCGCTCGTTTTCGGGCATCCGGTTCAGCTGGCCCCGCACGTCGCCGAGCTGCTGCTCGGCGTCGCGCAAGGCACTGCTCGACGAGTTCACCAACCCGGTCAGGGTTTGGATGAGCTGCTCCTTGGTGCTGCTGATTTTCTCGTCCAGCACCACCACCAGCGGGTTGATTTCGCTGGCGTTCACAATCAGGGTGGCCCGCTGGCCGTTCAGCTCTGAGAGCTGCTGGATGAGGCCCGTGGTGGCCGGGTCCTCGATGCCCGCGCTGCTGAGGGCCGCCACCTGCCCGGGGCCCCGGTGGGCCCGCAGGTAGGCCAGCATGTTCTCGTAGTAGCGGCGGTTGGTGGACAGGCGGGCTCGGGTAGCAGTCAGCTCGTTTTGCTGTTGGATGCCCGCGCCCGACTGGGCCGAGGCGTCCACCACGCTGTTGGCTGAGCGGAACGAGCTGAGGCTTTCCGCCGCGCGCGACTTCGACTGGGCCAGCTTGCCGATTTCGCTATCGAGGAAGGCGACTGTTTTGCCGCCGATCTGGTTTTTCTGGTTCAGGTCGTCCTGCACGTAGGTGGTCATCAGCGTGTTCAGGAACTGGGTTTCCTTGGCCGGCACCGTGCCCGAGGTGCTCAACTCCAGAATGCGCGATTCGTGGTCGGTGGGACGCACCTTCAGGCGGGCTTGGTAATCAGCCGTCAGGCTGGCCAGGTCGTTGAGCTTAAAGAAATAGCCCGCGCCGCGGCTGGCAGCCAACTGGTCGGGCTCGGCCCGGAGCACCACCGTCAACAGCGGGTTTCGCAAGGTGTCGCCGGCCGCCACCGTCTGGTCGAACTGCGCGCCCAGCACCTCGCGCACTAGCTCGCCGGTGGCCAGTTGGCGCAGCTCGCCGCGCTTGGCGTCGGCGTGCACCCGGAACCTACCGCCCGCCAGCGCCTCCACGTAAATGGGCACGCCCGTGAGCTGGGGCCGGTTGGGCACGGCCACCACCCAAAACGGCATGTCGCCCGCCGCCCGCTCGCGCACCTGCAACGGCCGCACCCAGTTGAGCCACGAGTTGGGCTCGGCGTAGTAGCTCACCGAAAACGGCAGTTGGGCCAGGGTGCGCCGCATCATCCCCGACGAGGTGATCAGGCCCACTTCGTCTTCCAGCTTGAGGCCCTTGGGCTTGCTGTCAAGCAATTGCAATAACTCCTGAGCTTGCTTCGAGCCCGTCGATTGGTCGCCAATGAGCAGGGTGGACTCAAAATCGTACACCGGGGCCTTTACTTGCAGGTACACCCACGCCAGGGCCCCGGCCAGCAGCAATGACCCCAAAAACAGGGGCCAGCGGCGGCGCAGCTTGAAGAAAAGCTCGTGTAAATCTAATTCGGCGGCAAAAGCACCAGGACGCACTTCCATATAAAAAAATAAAAAGACCCGTAAACTAAAACAGACGTGTAAACCAACTCCCGGTTTAAAAACTTATTGATTAGTAATAAAAATTAAGCCGCCGGATTAGCGCGTTATTAGGCTAACCAGCAGCACTATCGCGGAAATGCCTGCAAATACGATGCCCAGGTTGCCGGCATTGCCCCGGGCCGTGCGGGCCTTGAGGGGCTCGATGTACAAGGCATCGTTGGGCAGCAGGTAGTAGTAGGGCGATTGCAACAGGTTGGGGTCGGTGAGGTTCAGCAATACGACTTCCGACCCCTTGGCGGTTTGCCGGATCAGCTTGACGTTCTCGCGGTTGCCGAACTCGGTGAGGTCGCCGGCCAGCCCCAGGGCCTCCAATACGGTGGCCTGGGGGTTGTATATGAAGTAGCGCCCCGGCTGGCGCACCTCGCCGAGCACCGTGATCTTGAAGCTCAGCAACTTCACCAACACGTTGGCGTCGCGCACGTAGGCCCCCACCTTTTGCTGCACCAGAGCCTGGGTCTGGTCCAGGCTCAGGCCCTGCACTTTCAGCTTGCCCACGGTGGGCAGGCTGATAGACCCGCTCTCGTCCACGGGATAGCCCGTGAGGTACAGCGTGCTGGGGTCGCCCGAGGTCATGGTCTGGGGCGCGGGCACGTTGAAGATGTCGCTCAGGGCCGGCTGCACGCTCTGCACCCGGATGCTGAGCACGTCGCCGGCTTGCAGCAGGTACGCCGGCCGCACGTTGCCGGCCGGTACCGGCCGCTGCGTCGAGTACCCACTGCCTTGGAGGTAGGGCAGCTTCTGCTGCGTGACGCAGCTCCCCAAGACAAACAGCAAACATCCCAAAACCATCAGGCGCAAACGGAAAGCTGAACTCATGAGCGAAGTATTTAAAAAAGTAAATAAAAGGTTCTTTGTTTGATATACCATTAAGTTTCGCGTACCAGTTTTTGGCACGAGATGCTGTTACGGCCCTGGCCGCGCCCACGGTTTTTCAGCAAGAGCCCAGGTTATTCTGACTGGTTTCGCCGGGCAATACGAAAATGGGCGCGGTTGTGGTTGCCGCCGCCCCAATTCCTTGCCGGCAGGGCCCCACCGGCTTCGGCGGCGGCGGTGCGCCCACGCGCCATGCGGGGCCCAAAAGACTCAGCCTTTCCCCGCCTTCGTAACCCCTGAATTAATCCCACCGTAAAGCTCCCTTATCCAGGTAACCTGCTGATTGCGTAAGGAAAACGACCGGCGAAAATATTCAGCAAACGTAATTTCTGCTTATGTTTGCCGCCGGGCCAGGGCCCCGTTCAGTGCAAGCCAATCTCATGAAAAACACTTTTCCATTGTTTGTCCTACTTGCCGCGGCCGGCTGCAATACTCCCTCCGTCCCCAAAGCTGCCGCACCGGCGGCGGCTGCGGCCCCTACGGCCGCCCGCCCCGCCCCTTCCGACCCCCTGCGCCAAGCCGTGACGGCCTACATCAAGGCCAACGCCGCGGCCTTTCCCAGCTACGAGCCGGTGCGTTGGAGCCGCCCCGCCACTTACACCAAAATGAACGAGGCCGCCATTAAAGGCGTGGTGGCCATGCAGGCCTTCGACGACGCCCTTCTGCCTCGCAACCAAGCCCTTGCCAATTATAAAGCCTCGGTGGCCCGCCACGACGCGCCCGCCCGGGTGGAGGCCATCAAGGCCGCTTACGGCAAGGCTAATAAGCACAACGACTCGCTGCTGGTCATTGCCAACAGCTTCATCGGCGTCAAAGACTCCACGCGCCTGGGCACCGAAATCGTGCATACCTACCGCGCCAGAAACAAGTCCGGGGCCGTGGCCCTCGACAGCGCCACGTTTGTGGTGTACCCCGGCGGCAAGGTGGAGCAATTGTAATATTTATTCGAATTTTAATATTTATAAATTAATTGGTTTTGTTGGTTTAACGGCAGCAGTTTAGTTTTTAGAGTTCTGCCCGATAAAGATTTCACGCGCGGACTTTCCAATGCTTGCTCCATTGCTTGCCGCGGTAAATTATACTATAGCAGGCAGCGGCCTGGAAAATAGCCGTTTTTACGCCATCGATTGCTACTAATTATTCTTGGCTTTGGATAATTACCATTCGCCGATCTGCGGCGCGCTTTTTTTCGTAACTAACTTATAGCAAGCAATAAATATTTGCTTCCCGAGCTTTCACCTCTTGTCCCGCCCTGCCATGGTTACGCTGCAAAACATGCCGGAAGAAATTAAAAAAAATATTTTTGAGCACGGCCTGGTGCGGTCCGAGTCCTTCGCTGACGAACACCAGGTGGGCATACAACTCGCCCTGACCCGCACCGCCGACCTGGTGATGAACAGCTTCGCGGAGTTGGCCGAGCAGCCCAGCGGCCGCGAGGTGCTGTGGAACGCGGCCCGCGAAACCGAACACGCCGAGGCCCCCCGCTCGAACGGTACGGCGGTGGCCCCGCAACGGGGCGCGGGCTTGGTTAAGTCGGTGCTCGACGACCGCTACCACGGCACGCTGCACACCATTGCCACCGCGGCGGGCGTGCAAACCTCGTCCGTGGCCCAATTGATCAACGTGGTGACGGCGGCGGCGCTGGACATTATGGGCGGCTTGGTGGCCGAAAACCGTTGGAATGCCTGGGACCTAGGCCAGTGGCTCCGGTCGCGCCAAGTGGTGCCGGCAGCGGCCGTCCCGGCGGCTGGGCTTTCCTCCGAGCCGATAGCCATGGAAGCCGCGCCGGTAGCCGGGGCCACCGGGTGGGTGGCCACGCACGCCAACGCTTTGCTGCTCGCGGTGGGCGTTGTGGCCGTGGCCGAGTTTGGCTACATCATAGGCACCCGGCCCGGGAGCACCGACGCTACCGAGGCCGCAACGTACCAGCCTGCTCCGGCCACCAACGGCCCGGGCCAGTACGCGGCAATGCCGGTGTCCAACTTGTCGGAGCCGGCCGCTGCCACGAGCCCGTCGGGGGTGCCGGTGGTGCTCAAGCTCAAAAACGGCTTGCGGCAAATCATCGGGGCCAACTCCACCGAAAGCAAGCTTTACCAGTTCCTGATTGACCCAAGCAAGGAAGTGGACCTCGTGGACGCCAGAAAGGGTTGGATCGGGTTTGACCGCATCTACTTCGAAAGCAGCAAGGCCGTTTTGACCAACGAATCGCTGTGGCAGCTCTCGAACGTGGCCAGCATCCTCAAGCGGTTTCCGGCGGCAAAAGTTAAGGTTGGCGGCTACACCGACAGCTCGGGCAACCCGTACCTCAACCTAAAGCTGAGCCAGGAGCGCGCCAAGTCCGCCATGACTACCCTCATCAGTATGGGCGTGCCGGCCGATCACCTTTTGGCCGTGGGCTACGGTGCGCTCGACAGCCTGGCCAGCAACGCCACCGAAGAAGGCCGCTCTCTCAACCGCCGCGTAAGCCTGCAAGTGACCCAGAAGTAGGTCTTTCCAGAAACCGGTAGACGTCTGTTTTCTGTTTTCTGTTTCTGACCAGCAAAACAACGGCCCGTCGCGCTTAGCGCGACGGGCCGTTGTTTTGCTGGCTTGGTTAGCGGGGGGCCCAGCGGCTATTTATGCCGCCATTTATAAAACTGAAGCGTGCGGATGGTGTCGGGCCGCTTGTTGAAGTTGTTGGTCAGGCTGTCGAGCGTGGCTTCGCCGTAGAGCAGGAAGTTATAGAGGCGGTTGTCGCGGCGGGCCGTGGCTTGCCGGAGCGTGGCACGGGTGGCCCAGCTGGCGAAGAGCAGCCGGCCGATGGTGTTGCCGTACTGGTTTTGCAGCACCCGGCGCTGGTTGCGCACGGCGTAATACTGCTTCCAGGCCCCCGGCCACGGAATGCCGTCGCGGTCGAACGAAGCGGGGTGGTAGAACACGCTGGTGGGCACCGTCACGATGGGGAAGCCCATCTTCTGGGCCCGGGTCATGTATTCTACCTCGTCTCCCCAGATAAATAATCGCTTGTCGGGGATGCCGATGGCCTTCACCACATCGGAATGCACCAGGGTGCCATTGAAAAACGACGCCACACCGTAGATCAAATCCACGCCCTGCATGTCGCTGACTTTGCGGTAGGCATGGTTGGGGCGGTCGACGAAAAAAGCCAGCTCGTCGCGGCTGTTCACGCTTACCGACATCGAGTTTTTGATGCAGGGCCCCAGGTTGGGCGAGGCCAGCAGCGCAGCCAGGGCGTCGGGCGCAGCCAGGCAGTCGTCATCCATGCACCAGAGCCAAGTGTAGCCGGCGCGGTAGGCCGTGTCGATGCCCGTGGCAAAGCCGCCCGCGCCGCCCAGGTTGGCCTGCGTGGTGACGGCCAGATCGGACTGCGTGGCCAGCCACTCGGCCGTGCCGTCGGTGCTGCCGTTGTTGATGACGAAGATGGCGTCGAGCGGCTGCGTTTGCTGGCGCAGGGTATCGAGGCACTTTTGCAAATCGGCCAGGCGGTTGTAAGTGACCACCACGGCAGCAATAGTTTCCGTGTGCATGCTATCGGTTTCGGAGCGCGAGTATGCGCGATTTAGTAAATGAGATGCCTTCCCGTAAGTGCGAGAGCTTGATGACTTCGATGCCTTTCCAGCGCAGGTATACGTACATCGCCAGGGTGATGTACACCTCCGTGAGCACCAGCGCGTAGGCGGCCCCCACGTGCGCGAACCGGCGGATCAGCAGCACGTTCAGGGCCAGCCCCACCACCGAGCCCACGGCCGTAACCGTGAAAAAGGCGCGGTCCATGCGCAGGTTGAGCATGGTGTGAATGCCCAGCAGGTTGCTCATGCCGATGGCCAGCGGCAGCAGCGCCACCACGCGCAGGATGGTGACGGACTCGTGAAACCTGGCCCCGTAGAGCAGCGTGATGAAGAACGGGGCCACGATCCACAGGCCCAGCGACACGAGCGACATCAGGACCAGCAGCGGGAAAAACGTGTTGCGCACAATGCGCAAGCCCTGCTCGCGCCCTTGCCCGAAGGCCTGGGCCACAATCGGAAAAAACGCCTGGTTGAGGGCCAGGCCCACGAACGTTTCGGCCATGCTTTCGAGCCGGGTGCCGGCCGAGTAGATGCCCACGTTGTAGGGCACGCTGAGCAGACCCAGGATGAACACGTTCGAGCTGGCGTAGATGGTAATCATCACCGACGAAAAAAACAGCGTCCGGTCTTCCTTGAAGCGGTTGCGCAGCTCGGGGCCCGTGGGCCAAGTAAACCGGATACCGAAGCGCCGCATGGCCACGTACAGGGCCGCCACGCTCACCAAAATCTGCGACACGCTGATGGCCAGGTTCTGGTACACGTAGTCGTCGGCCTTGCGGATGATCAGCAGCACCGACAGCGAAAAAATGAGCTTGACGGCCAAATTGAAGATGGCCACGCGGCCCAAATCCTCCATGGCCTGGTAAAGCCAGAACGGCGAAAGCACCGTGCCGATGCACACCAGGTAGGTGCAGACGTGCAGGCCCAGGTGCCCTTTGAACTCGGGGTTGGCGAGGGTAACGACGGTGAACACGGCCGTCGACAGCACCCACAGCAGGGCCTTGCCAGCCATTACCTGGCTGAAAATGCGGTTGGTGGCGGCTTTATCATCCCGGTTGGCCGCGATGGAGCGCACGGCCGCCATGTCGAACCCGTAGTTGATGAGCAGGCTGAAGTACGTAACATAGGCCTGCGAAAAGTTGAGCAGCCCCAGCTTGTCGGGCCCGATGATGCGCACCACGTAGGGCACGGTGAGCAGCGGCAGCAGAAAATTGGCAATCTGTACACTAAACAGCGACGCTACATTGACGGCAAAGCGCTTCATCACGGGCTTGGCCATGCCCACCTCATCTTTCACGACGGTAATCTCGTTGCTCACAAATAAATCGGGGATAAGTATATTGAGAATATAAAGCAGGGCCGAACCGTAGCCAGCCGGTTGGCGGCCTACATACGGTGCTAACCCGTGTTCAAGTCAGGCTGTTTCTATCGAATCTCATTTCCGGTCCGCATCCTCATCGGACCCAACGCTGCCCAGATGGTTTATTCACAAAACGCTACTTGCTAGCAATCAGCTTATAACATAACGCCAATGTTCTTACGGCTCACTAACTAAACCAGCCGGCGGCATTCAGAAAAACAATGTAAAATCAACGGTCTTCGGCTCCAATAAGTCGGAAATAACGGCCCACGGCCTGGCCCCGGCTCACCACGAGCCGCTGTTGCCGTTGTCGTCGAACCCGCCCCCACCGGTATCGTCGGAGGAAGTGTCATCGTATGAAGTAGAGTTGTCGTCGGACGAGAAGTAATCAGCCGAGCTATTGCCCGCCGCATCACCGGACGAAAAATAGTCGGGCCCCGACGCATCGGCCCCGGCATTTCGCGAGGCGAAGTAATCGCCGGCCGCGCCGGTACCGGCGGCACCCGCGCCAGCCGCCGCACCGCCTGCGTGGTCCGGCGCGGGGCCGTCGTTGGCGAAGCCGCTGCCCGTGGTCTCGTGCCCCGAAGCCATGCGGTTGCCCAGGTAAGCCCCAGCGGCTGCCGCGGCCCCGGTGGCCAGCATGCCGCCCACGCCCATGCCGCCGCTGCCTTGGTTGGGGGCCATGCCGCCGTAGCCGCCCGGGGCCCCGTAGCCGCCGGCCGGGCCGTTGGGCTGGTTAGGATAAAAGTTGGGCGTTGCCGAGCCAGTCGTGCCCTGGCCAACTGGGGCCGTGCCGCTGCCGCGCCGGAACAGCCGCACCAGCAACCACAGGATGCCCCCCACCACCAGGGCCCCGACGAGCAGCGTGCCCAGCCCGGGGCCCGACGGCGCGGCGTCCACAGGTTGTGCAACGGCCGCGGGCACGGCCGTCATGGGTTGCGGCGTGGGCGTTGCGTTGTCGGTGGGGCTGGCGTTGGCCAAGCCGGTGGCGGCCGGCGCGGGTTGCGCGGGGGCCCCGGGCCGCTGCGTGCGCGGGTTGGAGCTGGGGTTGGCGGCCAGCATCAGCGTGTTGAGGCCCGCCCGCAGGCCGGCGAAGTAATTGCCTTGCTTGAAGCCGGGCGTCATTTCCTGGGTGATGACGCGGCCGGTCAGCTCGGGGGTAATTGTGCTTTTCAGCCCGCTTCCGGCCTGGATGGTCACCTTGTGCTCCTGGGCCCCGATGAGCACTACTACGCCGTTGTTTTTGCCGCGCTGGCCCACGCCCCAGGCCGTGCCCAGGGCCCGGCCGTAGTCGGCCACGTCGCGCCCGCCCAGGGTGGGCACGGTCACGACCACCATCTGCGTACCGGTGTTGTCGGCGTAGCGACGCAGGCCGCTTTCCAGCTTTTTGGCGTCGGCCGGGGCTAGCAAGTTGGCTTGGTCGTTCACGAAGCGGAAGGGCGCTGGCCGAGGCGGCAGCCCGCCGGTACCGCTGGCCTGAGCGGCCACAGGCCGGGCCGGCACGGCCGCAATAAGCAGCAAGACGAATAACAGGAAACGAGCCATGACACAGCAGCTTAGGTGAGAAAAACAGGATTGCAACTGGCCTTTTACGAATCGGACGGCCGAACGGCTGCCACCGGGGCCCGGGCTCAACACAAAAAGCGCGGCCACCGCAAGCCCTGGCCCACCGCTCCTACCCAAAGGCGTTGCGCCGCTACTCGCCAGCAAGGCCGGGCACGGCGGCCGGCTCCACGGCTCGCTCGAAGCGCAGGCGGTCATCGGCCGCCGCGCCAGCCGCCGCGAAGCCGTTGCGCAGCAGCACCTGTTGCGAGGCCGGGTTGTCGGTCCGGGCGTGCGCCACAAGCCGGCGAACCATGCCCGTGGCGGCGGCTTGCTGCACCAGGCCGCTCACCAGCTCGGTGGCCAGGCCCTGCCCGCGCCAGTCGGCGGCAATGGAGTACCCAATTTCGGCCGTGCCCGCCGCATCGGGAGGCCCCAGGAAACCGCCCGCGCCGACGAGCGTGCGGGGTGCGTCGGCAGTGGCTTTGCGCAGCGCGTACCAGCCGTACCAGCCGGCAGCCGTGCGGCCCCCGTCGGTGAGCTGCTCCAGAAAGTAGCGCATGGCCGCTTCGTCGTACTCGCCGGGCGGCCAATCAGCGGGCAAGGCGGCCCCCAGCAAAACGGGGAAATACTGCGGCTTGTACAGCTCAGCCGTAAGAAGCGCGCGGCTGGCGGCCAGCAGCGTGAGGCGAGGAGTGTGGGTGATGAGCGGAATCATGCGTAAATCATTGCGGTGCTTAATAATAAAGTGCGGATGACCAACCCGGCGGGGCGACCCGTCGCACCACGCGGTGAGGCAGCGAGTACCTCATGCTTCATTGGTTGGCGGTTGTCGGTGGCTTCCAACAAAAAGCAGCGGGCCCCCACTGCTGGGTTAACTTGCCGGCCTATGAAACGATTCTTAACCCTCTGGCTGCTGTTTCACGCGGCCATCGGCATGGCACAGCAAAACGAGCTGGCCGCTTTGCTGAAAAAGGAAAACGTAACCGGCATGCAACTGGTTTACACCCGCAACAACACCTCCACTTCCTACAACTTGGGGCTGCGCAAAAGCGGCACTACGCAAGCAGTAGACGCCAGCACCACGTTCCAGGCGGCGTCGTTGGGCAAGGTCGTGCTGGCCTACACCGCGTTGCGCCTTCACGACCGGGGCTTGTTTGAGTTGGACAAACCTTTGCTGACGTATTACTCCTACCCGCGCCTGCTCAAGGAGCCCAACGCCGATAAAATTACCGCCCGGATGGTGCTGGCGCATGCCTCAGGGCTGCCGAACTGGGCCGAGAATCCTTTCCAGCCGGGCTGGAAAACGTCGGCCCTGCACCTGCGCTACCCGCCCGACAGCTGCTGGAACTACTCCGGCGAAGGGTACGTGTTCCTCCAAAAAACGCTGGAACACCTCACCGGCAAGTCCTTCGAAACCTTGGCCGAGGAAGAAGTATTCCGGCCGCTGCACCTAAAAAACAGCAGCTTTGTCTGGCGCGATAAATTTGCCGCAACCGCCTGTTTCGGCCACGACGAAAAGGGCCAGCCCACGGAAATCAAGCGGTTTGCCGAGCCCCAGGGGGCCTTCAGCCTGCTCACCAACGCCACCAATTACAGCTTGTTCCTGCAAGCCTTGGCCACCGGCCGGGGCCTGAAGCCCGCCACCGCCCGCCTGCTGCGCACGCCCGCCAACGCCGCCCACCGCTGCGCCATGCCGGCCGGCCCCACCGATGCGGCCGTGGCCTGGGCATGCGGCGTGGGCCTGGCCACCACCAGCCAAGGCCCGGCCCTGTGGCACTGGGGCAACAACGACGACTTCACCGGCTTTTTCATGGCCTTGCCTGACAAAAAGGAAAGCGTCTTGTTCCTGACCAACAGCGCCAACGGCCTGAAACTGACGGACCAGGTTTTGCAGCTGTTTTTCGGGCCCGGCCACTACCAGGCCATGCAGTGGCTGGATGCGGAGAAATAGGCTTTTCAGCCCTTGATTCCCGTGCCTTGGCGGGCCGACGCTGGCCTTGTAAGAAACAATCCGCCACCAAGGCACTTGCGTACCTGTATTTTGAAGCATTAATTCCCTTCAGCCCCAGATATCATGGTAAAAGTAGGATTGTTGGTAAGGCTCGAAGCCAAGCCAGGAAAAGAGCAAGCCGTGGCCGATTTTCTGCGCAGCGGGCTGGCTCTGGTAATGGAAGAGCCCGGCACCATAACCTGGTACGGCATCCAGCTGGGGCCCTCCACGTTCGGCATTTTTGATACGTTTGCCGAGGAAGCTGGTCGCAAAGCCCACCTTGGCGGCAAAGTGGCCGCCGCCCTCATGGCCCACGCCGAGGAGCTGTTTTCGGCCGCGCCTACCATTGAGATGGTCGACGTTCTCGCGGCGAAATAAGCCGTCGAAGCGGCGCTAAAAACGGTCGTTCCGGGCACCGCGAGGAATCTGAGGTTGCTTTTGACTCAGCTTCCTTGCCGCGCTCGGAACGACTGTTTTTTATTGCAGCAAAAAATCCTTCAGGGCCCCAAAATCCACCTCCAGCGGAATGCTTTGCTTGGCGCGGCCCTGCAAGTGGCGCACAGCATCAGGCAACTCGATGGGTTGGCCGATGAGCGGCTCTACCACGTCGGGAAATTTGACCGGGTGGGCCGTGGCCAGCAAAAAGCCAGAAGCGTCGGGATGCAGGGCCTGGTAGCGGAGCAAGGCGGCGTAGGCCACGGCGGCGTGGGGGTCGAGCAAATAGCCGTTTTCCATCCACACTTGCAGGATAGTAGCCACCGTGTCGGCGTCGCTCACTGTATCAGCGCTGAGGGCTGCTTGCAGGGCCCCCAAGTCGTGGCCGAACAGTTCCTGTATGCGCACGAAGTTGCTGGGGTTGCCCACGTCCATGGCGTTGGAGTGGGTGGCCACGGCCGGCAGCGGTGCATAATCACCCGAGAGCAGGTAGCGCGGCACGGGGTCGTTGGCGTTGCAGGCGGCCAAGAAGTGGCCCAGCGGCAGGCCCGAAGCCCGCGCCAGCAGCCCGGCGCAAATGTTGCCGAAGTTGCCGCTGGGCACGCTCACCACCGGCGGCGCGGCCCCGGCGGGCCACTGCTGGGCCGCGAAGCAGTAGTAGAGCTGCTGAGGCAGCCAGCGCGCCACATTAATGGAGTTTGCCGAGGTGAGGAAGCGGCGGGCCGCCAGCTCCGGGTCGAGAAAGGCTTGCTTCACCAGGGCCTGGCAATCGTCGAAGGTGCCGCTCACTTCCAGGGCCATAATGTTCTGGCCCAGCGTGGTAAGCTGCATTTCTTGCACCGGGCTTACCTTTCCCTTGGGATAGAGAATGACCACCTCCACGCCCGGCACGCCCAAAAAGCCGCTGGCTACGGCCCCGCCGGTGTCGCCGGAAGTGGCCACGAGCACCGTGATGGGCGGCGTGTCGCCGCGCTGCGCGAAATAGCCCAGGCAGCGGCTCATGAACCGGGCCCCCACGTCCTTGAAGGCCAGCGTGGGCCCGTGGAACAGTTCCAGGGCCGCGATGCCGGGGCTCACCGGCACCAGCGGGAACGGAAAATCCACGGCTTCGGCGCAGATGTGGCGCAGGTCGGCGTCGGGGATGGTACCGCCCACGTAGGGCCGCATCACGGCCAGGGCCAGGTCGGGGCGGTCCAGCGCGGGCAGGTCGCGCAGAAAATCGGTCCCGAAGCGCGGAATGGTTTCCGGGAAGTACAAGCCGCCGTCGGGGGCCTGCCCGCTGAGGGCGGCCGTGCGAAAATCAACCGGCGGGGCCTGGCGGCGAAGGCTGTAGTACTGCATCGGGAGGCGATGTAAGGGAATAAAAAACTCTTCAAATGGCTGGCTTGAATGGTTTGAGCAACCGGCGAATATAAGCGCAAACCTCCCGGGTAGCGTCAATTAACAAATTGTTAATCAATCTAGGTAGCCGCAAAGCAACGGCCTGTTTATAAGATCAGGGTTCAGCTAACCGAGCCGCGAGACAGCGGCGTCAACCCCGTTGTGGCGCGGGGCTCTGCCTCGTGCCGCTTACTGGCGGGCCTCGGGCCCGCACCCTGCAACGGTAACTCCACACCGTTTAACGATTGCGGGCCGGAAGCCCGCCAGTAAGCGGCGCGGGGCAGAGCCCCGCGCCAACCCCGCCGACGTTGCCACACTGCGGCTACTCCCCCACCACGCGGGCCCCTTCGGCGGCGATGCGGCCCACATGCAGCTGGTAGGGAATGCCCAGCTCGACAAACACGCTGCCCAGGGTGGCGGCCACGGCATGGGCCGTTTCGCCGTCGCGGCTCAGCATAAAAATGGAGGGCCCCGAGCCAGAGATGCCACCGCCCAGGGCCCCGGCCGCCAGGGCCCGCCGCCGCGCCTCGGCCAGGCCGGGGATGAGCGGGGCCCGCGCCGGCTCCACGATGTAGTCTTCCAGGGCCCGGCCGATGAGGGCGTAGTCGGCGGTGAGGAAGCCGGCCACCAGGCCGCCCACGTTGGCCCACTGGCGCACGGCCAGCGCCAGCGGCACGGCGGCGGGCAGCAGGGCGCGGGCCTCTTTGGTTTTCACCTCGATTTGCGGGTGCACCACCGCTACCCACAGCGGCGGAGCGGGCAGGGCCACCACGTCGAGCACCGGCTCCAGGGCCCGCACCAGCGTGAGGCCCCCAAAAATGGCGGGCGCGATGTTGTCGGCATGGCGCGCGCCGGAGGCCACGGCTTCGCCCGCCATCGCAAAATCGACGAGCTGCAACTGACTAAACCGGTTTCCCAGCAGCGCATTGGCCCCCACCACGGCCCCGGCGGCGCTGGCCGCGCTGCTGCCCACGCCGCTGCCGGGCATGATGCCCTTCGTGATTTCTATCTCGAAGCCCACCGGCTCGGGCACTGCTGTCAGCAGGGCCCGCAGCGCGGCCCCGGCCACGTTGCGGGCGGGGTCGGTGGGCAGGCCGTACTGGTCGAGGTGGCGGATGGTGAGGCCCGGCGCAGCGGTGCGGCGCAGGCGTAGCATGTCGTAAGGCGCGGCCAGGGCCAGGCCCAGCACGTCGAACCCGCAGCCCAGGTTGGCAATGGTAGCGGGGGCGCGGACGAGGACGGAATCAAGCATTTGCTTAATGTGGAAAATGTGGAAATGCGTTGAACGTGGGGGTCGCCGCACGATTTCGGGTCCCTACGGCCCAAAGATGGTCGTCCATAGTTTGGGGCGGGGGATTGTAGGCGAAACGCTCCGCCCCAAACTATGGGTAGCGTGCTTTCGCGTGAAACGCCTCGCCCCAAACTATGGGCGGCTCGTTTTCGTCCGAAATCCTCCGCCCCAAACTATGGACGACCATTTTTCGCGTGAAATGCCCCGACCCGTAACTATGGGCGGAAGGTTTCGCCCGAAATGTCCCGCCCCAAACTATGGGTGGCATGGTTTCGTGTGAAACCTAACTCTCCCGGAGCATGGGCCTGCATGTTACAATCGTGCCGCTCGGATAATATCTGCAAACACGCCCGCTGCCGTGACCTCCGCGCCGGCCCCCGCGCCCTTCACCACCAGCGGCTGTTCGGTGTAGCGGTCGGTATAGAAAAGCACCACGTTGTCCTTGCCGCGCAGCTCGTACACGTCGTGGCCGGGGGCCACGGCTTGCAAGCCGACGGCAGCCGTGCCGTCGGCGTAGCGGGCCACGAACTTGAGGCGCTTGCCAGCGGCGGTGGCCGCGTCGTACAGGGCCCGGAAGTGGGCTTCGTGCACGGCCAGCTGCGCGTAAAAGGCTTCCACGTCGCCGTCGAGGCAGGAGGCGGGCAAGAAGGAGTCGATTTGCACGTCGCTCATTTCCAGCGGGTGGCCGGCTTCGCGGGCTAGAATCAGGATTTTGCGGGCCACGTCGGCGCCGCTCAAGTCGAGGCGCGGGTCGGGTTCGGTGTAGCCTTCGTTTTGGGCCTGGCGCACCACCTCGGCAAAGGGCCGCGAGCCGTCGTAGTTATTGAATACGAAGTTGAGCGTGCCCGAGAGCACGGCTTCCATGCGGCGCACCACGTCGCCGCTGCGCGTGAGGTCGGCCAGCGTGCCGAGGATGGGCAGGCCCGCGCCCACGTTGGTTTCGAACAGAAACCGGGTGTTGAAGTCCTGCGCCAGGCCCTTGAGGCGGGCGTAGTTGGCGTAGGCCGACGAAGCGGCCACCTTATTACACGCCACCACGGCCACGCTTTTTTCGAGCAGCGCGGCATAGTGGTCGGCCGCGTCGGGGTTGGCCGTCACGTCCACGAAGATGGAGTTGCGCAGGTTGCGCCGCAGGATGAGTTGGGCAAACTCGTCGAGCGTGCAGGGCCCTGCCGCAGCCAGGGCGGCGGACCAGGCGGCCAGGTCCAGGCCGTCTTCGTTCACGGCGCAGTGGCGGCGGTTGGCCACGGCCACCACGCGCACCTGCAAGCCGAGGTGGCTTTGCAGGTAGGCTTGCTGGCGGGCCAACTGGTCGAGCAGCTTGCTGCCCACGTTGCCGGGCCCCAGCACGTACAGGTTCACCTGCTTGTAGGCGGGCTCAAAAAAAGCCTCGTGCAGCACGTTGATGGCCTTGGGCACGTCCTCGGCCCGGATGACGGTGGAAATGTTGCGCTCCGACGAGCCCTGGGCAATGGCCCGGATGTTCACCCCGTTCTGCCCCAGGGCCCCAAACATGCGTCCGCTGATGCCGGGGTGGTTTTTCATGCTCTCGCCCACCAGTGCCACGATGGCCAGGCCCGGCTCGGGCCGCAGCGGTGCAATGCACCCCGCACCGATTTCGGTGGCAAACTCGCCGTCCACGGCGGCCTGGGCCACGGGTACGTCGGCGGCGGCCACGCCCACGCAAATCGAGTATTCCGACGAGCTTTGGGTGATGAGCACCACGTTGATGCGCTCGCGGGCCAGGGCCTCAAACAGCCGTTTGGAAAAGCCGGGGATGCCCACCATGCCGCTGCCTTCCAGGTTGAGCAAGGTCAGGTTCCCGATGCTGGACAAGCCACGCACTACTTCCGGGCCGCGCGGCGGGGCCACTTCCACCAGGGTGCCGTAATCGGCCGGGGCGAAGGTGTTTTTAATCCACAGCGGAATGCCGCGCTCCATCACCGGCTGGATGGTAGGCGCGTACAGTACCTTGGCCCCGAAGTGCGACAGCTCCATGGCTTCCTGGTACGAAATGCCGGGGATGGGCCGGGCCCGCGGCACGAGGCGCGGGTCGGCGGTCATCATGCCGCTCACGTCGGTCCAGATTTCGAGCTTGTCGGCATCCAGCGCAGCGGCCAGCAAAGCAGCGGTGTAATCGGAGCCGCCCCGGCCCAGGGTGGTGGTGTTGCCCTGGCCGTCGGCCCCGATGAAGCCCGGCACGACCCACAGCTCGTTGGTGTGGCGCGCTTTAAAGTCCTGCACTTGCTGCCGGGTGGCGGCCAGGTCTACCCCGGCGTTGCCGAAGCGTGCGTTGGTGCGGATGAGCCGCCGGGCGTCGGCCCACACAGCGGCGGTGCGGCCCCCGATAACTTCCTGCACCAGCTGCGACGAGAACAGTTCACCGTAGCTCATGAGCCGGTCGAGGGTACGGGCCGACAACTCGCCCAGCGCAAACACGCCGTCGCAGAGCTGGGCCAACTCCGAAAAGCCCTGGATGAGCAGGGCGGCAAGGTCGGGCTGGCCGGCCGGTGGCAATAGGGCCTGGGCGGCGGCCAGGTGCCGCTGTTGCAGCTGGGCCAGCGCCTCGCGGTAGCGGTAGTCGCCGGTGGCCGCCGCACGGCCCACCCCGATGAGGGCGTCGGTGGTGCCGCCCAGGGCCGATACCACCATCACCACGGGGCCCTGGGCGAGGGCTTGGAGCGCGATGGCGCAGGATTTCTCGATGTTTTCCGCGGAGGCAACTGACGTGCCGCCGAATTTGAGCACTTGCATTTAAGGTGTCGGTTGGGGATGGGGCCGAGTGGAGAAGCCGGGCGGATGGGCCGGCAAGGAGCAGGGCAGCCGACACCGGACCCTCCCCGCCGCGCCGGCCGGGCCCCCGCCGCGCCGCGGAAAAAGGAACGCCCGACCCAAACGGCGGTGTTTGAATCCAGTATCTTTGCAAACCTACAGACTATTTTTTTCGACCACCAAAATGCTGGACAAATTAGAAGCTATTCGCCTGCGGTACGAAGACGTGAGCACCGAGCTGATGCAGCCCGATGTAATGTCGGACCTGAAGCGCTACAAGTCGTTAAACAAAGAATACAAGGACTTGGGTAAAATCGTGGTCGAATACCGCAACTACCAGCGCGTGCTCAGCAACATCGAAAACGCCCGCCAGGTGGTTTCAACCGAGAAAGACGAAGACTTCCGCGAAATGGCCAAGGCCGAACTCGACGAATTGGTGCCCGAGCAGGAGCGCCTGGAAGGGGCCATCAAGGACCTGTTGTTGCCCCGCGACCCCAACGACTCGAAGGACGTCATCATGGAGATCCGGGCCGGGGCCGGCGGCGACGAGGCCGCCCTGTTTGCCGGCGACTTGCAGCGTATGTACCTGCGCTTCGCCGAAAAACAAGGCTGGAAAATGGAATTGGTGGACGCCATGGAGGGCACCGCCGGCGGCTACAAGGAAATTATCCTGGCCGTGAAGGGCGAGGACGTGTACGGCAAGCTCAAGTTTGAGAGCGGCGTGCACCGCGTGCAGCGCGTGCCGGCCACCGAAACCCAGGGCCGCATCCACACCAGCGTGGCGTCGGTGGTGGTGATGCCCGAAGCCGAAGAGTTCGACATCGACCTGGACATGAACGACATCCGCAAGGACCTGTTCATGTCGAGCGGCCCCGGCGGCCAGTCGGTGAACACGACCTACTCGGCCGTACGTCTCACGCACATCCCCACCGGCCTCGTGGCCCAGTGCCAGGACCAGAAGTCGCAGCTCAAGAACTTCGACAAGGCCCTGGCCGTGCTGCGCTCGCGCATTTTCGAAATTGAGCTGGCCAAGAAAAACGAAGCCGAAGGAGCCATCCGCAAGAGCATGATCGGCAGCGGCGACCGCAGCGACAAGGTGCGCACCTACAACTATCCCCAGGGCCGCGTAACCGACCACCGCATCAGCTACACCGTGCACAACCTGCCCAGCGTGATGGACGGCAACGTGGACGACTTCGTGGAGAACCTGCGCATCGCCGAAAGCGCCGAGCGCTTGAAAGTGGGCGTGTCGTAGGGAAATAATGAGGCCCCCGGCCCGTTCTTGATTGGTGTTATATAACCCCTGGGCCGTCACGCTGAACGCAGCGAAGCATCTCTCCCACAGCAGTAATCAATACTTGCGCGGGAGAGATGCTTCGCTGCGTTCAGCGTGACGTTTTTATTAATTTGAAATAGGATTTCATGCGCCACTTTCTCCTCGCCTTCATTTTGCTCGGCTGCCTGTCGGCGCTGCTGCCGGGCTGCGAGCCCAAGGAAGACTTGGTGCAAACCTCGGGCAGCCTGGACTTTGTGCAGGACACGGTGCTGTTCGACACGGTATTTACCACGGTGCGCACGGTCACGAAGCGGCTGTGGGTGTACAATCGCAACCGCGGGGCCGTAAAAACCGACATCAGCCTGGGCGAGCCCGGCATGAGCCCTTACTCACTCGTTGTCAGCGGCGATGCAGGGCCCGGGGCCAGCGGCGTGACCGTGCGGGGCAATGACAGCTTACTCATTCTGGTGCGGGCCACGGTGGGCGACAACGGCACGGCCACCGTAGCCAAGCAATTTGTGGTGGCCGACCAAATCAATTTCCTCACCAATGGCAACGCCCAGAGCGTGAAGCTGGTAGCGTACGGCCAAAACGCCTACTTTGAGCACGGCGTCATCACCCAAAACACCACTTGGAAAACCGACAAGCCGCACGTCATCCTCAGCGGCGTGGCGGTGGCCCCGGGTATCACGCTGCGCATCCCCCGGGGGGCCCGCATCTACGCGCACGCCGGGGCCCAGTTGCAAGTGCAGGGCACGCTGCTGGTGAACGACTTAACCGAACCCAACGCCTTCGCGCCCACCGATACGGTGAAGGATACCAACGCCAACATCGTGCGCTTCGGCGGCGACCGGCTCGAACCGTTCTACGCCGATGTTCCGGGGCAGTGGGGCGGCATCGTGTTCACGGCCAGCAGCCACGACAACCAAATTCGCTACGCGGAAATCAAGAATGCCTCGTTCGGTTTGCTGCTGTACAACGATGCGCCCACGGGGCCCCACCCCGACGTAACCGTGGACAATACGGTGATTAAGAACATTTCCGGGGCAAGTGTGTCGTTCGCCAGCGCGGTGCTGCCGCTGGACACCGGGGGCGGCATCATCAGCATTTCAGGCGACGTAAAGGCGACCAACTGCTTGTTTGCCAACTGCGTGGAGTACGCCGTGCTGGGCTCGGGTGGCGTTTACGATTTCAACTTCTGCACCGTCGCCAATTACCCCGGCACGACAAGCCCGCGCAAATCGGCCTCGCTGACGTTCACCGATAAATCGCTGATTCCCGATGTAAAGGCTTTGTCCGCGCCGCAGGTCACCGTTCGCAATAGCATCGTGTGGGGCTCGAACAGCGACGAATTGCTGTTTGACGACAACGACGCTTACCGCGCCAACATCATCGTCCACAACTCGTTGCTCCGCACCACGGACTACGCGGGCACGGCCCTGGCCGCCCCCGGCAAGTTTGGGCTGGTCGATGTATCGTTGGATAACTCGGTGGCTGACCCGCTGTTCGTGCGCTCGCCGGCCAACGCCGGCAGCCGCTACGACTTTAGCCTGCAAGATGTATCGCCGGCCATCAAACGCCCGCCTTTTGGGGCCGCACCGGACCGCGACCTGCGCAACCTGCCGCGCAGCAAAACGGCTCCCACCGTGGGGGCCTACGAGCACAAATAAGCGGGTTACTGTACCTGCCCCGCTGCCGCGTAACGCAGCGTGTCGAACAGTACCAGCTTTTGGGTGCCTTGCACGGCGTAGCTGGCCAGGCGGCCCTGGCGCAGATCGAGCCGCAAGTGCTTTCGGGCCGAAAACAGCGCGTTTTGCTGTTCTACTTCGGCCGTAATTTCTTCGGGCGCGGTGCCGGCGATGAGCACATCCAGGCGGGCCACCGGGGCAATGGTGCGGCCGGGCAGGCGCGTGTACGTGCGCCGCAGCCGCCCGTCGGGCAGCCGGGCCGAATCGATGGCGTAGGCCCCGCGCAGGGCCGCTTTGTTGATGTCGGCCTGAAAAAACAATTGCAGCTCATCGGCCCACTTCACGCCGGGCACGCGCACGGTTTCGGGGGCCCCGCCGCGCACACTCACGCGCTTAAGGGTGGCGGCGTGGGCTTGGTCGAGCTGCTTAATTTGCTGGTTTAGCAGGCCTTTCACGTCGAAGTACAGCAGTCGGACGGCTGCCCGGGGGCCCCCGGCGTTGGGGCCGCCGCAGCCGGCCAGCAGCAGCAATCCCCAGGCCCAGGCACGGCGGCCGCTACGCATTCGCGGGGCGCAGCAGGCTCTGACCGGTCATTTCGACGGGCTGGGGCACGCCCATCAGGGCCAAGATGGTGGGCGCGAGGTCGGCCAGCTTGCCATCGGCGAGGGTGCCGCGGTAGTCGTCGTCCACCAAAATGCAAGGCACCAAGTTAGTGGTGTGCGCCGTGTTAGGCGAGCCGTCGGCGTTGCGCATGAACTCGGCGTTGCCGTGGTCGGCGATGATGATGCTGGCGTAGCCGGCGGCGCGGGCGGCCTCCACCACGGCGCGGGCGCAAGCGTCGGCCGTTTCCACGGCTTTCACTACGGCTTCAAACACGCCGGTGTGGCCCACCATGTCGGGGTTGGCGAAGTTTAGCACCACAAAATCGGCCGCGTTGGCTCGCAGCTCCGGCACCAGCGCGTCGCGCAGGTCGGCGGCGCTCATCTCGGGTTGGAGGTCGTAGGTCGCCACCTTGGGCGAGGCCCGCATGATGCGCCTTTCGCCCGCAAACTCCACCTCGCGCCCGCCCGAGAAAAAGAACGTCACGTGCGGGTACTTCTCGGTTTCGGCGATGCGAATCTGGGTTTTGCCGTGCGCAGCCAACACTTCGCCCAGGGTGTGGTTTAGGTTGTCTTTCTCAAAGACCGGCGTCACGCCCACGAAGCTGTCGTCGTAGTTCGTCATCGTCAGGTAATGCAGGTTCAGGCGCTGCATTTGGAAGGCGTGGTAGTCCTGCTGGGTCAACACCTCCGTAATCTCACGGCCCCGGTCGGTGCGAAAGTTGAAGCTCAGCACCACGTCGCCCTCCTGAATGGTGGCCAATGGCTGGTCGTCGGCCCCAATCTTTACAATTGGTTTTAAAAACTCGTCGGTGACGCCCTCTTTATACTGTTCCTGAATGGTTTGAATCAGATTATGCGAAGGCGTACCCACACCGTTCACCAATAAGTCGTAGGCTATTTTCACCCGTTCCCAGCGCTGGTCGCGGTCCATGGCGTAGTAGCGGCCCACCACGGAGGCAATTTTGGCGCCGGTCCGCTCCACGTGCTGCTCTAGATCGTTGATGTAGCGCACGCTGCTTTTGGGGTCGGTGTCGCGCCCGTCGGTGAAAGCGTGCACGAACACCCGCGGCACGCCCGCTTCGTAGGCGATGGTGCAGAGGGCCTTCACGTGGTCGATGTGCGAATGCACGCCGCCGTCGGATAGCAATCCGATGAGGTGTAGCGGCTTATTATTGGTGCGAGCGTACTCGAATGCTTTCACCAAGGCCGGCATCTGGCCCAGCTTCCGCTCGCGGACGGCCTTGCCGATGCGCACTAATTCCTGGTCGATGACGCGGCCGGCCCCGATGTTCATGTGGCCCACTTCCGAGTTACCCATTTGGCCTTCGGGTAGGCCCACGGCTTCACCCGAGGCCTGGAGCGTGCTGTGCGGATAGCGTTGCAGCACTTCGTGGTAGAAGGGGGCATTGGCTTGGTCAACGGCCGAATCGGCCGTGTTTTGCGTAAGGCCCCACCCGTCCAAAATCACCAATAATACCTGTTTGTTCATGCTGCAAAGATACGGGGAGGCGGGGCAAGGGTTGGCCGCCAAAAGGAAGTGCGGCCCGAATTCGGAGCGTAGTTTTGCCTACGCCTGCCCAAACTCTTACGGCTCGGTGCACGCATGCCCGCCCCGGTTCGGGGCCGTTGGCTGACTGGCACTGTTTTCGCTATTACGCCGCTAAACGATGACGCATTTTTACTTTTTATCATGAGATTCACTATACTGCGGACGTTGGCCGCCGCTTGGCTGCTGGTGCTGCTGGCCTTTACGGCCCAAGCCCAGGCCGACCTGGGGCCCGTGCGGAGCGCCCTGCGCGGCGGTTCCGCGCACGATTTGGCCCAGTACCTGGCCCCAGCCATCGAAATCAGCTTTGACGGTGACAAACAAAACTTTAATGCCACCCAGGCCGAGTTGGTGCTGAAAGATTTTTTCTCTAAAAATGCGCCCACCGGCTTCGATTTTATTCACCAGGGAGCCAGCAACGAAGGCATTCAGTACGCGGTGGGCCGCTACACGAGCAGCGTTGGCACTTACCGGGTATATGTTAAGCTAAAGCCTTCGCACGGGGCCCCAGTAATTGACAACCTGGATTTTACCAAAGAATAACGCTCCTTATATTATCCTGATATGAAGCCCCGCTGCCTGCTCGCCAGGCGGCGGGGCTTTGTTATGGCCGCCGGTGGCGCTTCCGTAGCAAGGGCGGCCCGCCGTACCTTTGCCAGGTGCAACCGCTCCCCGCTTATTTAACCGACGAGGCCCTCGCCACCTTCATCCGCACGGCCCTGGCCGAAGACGTGGGGGACGGCGACCATTCGGCGCTGGCCGCCATTCCGGCCGAGGCCCGCAACCGCGCCCGCCTGCTGGTGAAGGGTGCTGGCGTGCTGGCCGGCGTGGCCCTGGCCCCGCGCATCTTTGCCGCCGTCGATGCTGGCCTGCACGTGCGCGAGGCCCTGGCCGACGGCACCCGCGTGCGGCCCGGCGACGTGGCCTTTGTGGTAGAAGGACCGGCCCGTAGTATCCTCACCGCCGAGCGCTTGGTGCTCAACTGCATGCAGCGCATGAGCGGCATCGCCACTTACACGGCCCGCCTCACCGCGCTGCTGGCCGGCACCCGCGCCCGGCTGCTCGATACCCGCAAAACCACGCCCAACTTTCGCCTCTGCGAGAAATGGGCCGTGCTGATTGGCGGCGGCGTGAACCACCGCTACGGGCTGTTCGACATGGTAATGCTGAAGGACAACCACGTGGACTACGCCGGCGGCGTGGCCCCGGCCCTGGCCGCCACGCACGCCTACCTGGCCCGCACCGGCCGCCAGCTGCCCATCGTCATCGAAACCCGCACCCTGGCCGAGGTGCAGCAAGCCGTGGCGGCCGGCGGCTTCCAGCGCCTGATGCTCGACAACATGGCCCCCGCGCAAATGCGCGAAGCCGTGGCCTTCGTGGCCGGCCGCTTCGAAACCGAAGCCAGCGGCGGCATCACCGAGCAAACCCTGGCCGAGGTGGCCGCCACGGGCGTCGACTACATTTCGATGGGGGCCCTCACCCACTCGGCTGGTATTTTGGACCTGAGCTTGAAAGCATTTTGAAGATTAATTGTTGGAGGTTAAATCGTTGAATTGTTGAGGGTTAAATTGTTGTTTACAATGAACTGCCTTTTTGCCTGATAATCTCAACTAGTGAACAATTCAACAATTTAACCCCCAACAATTCAATAATTAAGTTATGAACCAACCCAACCAACGCGGCGGGGGCGGCGGCTTCCGCCAACAGCAACAGCCGTCGCCGCTGGCCATCGTCACCAAGAAAACGCAGTTCGACACCAACGCCTACACCAAGCTGGCGATGGCCGAGGTGTGGCGCAAAGACTGGGTGTACGCCCTCGTGCCGTTCGCCATTGGCCTGCTGCCGGCTATTGTCTGGCATTCGTGGTGGTGGCTGGCGCTGAGCTTCGTGCTCACGCTGCTGTTCGTGCTGCTGCGCTCGGCCCAGGTCACGGGCGTGACGCAGCTGGAGCAGAGCAAGCCGCTGTTCGAGCGCATGAGCTTCGAGATGGACCAGAAACAGCTGCTGCTGCGCGTGAGCAAAGAAAAAGCCATGCAGCTCACCTGGGACATGATAGCCAAGGTGCGCCGCGACGACGACGCTTACTTGCTTTACCTCAAGCCCGGCGCGCCGCCCGAAGGCACGGCCGGCTGGCGCTTGTGGATTGCCCGCACCTTCGACGTGCCCGTGTTTTTACATTTGCCCCTGCGCGTGTTCAACTCCGACAACGACCGCAAGCTGTTTGAAGCACTGTTGCGCCGCAAAAGCCTGTTGGCGTAGGGCCCTAAACGGCCTTATTACACCAAAGAACGCGGCCTGCGCGACCGCGCCGGCCGGCTTTACGTACCGTTTTCTGATTGCTACTGCTTACTTATTTTTCATGAAACTTCGCACTCCCCGCCTGCTGGCCCTGGCGGCCGCCCTCGCCTTCAACGCTTGCAGCACCGAGCCCTCTGACTGGCGCCCCGACGAAAAAGTATCGGTGGACCTGGTTGCACCCGGCACCCGGTCCGATGAGTTGTTCCGCACCGATTCAGCCGACATGCCCAACCAGGCCAAGGGCGGGGCCATTTCACGGCCCGTCAACTCGGGGGTGAAGCTCGACGAGCGGGCCATGCCCGATAAGAACGCCACCACGTCGGCCGACGCCGCCAGTCTGAAGGGTGAGGAGAAAATGAACGACGCCAGCCCCGCCGATGGCTCCGCTCCCACCGGCACGGCCAAAGGCCAAAAACAGCGCTAAGCCACCTGGGCCGGGCCAATAATTTTGCAGCGGCAGCCTGCTCCGCCGACCGGCGCGGGGCAGGCTGCCGCTTTTGTGCGGCCGGCCCTGGGGCGGCCGGTCTTTTGCGTTTTTGCGGATGTGGATTGCTATTCTCGTATTGCTGAGCACGGTGCTGGGCGCGGGCTGGGTCGCCGGCCGGGTGCCCGCTGCCCTGGGCCAGGCGTGGCTGAAGCCCCTGCTGGCCTTCAGCGGGGCGTACCTTTTCACGCTCACCATCACGCACCTGCTGCCCGAAGCGTGGCAGCTGGCACCGGGCCAGGGCCCCCGGGTGGGCTACTGGGTGCTGGCGGGCTTTTTTGGGCAGGTGCTGCTGGAAGTGTTTTCGCAGGGCGTGGAGCACGGCCACGTGCACGCCGCCGGTGCCCACGTTGGGCGCGTGCCGCTGCTGTTGCTGGCGGCGCTGGTGGTGCACTCGTTTCTAGAGGGTAGCATTTTGGTGCCGTCGGCGGCCGGGGCGGTGGGGCCGCCGTACTACGCCATCGTGGGCGGGGTGGCCTTGCACCACATTCCGGCGGCGTTTGCGCTGGCCACGCTGCTGCACCAGCGGCCCGGCGCGGCGCGGCGGGTGTGGCCGTCGCTGCTGGCATTTGCCCTGGCCGGCCCCCTGGGCATCCTCAGCAGCAACTACCTGGTGCTGCATGAGCTGCTGAGCCCGGGGGCCTACGCCGCCCTGCTCGGCTTGGTGGCCGGCAATTTCCTGCACGTCTCCACCACCATCCTCTTCGAAACCAGCCCCGAACACCGGCTCAACTGGGCTAAGCTGGGGGCCACGCTCACGGGGGCCGCCCTGGCTCTTTCATTCAACATTTAACATTTATCAATTAACACGCACTCGAACTTTAAGTCAACTGCCTGTGTAAAAACAAGATGGCTCCCCACTGCGTGTTAATTACACTAAATAATCACTGTTCCAGCAGGGGGCCCCGGCCATGCAGGAACTGTTCGAGCTGGCGGGCTTTGGCGGTTTCGCGGGCCAGCGCGGCTTGCAGGCCCAGCAGGCGCTGGCGCATGGCCAGCACGAGGTCGAGGGCCTCGGGGGGCACGCCCAGGCCGTGGTGCAGGCGGGCCAAGCGGGGCAGTAGCTCGTCGGGCTCGTCGTCGACCTCCACGGCATCGGGCGCAGGGGCCGGGCGCAACAGCCCAAACGCTAAAAAACTACGCAATTCTTCGGCGTTCAAGCCGTAGCGGACGGAGCATTCCTGGAAAGTGAGCACGAACATAAGCGTAGTCGGAAAGAAAAAACCTGATTCAGAAGAAGTAAATGCTATGCGGCCGGAGCTTTGCGCAGCGCGGCCAACTCCTGAAACAGCTCCTTTTCCTCGTCGGTGAGGTGCTGGGGCAGGGCCACGGTCAGGCGCAGGTAGAGGTCGCCGAACTGCCCCGGCTGGTCGTACACCGGGAAGCCTTTGCCGCGCAGGCGCAGGCGGGTGCCGGTTTGCGTTTCGGGCTTGATTTTGATTTTGACCGGGCTGCCCAGCGTGGCCACGGTTTGCTCGCCGCCGAGCAGGGCCGTATACAGGTCCACGGGCACGTCCTGGGTGAGGTCGTTGCCTGTACGGGCGTAGCGCGGGTCGGGCGCGAGGCGGAAGGTGATGAGCAGGGCCCCATCGGGGCCGCCGTTGCGGCCGGGGCCGCCCTGGCCGCGCAGCCGGATGGTCTGGCCATCGGCCACGCCCGGCTTCACGGTCAGGCGCAGGTTCTTGCCGTTCACCGTGATGGTGCGCGGTCCGCCTTCGTACGCTTCTTCGAGGCTCAGCTCCAGTTCGGCCTGGTAGTCTTGGCCCGCGCCGGGGCGGGTGCTGCGCCCCGCGCCTCCACCGCCCGCGTTGCCGAAGATGGAGCCGAAGAAGTCCGAAAAATCGCCGCTTTCGTCGCCAAACGGGCTGGGGCCCCCGCCGCCCTGGGTGTACTGGCTCCAATCAAAACCGCCGCCCCCGCCACCGGAGCCGCCGCGCCCGCCGGCCGGGCCCCGGCTGGCTCCCTGCTGTTCGTAGCGCTGCCAGTCGGCCCCGAGCTGGTCGTATTTCTTGCGTTTCTCGGGGTCGCTCAGCACCTCGTTGGCCTCGTTGGCTTCCTTGAATTTTTGTTCAGCGGCCGGGTCGTTGGGGTTCACGTCGGGGTGGTGCTGCCGGGCCTGCTTGCGGTACGCTTTCTTGATTTGCTCGGTGGTGGCGGTTTTTTCCACGCCCAGCGTTTTGTAATAATCCTTGTATTCCATTGTCGATGCGTGAATGGATGAATGAGTGCACGGGTGAATGCGCAATAGCTTTTTCTACTAGTCGCTCATTCACTCGTCCACCCATTTACTTTTTGAGCGGGTCATGGCCCCAGTTCATCAGCGAGTAGCGCCAAGGGGTGTGGGCCACGTCGCCGGCCGGGCGCTGGGCCGAGTGGCGCGCAATGTAGGAATGCACTTTGTGCATATGAGTTTCATCATCGGCACTGAGGTCGGCCTTTTTTTTGTGCAAAATCTCTACAATCCGTTCGCCCGAGTGGTGGCCGATGCTCTCGCCGTCGCCGCTAGCCTGGCCCACGCTTTTCGACTCGTCAGTCTTCAGCCATTTCTCCAGCTCGGAAGCCGTCATGTTTACCTCCTGGCGGAAGGCGTGATACAAGTCGTCGGTGGTGGTTGCAGTAGCCATAGCTGGAATCAGACAAGATTATTGAGTTATTGGAATGCCCGCTAACTGTTGAACGTAAGGAAGCCAGCCCGCGTTTTTAAACCCCTGAAACAAGCGGTTGGCCTCTGTTTTGCAAGGCTGTTTTGTACGTTTGGGCAGCGCTTAATATATTCGTATAAATCGCGTTATTCTTACGCAAATCGGACTTGTTTAAATTCAATTAATTTTCAAATTAACCACTATGAGCCCTTCGTTTCGTTTTGTGATTTTAGGAGCATTGCTGCTGGGCGCGGTGGGGGCCCAGGCCCAGACCAAGCTGCCGCCGCGCCGCGCCGTCGTGCCGGCCCGCGCGCGCGTGGCAGCCAATCCCGGCGCGGGGGTAAAAGACGGCCTGGCGATGGTGAACGGCCGCGTGGTGCTCACCGAGCAGGGCTTGGCCAATCCGCTCACCGCCGACAAAAAGCTGTTGAGCGGTTACACCGTCAGCCCCACCGGCTTGGTTACGTCGCCCAACGGCACCACCACTCAGATGGCTGAAGGCGACGTGGCCTCGCTCACGGGCCGCGTCACGACCCACAGGGTCATGGCCGAGCAAGACAGCCTGCTGAAAATTCAGCAGTACGACATTAAGTACCCCGGCAAGCGTGCGAAGATGGAGAAAGACCGCATCGCGAAGGAGAAAGAAAAAGCGAAACGCGACGAAGCCGCCGAAAAAGCCAAGGCCAAGCGCGAAAAAGACAAAGCCAAGGGTTAACCCCTAGCCATCAGCTTGCCCACGGGGCCGTTCGGCAGCAGGCCGAGCGGCCCCGTGCGCTTTGGGGGCCTCAGCCCCGGGCCGAATACCAGACCAGCACCGCGAGGCCAGCCGCGTCGTCGTCGGCCTCCACTACTTCGTCGAGCACCTGCTGGACTTCGTCTTCCGACCAGCCCTGGGCTTCGGCAGCGCGCACCCAGTGGTCGAGGGCGGCGAAGCGGCCCAAGCCGGGCGGGCAGGTCCAGGCAACTTTCTTGCGGATATTCATGGGGCAAAAATAGCTAGCGGCCCGCTGCCTTCGGGGCCGCCCCGATGACTTCGAGGCGCACGGGCACCACGCCGGCCCGCACTAGGCCGAGGCGGCGGGCAGCCTTGCCCGACACGTCCACGATGCGCCCGGCCACGTGGGGGCCCCGGTCGTTCACGGTCACCTTCACCGAGCGGCCGTTGCGCACGTTCGTGACGCGGATGCGGGTGCCGAAAGGCAGCGTATTGTGGGCGGCCGTCATTTTGCCGGGCCAGTAGCGGGCCCCGCTGGCCGTGGGCCGCCCGTTGAACTTGTCGGCGTAGTACGAGCCTTGGCCTGACTGTGTGAAGCCCGGCCGGCTGCTGCCACAGCCGCCAGCCAGCAGCCCCGCTACGGCCAAGGTCCCGGCGAGGGCCGCCCGGCGCGCCCAACCACAACCGTACAGGATTTGGCTATTCAGCATATTCTTCATCTTTTGTTCAGGTATTCCGCTCACCTTTCGGGACATTTTCATCTTTTTTACCGCACCTTTTTTTTTGCAAACCATGAAGACCACCCTCAAACTTGTTGCTGCTCTTGCCCTTACTGCTTCGTTCTTCAGTGCTTCGGCCCAAGGCGACGACAAGATGGCGAAGAAAGAAGCCAAGACGATGAAGAAAGACAAGATGAGCAAAGGCAAAATGAAATCCAAAACGGCCACTGAGGGCACTACGCCCGCTGCCGCCCCGGCTGCTGCGCCCGCCACGGCCCCCGCTGCTCCCAAAATGTAGTTTTGCCGCCCACAAGGGCGTCGTTGAAAAGCCGCCCGGCCACCGCTTCGGTTGAAGCGCAGCCGGGCGGCTTTTTGGTGGGCGGCTGGCTCAGCGACGGGCGGGCGGGGGCCCTACGACCGCGGGTACCCGCAGGGCCAGCAGGGCCGCGTAGCTGCCCTGAAACACGTTGAAATCAACGGTGCCGCGGATGCCGGGCACGTAGGCTTCGTCGGAGTGCTGCCAGATGATCCACTTGCTGGCCGGCAGTGCGGGGCGTTCTACCTCGTAGTGGGCCAGCCAGAGGGGGTAGCCGTCGAAGTGCCCGGCCAAGTGGCGGCGGTAGAAGCCGTGGTTAGAGTACAGGATGGGTTTCACGCCGTAGTGGGCTTCTACCAGCCGCAGCCAAGCGGCCACCTCGCGGCGCATCACGGCCACGTCGTGGAATTGGGCGGTCTCCACGTCGAGCACCGGGGGCAGGTCGCCGGGGGCCAGCGGCACGGTTTGGATGAACAGACGGGCCTGCTCGGCCCCGCTGCGGTTGGGCAGGAAGTAATGGTAGGCCCCCCGGCAAATGCCCGCCGCCCGCGCTTCGCGCCAGTTGCGAGCAAAGCGCGGGTCCTGAAAATTTACCCCTTCGCTGGCCTTGATGAAGGCAAAGCGCACCGCGTGGCGCGATACCTCGGGCCAGTCGATGCGGCCCTGGTAGGCCGATACGTCGATGCCGTGCACCGAAAAGCCGGCCAGCAGCGGCGTCCGCTCGCGCCCCGTGAGGCCCCCGCGCGTGAGCGTGGCCCAGGCCCGGCGGGCGTAGCGGTTGAGCTGCACGGCGTGGCGGGCGTAAAATACACCGGCCCCCAGCAAGCCCGCCAGCGCGGCCACCGCCAGCCAGCGCGCCACCGCCCGCCCGGGTGGGCGCGGGGGCACAACGGACGTAGCAGGAACGGAGCGGAGGCGGGGCATGAACGGCGAGCTTACCCAAAAATAACGCCGGACCAGGCGAGATGCGTGCCCCGGCAACCCACTTTGTGCCAACTTTGTCTCACCTTACGTCCTCTTTCTACTTTGCTGCTGTGCCCCTTCCTACCGACGCCCGCGACGAATCGGGCCACCTCATCCGCGAGCTGCACGGCGTTACGCTGGCCGTCATCCTCGATTATTTGCTGGCCGCCTACGGCTGGCCGGGGCTCGATGAGCGCCTGCGAATCAACTGCTTTGCCATCAATCCCAGCATCAAGTCGAGCCTGAATTTCCTGCGCCGCACGCCCTGGGCCCGGGCCAAGGTAGAGGACTTGTATGTGCGGGCCCGGACGTCCGAGGTGCTGGGCCGGCCCCGCCCGTAATTTTCGGGCCGGTTTTCTTCACCCAAAAAATTGTTATGGCCGACGTGCCCCAAAAAACGCCCGCGGCCGAGCGGCTGGTCGGCCTGCTTGGCTTTGCGGCCTTCGAAACCGTGGCCTACTTCGGCCTGCGCTGGGTGGTGTCGGGCCTGGGCGAAAGCAACCAGCGGCAGGCCGACAACACCATCGTGAGCAATTGGGTGAAAACGATGGCCTTCGTGGTGCTGCACCTGGCCCTGGCCATCGCCGCCCTGCTGGTGGTGAGCGGCTGGCTGCCGCGCCGCTATCGCAAGCAGGTGCTGGGCTGGTTCTACGCGGCGCTGCTGATGAGCTTCATGTTGCTGATTCCGCTGTTTTAAGGCAAAAAAAACCACCGCTGGCGGGCGGTGGGAAAGCAGTCGAATATGAAAAAAGGTGGCCGGTCGGTCCCGGCCCTATCAACGGACGGCGGTGCCGGTCGGTCCCGGCGGTATGAAGAAGGAGCCTATTCGCCGCGGCGGATGTCTAACTCGCGGGGCTCGTCGTTGAGGCGTTTATAGGGGATGCGCACGCGCAGCTCGGGGCCCTCCTGCACGGCGTCGATGCGGGCCACGTCGAGGTTGGCGGGCAGGTCGAGCATGCGCACAAAGAGCGGGGCCGACAACTCGTCGTCGGGCTGGTGGCGGTAGGCCCCGTACACGGTCAGGCGCTGGTTGTGCAAGGCTACGTGGAAAGTTTCGGGCGATGCCGAGGGCAGGGCCACGCGCAGGATCACGCCTTTCTCGCGCTTGTCGAGGCGCACCTGGGGCTGAGCCACGCCCCCACCGATGGTGTTGAGCAGGTCAAGCTGAGGAGCAAAGTCACGGATGGTTTTCGAGCTGATAAGTTTCATAGCGGAGAGCCGGTTACAGGGTCGGCTGCACCCCACTATATCAAAGCATATACCACTTCCACGGCGCAGCCGCCGGGGCCTTACATTAGCCAGATTGGCCGGGTATTATTCTTGATAATAGTGCTATTCGGTCATTCTGGCCGAATAAATTGCTGCGATTCTTCTATTGGCAGTCAACTGGCTTAAAAACGGTTGGTGATGCCGAAGTGAATCTTGGAATTGCTCAGCGAGAAGCTCTGGTTGGCCTGGGTCGAATGCCCCACCGAATACACAAACTCGAACAATCCAGCCGCAGTGCGGAAGCTGATGCCCGCGCCCAGGCCCGTGGGCTGGTCGTGGTAACGGTCGCCCACCAAGGCGTGACCGAAATACGCCTGGTCGACAAATACCAGCACGTACGACTCAGGCCCGATGAACTGCCGGTACTCGGCCGTAGCCACGGCGTAGCTACTGGCATAAAACTGGTTCTCATTGAAGCCGCGGAGCGAGCTCAGGCCCCCCAGCCGAAACATTTCGTTCTGAAACAGACGCTGGTTAGCCAAGCTTTCGCCCCGCAGGCGCAGTAGCAGCACCCCCGCCCGGCCCACGGGCGTGTAGCGCTCGGCCCGCAGCGCTAGGGCCACCTGCGTTGAACGCAGCGCCAGCGTGTCGTACAATTCGGGTTTCAGGTCGGGGTTACGGGTGATGGTTTTGGTGCCCACGGCGGCTTGGCCGGTTAGCAGGTAGCCGCGGTGCGGGAAATACAGGTCGTCGAGCGTGTTCCAGGCGTAGCTGAGGCCGTAAGAGGTATACTGCGAATCGATGTTGGCGGGCAGGGCCGTGAGGACCCGTGAGGCAGCGCTGTCGGTGAACAGCCGCGAGTTGCGCTGCTCCACAAAAAACGTGAGCCGCCCAGCCCGCGCCGTGGGGTACGTGACTTGCAGGCGTGGCCGCACCGTGAGAAAAGCATCGGTTTGCTTATACAGGTTGAAGCTGCCGGCCAACTCCAGCGGCGTACCAAAAAAGTTGGGATGAACGTACTGAATATCGAGCAGTTGCGAGAGCGGGTCCACTTTACGAAACTGCAAGCCTACCTGTTTGCCTCCACCCTTGATGTTGCGCAGATTGATGGTGACGTCGGCCGTGAATTGCAGGCTTTGGCCCGCGCCGGTGCCGGGCAGCACGCCCACGATGGCGTCGAACTGGTTCGAGGGCCGGTCGTCGAGCAGCAAGTACACCCGCGCCCGGCCCCGGGCGAAGCGCACCTCCGGCTCGGCCCGCAGCTTTACGTAGGGCAGCTGGCGCAGGAGCTGGGCGGCGGCTTGCACCCGCTGCTGGCTATACGGCTGGCCAGGGAAAATCTGCAAATACTTGGTCAGAAACTGCTTGCGCGTCTTGGTCGTGCCCACGATTTGCAACGAGTCGAACACCACCGCCCGGCCGCGCTTCAGCACCACGCGCCCGGCGATGCTGGGGCCCTCGAAGCGCACCGAGTCGAGGCCCACGGTAGCGAACGGGTAGCCCTGGTTTTCGGCTTCCGCCAGCACCCGCTCTTGCAGCTGGGCCCACTCGGCGGGCCGGAACGGGGCTTGGCGGTAGAGCCGCTCGCGGTAGCCGGCGCGCGTGAGCAAGCCGTCGCCGAGATTGCCGTTGCGCAAGTAGGCCCACCGAAACGGCTCGCCCACGAAAATGCGCGCCCGCACCGTGTCGGGGCCCCAGCGAATCTCGTCGGCCGAGGCGGTAAGGTAAGAGTCGCCTTGCAGCGCCAGCACCAAGTCGCGGATTTCGCGCAACGCACTGAGCGAGTCGGGCACGCTGGCCCGGGGCCGGTAGCGCCGCAACAGGGCCCCATCGGCGGGCGCGGCATCGAGCCGCAGCACCCGCGGGCGCAGCACGCGCTTGGGGGCCGCCGAGACGGCCGGAGGCGCGGCAACCGGCGGTACCGGCGGCGGGGCCAGCCCCGGCAGGTTGGGCGCGGCGGGGTCGAGGTTGGGCGTTTGAGCGCGGGCGGGGGCCCACCCCAGCAGCAGCGCCACGCCCACTACCCACCCAAAACGCAGAAAAAACCGGACGTACATTCGGGGACGATAACGCGCCAGCCGGCGTTTAATTTCCCGAATGTAAAACGGCCGCTTCCCCCGTTTTGCCGCCCATGCCCGGCCTCTACCTCCACATCCCTTTTTGCAAGCAAGCCTGCTCGTACTGCGACTTCCATTTCAGCACGTCGCTGGCCCTGAAAAGCCGCCTGGTGGAAGCCTTAATTCAAGAGATATCGTTGCGACGCAACTACCTGGGGCCCGACCCCGTGCTGGACACGATCTACTTTGGCGGCGGCACTCCGTCGCTGCTTACGGCCAGTGAGTTAGATGCGATTTTGGGGGCCATCCACCAGAATTTCGCGGTGGCCCCCGGGGCCGAAATTACCCTCGAAGCCAATCCCGACGACCTCACGGCCTCCAAGCTAACCGAACTGGCCGCCACCGCCGTCAACCGCCTCAGCATCGGCCTGCAAAGTTTTTACGAGCCGCATTTGCGTTTGATGAACCGGGCCCATACCGCCCAGGAATCGGGCACGGCCGTGCGCCGCGCCCAGGACGCGGGCTTCGAAAACTTGTCCATTGATCTGATTTACGGTGTACCCGCGCCCGGCCATCACATTTGGGAAGCTGATTTGGCGAATGCGTTTGCGCTGAACGTGCCCCATGTGTCGGCTTACGCCCTCACCATCGAGCCCGACACGCTGCTGGGCCGCCGCCAGGGCAAGGGCACGTTTGCCGCCCCGCCCGACGAGTTTGTGGTCGTGCAGTTCGAGCTGCTGCTGGCCCAGATGCAGGCCCACGGCTACGGCCAGTACGAAATCAGCAACTTCTGCCGGCCGGGCCGCGAGTCGCGCCACAACGCCAGCTACTGGCGCGGCGTGCCTTATTTGGGCGTGGGCCCCAGCGCGCACTCCTTCGACGGCCGCAACCGCCAGTTCACGGTGGCCAACAACCCGCAGTACGTGGCCGCCGTGCTGGAGCGCGGCGAAGTACCCGCCACGGTGGAACAGCTCACGGCCCGCGACCGGGCCAACGAGTACCTGCTCACCACTTTGCGCACGGCCCGCGGCTGCGACCTGGCCTACTTGCGCGACGCGCTGGGCCTTGACTTGGCGGCGGCTCACCCGGCGTACCTGGCCGCGCTCACGGCCCAGGGCTGGGCCACCATCCAAAATGAAGTGCTTACTTTGACCGACGCGGGCAAGCTGCTGGCCGACCAGATTACGCTGGAGCTATTTATCGCTGACATATGAAACTCCTGAGCGACAGCCTTGCCGACGACGTTGATTTTTTTGTGGAAGAGCTGCACGTCGTGGCCATCGTGTTCGACAACACCGACGACGTGACCGTGTGGGCCACCACCAATTTCGACCACGAGCTGCATTTTTTTCACCTCGCCCTGCCGTTTCAGGCCCTCGACACGCTGCTGCGCCTGGCCGCCGACCGCGCCGAAACCTTGCAGGAGGAAGTAGCCGATGCTTTGGCCGCCAGCGAGTGGCCGGCCCTGCTCGAGTTTAATTCTGACGAGACCCCGCCCGTGCCCCTGCCCAGCGTGGCCCTGAAACTGTCCGTGACCTACCCCGCCGACGAGGAAGGCGAAGACGACCCCCAGCCCCACAACATCTTTTACCTCGAAGGCGTGTACGTGCGGCTCGACCCGTGAGCGACTCGCCTGTTTTTTACCTGATTCCCGGCCTGGGGGCCGACGAGCGGGTATTCCAGCGCTGGCAGTTGATGGGCGAGGTACACGTTTTGCGTTGGTTGCCGCCGCAGTCGGTCACCGAGCCACTGCCGCGCTACGCTGCCTGGCTGGCGGAAACCGTGCCAGCCGGGCAGGTCTGCTGGATAGTGGGCGTATCGTTTGGGGGCTTACTGGCGCTGGAAATTGCCCAATTGAGGCCCCTGGCGCGGGTCGTGCTTGTATCCAGCCTGGCCGATTCGCACGAGCTGCCTCTCTTGTTGCGCTTGGCCCGCGCTACGGGCCTGTACCGCTTGGTGCCGCCATCGCTGCTACAAAAATTGCCTTTTTTGGCCGGGTGGGCGTTCGGTGTAAAGACCAAAAGCGAGTACGCGCTGCTCCGGCAAATTATTGCTGATACCGACCCATTGTTAGCCCGGTGGGCCATCGGGCAGCTACTGAGTTGGCCGGGTGTGGCCGGGCCTGGGCCCGCCGCCCGGCTGCACGGAGCCCAAGACCGGCTGCTACCAGCGCCCGCCACGGGCATTGACTACCGGGCAGCCGAGGCTGGGCATTTCATGGTCGTCAGCCACGCGATACAGATTAGCAGGTTTTTGAATCGGCTAACAAGCGCAGGTAGTCACTAATTGCTCATTACCATCACAAACCATAAAAGGGCTGCCCCATCGGAGCAGCCCTTTTGTTCGCCCAAAGGCGAAATACGTACGTTGCAGCTAGGCTTGCGCGGCTTCGGCCACGGCCGGTACCACCGTCACAAACGAGCGGTCCTTGCGGCCTTTATTAAATTTCACCGTGCCGTCAACCAGCGCGAACAGCGTATGGTCTTTGCCAATGCCCACGTTCGCACCGGGGTGATGCTGGGTACCGCGCTGGCGCACGATGATGTTGCCGGCGATGAGCGACTGACCACCGAATATTTTCACGCCGAGGCGCTTGGAATGCGATTCGCGGCCGTTGTTCGACGAGCCGACACCTTTCTTGTGAGCCATTTTTCTGAGCTTTTAGCTAATAGCCAGTGGCTGTTAGCTTTTTAAAAATACAGTAGCTAAGCAAAGCAAAAAGCTAACAGCCGCTGGCTATTAGCTAAAAGCTCGAAACCTAGCCGATGCTGTTAATCATTACTTTGGTGTAGTCCTGGCGGTGACCGTTCTTCTTCTGATAGCCCTTGCGGCGCTTCTTTTTGAAGACAAGCACTTTGTCGCCTTTCACGTGGGCGAGGATGGTGCCAGTCACGGCCACGTCTAAGGTGGGTGCGCCTACGGTGAGGGTGCCGTTGTCATCGGTCAGCAAGGCGTTGCCCAACTGCACGGTGTCGCCGACGTTGCCGGCCAGCTTGTAAGCGTAAACGAATTTGTTGGCTTCAACTTTGGTCTGTCGGCCAGCGATATTGACAATAGCGTACATCGGTCTGCGCGGGGTTTCTGAAAATCGGAAGGCAAAAGTACGAGGGCGGGCCGGGAAATCCAAACCTAAGTCGTTAATCTTCATCCGCCCGGCGTTCGGCAAGCAGACTTGATGGCCCCATAACCACACTACAGGGCCCCCGAGCTCGTGGGCACGGCCAGGGGGCCCCGCTGCTCAATTGCATTGAGGGAAGACGGTTTTTGTGGACAAGTACCACTTATCCACAGACAATATGTGGATAAGTGCCTGTAAATGCGTGAATTTTGGGTGTTTTTCTGCAGTGTTACTGGAATGTTGCCTGCCGGGCCCCAACACGATGCTACCGGGAAAGTGCGCTTACCGACGAGCTTATAATAAAATAGCCGAGCTAAAATTTTCCTGTTTTTACATGGTGCCCGGTAGCCAGGCATCGGCCTATCTTTGGAGTTAGGGCGGCGGTTTGGCAACCGTTGCATAGGCAAAACAACCGTTGCCTCTGCCGGGTTGCCACCCGAAAGCCCTCGATTCTTCGTCATCACTAGCCGCTACCGCATGGAACCGCTCCTCGCCGAAAACCCCAACCGCTTCGTGCTTTTCCCCATCCAGAACGCCGACGTGTGGCAGTTCTACAAGCAGGCCGAAGCCTCGTTCTGGACCGCCGAGGAAATTGATTTGAGCCAGGACCAGAAAGACTGGAACGGCCTCAACGACAACGAGCGCCACTTCATCAAGCACGTGCTGGCCTTCTTCGCGGCCTCCGATGGCATCGTGAACGAGAACCTGGCCGTCAACTTCATGCAGGAAGTGCAGATGCCCGAGGCGCGCTGCTTCTACGGCTTCCAGATTATGATGGAAAACATTCACAGCGAGACCTATTCGCTGCTGATTGACACCTACATCAAAGACCCCAAGGAGAAGGATTACCTCTTCAACGCCCTCGAAACGGTGCCCGCCGTGCAGAAAAAAGGCGAGTGGGCCCTGAAGTGGATCAACTCCGAAAACTTCGCCGAGCGCCTCATTGCCTTTGCGGCCGTGGAAGGCATTTTCTTCTCGGGCTCGTTCTGTTCCATTTTCTGGTTGAAAAAGCGCGGCCTGATGCCCGGTCTTACGTTCAGTAACGAGCTGATTTCACGCGACGAAGGGCTGCATTGCGACTTTGCTTGCCTGCTCTACGGCTACCTGCAAAACAAGCTGCCCGTGGAGCGCGTGCAGGCCATCATCGCCGATGCGGTGCGCATCGAGCAGGAGTTCGTGACCAATGCGCTGCCGGTGAGCCTCATCGGCATGAACGCCAAAACGATGGCGCAGTACATTGAATTCGTGGCCGACCGCCTGCTGGTGGCCCTGGGCTGCGGCAAAATCTACAACACTACTAACCCGTTCGACTTCATGGAGATGATTTCGGTGCAGGGCAAAACCAACTTCTTCGAGAAGCGCGTGGCCGAGTACCAAAAAGCTGGCGTGATGAGCGAACGGACCGACAACATGTTCTCGCTGGACGAGGACTTTTAAAGGTTACCGAAGCGCAACGAAAAGCCCTGACTTCCAGCCGAGGTCAGGGTTTTTCGTTGGGTTACATTGGGGGCCCTGCCGGTATTCAAGGACGTGGCAATGCCCCCTTTGTGCCGCTGTGGTCAACCGTTGAACTGGGTAAAGCGGGGTTGCGAACTCTCATCATTTTCCCTTGAGCCCAATGGCTTCCTTCTCCGAAAAATGGCCGCTGCCCGGCCGGGGTGACCCTTTGGTTAGCCCCTGCACTTTTTGCCGCCGTCGGCTGCGCATCGGCGGCCGGCCGGTATTTGCGTCGTGTTCGTGCAAGGCCTGGGGGGCCCCGGTGACAATCAGGGCTTTGGCAGTGGGTGCGGGGCTGGTAATGAGCGGGCTGTGGTGGGCTTTCAGCAAGAAATGATGCGCTGCGCCGGTTGCACATAACCAATACTCGCCTAACGGTAACGTCCGCCGCCCGGCCCGTTTTCTGAAAAACGGCCGGGCGGCTTCATTTTCGTGGTATGTGGAAAACTTCTAAACTTTTCCTTTGGCCTCCCCTAACCTTCGGAGTAATTTCCGGTCTTGAAACTTCTCGTTTTCCTGAGGAAAACGGCTTCTTTATACTCTCTTTGCTCACCCAAAGCCCCAAACTATGCTGGTAATTAAACGCGACGGCCGCCGCGAGTCCGTGAAATTTGATAAAGTCACGGCCCGGATTGAAAAGCTCTGCTACGGCTTGCACATGGATTTTGTGTCGCCGATTGAGGTGGCTAAGAAGGTGATTGACGGCATTTACGACGGCGTGACGACCGTGGAGCTGGACAACCTCGCCGCCGAAACCGCCGCCTCGCTCACCACCCGCCACCCAGATTACGCCATTTTGGCGGCCCGCATCGCGGTGAGCAACCTGCACAAGGTGACGAGCAAGTCCTTTTCATCGACAATGAAGCGGCTGTACACTTACGAGGACCCCAAGAACGGCGACAATGCTTCGCTGCTGGCCAAGGATGTGTGGGAGGTCATTCACAAACACGCCGCCACGCTGGACTCGGCCATCATTTACGACCGGGACTATAACTACGATTTCTTCGGATTTAAGACGTTGGAGCGGAGCTACTTGCTGCGCCTCGACGGCAAGGTGGTAGAGCGGCCCCAGCACATGCTGATGCGCGTGTCGGTGGGCATCCACAAGGACGACATCGACTCGGCCATCAAGACCTATAATATGATGTCGGAGCGGTGGTTCACCCACGCCACGCCCACGCTCTTCAACGCTGGCACGCCGAAGCCGCAAATGTCGTCGTGCTTCCTGCTGACGATGAAGGACGACTCGATTGAGGGCATTTACGACACGCTGAAAAACTGCGCGCTGATTTCGCAGTCGGCCGGGGGCATCGGGCTGGCGGTGAGCAACGTGCGCGCCACGGGCTCCTACATCAAGGGCACCAACGGCAACTCCAACGGCCTGGTGCCCATGCTGAAGGTGTTCAACGACACGGCCCGCTACGTGGACCAGGGCGGCGGGAAGCGCAAGGGGGCCTTCGCCATTTACTTGGAACCGTGGCACGCGGATATCTTCGAATTCCTCGACCTGAAGAAGAACCACGGCAAGGAAGAAATGCGGGCCCGCGACCTGTTTTACGCCATGTGGACGCCCGACTTGTTCATGAAGCGGGTGGAGGACAACGGCGACTGGACGCTGATGTGCCCCCACGAGTGCCCGGGCCTCGACACGAGCTGGGGCCCCGAGTTCGAAAAGCTGTACGCCAAGTACGAGCGCGAGGGCCGCGGCCGCAAAACCATCAAGGCGCAGGAGCTTTGGTTCGCCATTCTAGAAAGCCAGACGGAGACGGGCACGCCTTATATGCTGTTCAAGGACGCGGCCAACAGCAAGTCGAACCAGCAAAACCTGGGCACGATCAAGTCGAGCAACCTATGCACCGAGATTCTGGAGTACACCGACAAGGACGAAATTGCGGTGTGCAACCTGGCCTCGCTGGCCCTGCCGCGCTACCTCACCACCGACGCCAAGGGCAACGTCTCCTTCGACCACGCCAAGCTGTACGAGGTAACCTACCAGGCCACGCTGAACCTGAACAAGGTGATTGACGTGAACTACTACCCGGTGCCCGAAACCGAGCGCAGCAACTTCCGCCACCGGCCCATCGGGCTGGGCGTGCAGGGCCTGGCCGATACATTCATTGCGCTGCGCATGCCCTTCGAGAGCGACGAGGCCGCGGGCCTGAACGAAGACATCTTCGAAACCATCTACTTCGCCGCCATGACGGCCTCGAAGGACCTGGCCATGAAAGACGGGGCTTACGAAACCTTCCCCGGCTCGCCCCTGAGCCAGGGCAAGTTCCAGTTCGACCTGTGGGGCGTGACGCCCAAGTCGGGCCGTTGGGACTGGGCCGCGCTGCGCGCCCAGGTGGTGGAGCACGGCGTGCGCAACTCGCTGCTGGTGGCCCCCATGCCCACGGCCAGCACCGCCCAGATTCTGGGCAACAACGAGTCGTTTGAGCCCTACACGAGCAACATTTACGTGCGGCGCGTGCTCAGCGGCGAGTTCATGGTGGTGAACAAGCACTTGCTGAAGGACCTGGTGGCCCTGGGCCTGTGGAACGACGCGATGAAGCAGGAAATCATCGCCGCCAACGGCTCGGTGCAAGGCATTGCCCGGGTGCCGCAGCACATTAAGGACCTGTACAAGACGGTGTGGGAGATTTCGCAGCGCCGCATCATCGACATGTCAGCCGACCGCGGGGCCTACATCTGCCAGAGCCAGAGCCTGAACCTGCACGTGCTGAACGTGAACTTCGGCAAGCTCACCAGCATGCACTTCCACAGCTGGAAGCGCGGCCTCAAAACCGGCATGTACTACCTGCGCACCAAAGCCGCCGCCGACGCCATCAAGTTCACGGTGGAAAAGCAAGCCGCCGAAACCCTGGAGCCGATGCTAGTCGCCGCCCAGAACCAAAGCGACATGAGCTGCTCGCTGGATAACCCGGCGGATTGTGAGGCCTGCGGGTCGTAGGAGGTACGGGTTTTAAAATGCAAGCGGGGTCGTAAGCCCCGCTTGCTTTATTTAGGGGAATATCGCCGCTAGCTAATGAATAGTAAAGTTTGGGTAAGCAAAGCACTGGATTGGCTTGAAGACAGCTTGGTTCCTGTTCCTCAAGAACTAAATGAAATCGACTGGAAGCTGGATTTATCCAGCAACAACAAGAAGCTAACACAACATCTATCTGCGTTTGCAAACCACCCAGGTGGAGGCTATTTGGTGTTTGGTGTTGATGACAAAACGGGCACTGTCGTTGGCATAGCACAGGAGAAAATAGGCGGCATTGTTGAACGTTTGGCAAGCCTTTCTAGGGATACTCTAAATCCGGAGGCAAAGCTTGACCACGCTGTAATGAATTATCGGGGAGAAGTCGTTTTGATAGTTCATATCAGGGAGTCTGCCATTAAACCTGTCCATCTCAAGACGGGCTCAATCGAAGACGCGCACATTAGAACAGGCGGGACAACTCGTATTGCAACACGTCACGAAGTGGCAGGCTTGATGCTCAATAGTAAAGCGTTGCGGTACGAGGAACTACACGCTTCCAAACTGCTAGAAAAAGACGAAATTCTATCCTTGCTGGATTATCAGGGTGTTTTAGAATTGCTCAACCGGCCGGTGACCGTAAATCCAGAAGAAGCTCTTGCATGGATGGTGCAAGAAAGAATGCTTGAGCAGATTGACGGAGCCGGCTATTACATCACCAATTTTGGCGCGATTACGGCTGCGAAAAATCTCATTCAGTTTGATGGATTGGCGAGAAAAGCCATACGGGTAATCAAATACTCAGGTCTAAATAAGGTAGCCACTGAACGGGAGCAAACGGGCCAAAAAGGGTACGCCATAGGTTTCTCTGGGTTGATTGGCTTCATTGAGGCAATGCTTCCACACAGCGAGGTCATTAAAAAAGCCTTGCGTGCAGAAACGTGTATTTACCCACCAATTGCTCTTCGAGAGTTGATTGCAAACTCGCTTGTGCATCAAGACTTCAGTGTCAAAGGAAAAAGCCCAATGATTGAAGTATACGATAATCGAATCGAAATCAGTAATCCAGGGCGTTTACTGCCTTCTAAGAAGATAGACCGATTGATTGGGACTAACCCGGAATCACGAAACGATTTGCTTGCATCCGCCATGCGGCGATACAAGATTTGTGAGGAACGTGGCTCCGGCCTTATTAAGGCGTTGGATGCAATAGAGCTTTTTGGATTACCACCACTGCACTTTGAGCAAGGCGAAAACTACTTCAAAGTGACCATGTTTTCTCCAAAAACATTTGCGGAGATGACTCCCAGAGAGCGAATAGAAGCCTGTTACCAGCACGCCACACTCAAGTATCTTTCAGGAACTGGCATGACTAATACCACGCTTAGAGAGCGCCTGAAAGTCCCGGAGAAATCAAGGTCTATGATATCGCGAGTCATCAAGGACGCTACTGAAGCAGGAAAAGTAAAAGCTAAAAACCCTGATAACCCTTCTACTAAGTTCACTGAATACGTGCCTTATTGGGTTTAGTCTTGCTTGACTAGAAAACGGCTATTGTTCATAAGTGTTTGATAGATAGTAAGTCTTTGCTTGACTGGAAAACGGCAAGCTTCTTCCAGCCGCTTCCGCCCCGGAAGCGGCTGGTTTGGTTTTGGGGGGTAGGGGCCCCAGGCGGGGTTTGTATCTTCGCCACATGGAAACTCCTGTTTCGGCGGCCCACCCGCGCATTACCATTGACCCCAACATTTGCCACGGGCAACCCACGGTGCGCGGCCTGCGCTACTCGGTGCAAAACGTGCTTGAATACTTGGCGTCCAGCATGACGGAGGCTGAAATCCTGGCTGATTACGAGGACTTGGAATTGGAGGACTTGCGCGCCTGCCAGGCCTACGCAGCGTAGTTTTACCCATATGTTCGAAGGCTACGAAATCGACTTTGGCAAGCTCAATCTGAGTTGGCTTCACAGCGTCAGTATCCTCTTTGAAGAAATAGCGCACCTGATCCAAGTGACGGAGCGCGCACAAACCTACTTGCGGTCTAGCAACCAGATTGAAGTCGTCGGCTACACGAACCAACGAAAGTTCATCGCCGTTATCTTTACCGTTGTCGAACAGAAGCTTGTCGTCGAAGACGTAGAATTGCCTTCCTATGAAACCATCCAAGACGTCATCCTCCGCCGACTCGCCGCAGAACCCGAGTAACCTTTCTATGAACGGCAAGACCGTCGAAGAATGGGAAGCTGGCCGCATCAGTGGGCCGCTGTCGAAGCGGGAGTTGTTTGTGTATTTGAAGAAGATGGGCAAACTGCCGCCCGATGCCGAGTATAAACAAGCATCGTAGGCCACTATGCAATTGAAACGGTAGTATCATCCAGCCGCCCCTGCCCCGGGAGCGGCTGGTTTGTTTGGGGGGTAGATTGCAGTCAATTGTGATGGAACATGCAGCTTCGCAACGGCTAGTGGGTTCTTTAGGGATTTTCTTACCCTTTCTTCTTTGTATGCAGTTGTTTGGCAGTTGTAAAGGGCATTTTTCCACCGGCCTGCTGGGGCTAGCAGTGAGTCTAGGCGCCTGTAGCATCGCCAAAAGCCCTTTGGCGGCCAGCGCCAACCCAGGCAGTGCCCCAACATCTATTATGCTACTGGGCTGTAGCCACCTGGCGCAGCTGTATAAAGCTGACAATCCGAATTCGGACGTGCTAACGCCCAAGCGGCAGGCCGAACTGGCAACCGTGCTCAACCAGCTAGCGCGCTACCAGCCCGACGGTATTTTGGTGGAGCAGCTACCCGAGCAGCAGGGGCGCATCGACAGCCTGTACCAACGCTACCGGCAAGGCCAGCTCGACCTGAATACCCTACCCGGGGGCCGTAGCGAGCTGTACCAACTGGGCTTTGTGCTTGGCAAACGCCTGGGGCTGGTCCGTATTCACTGCGTGAACGCACCGGGCGGCACTTCTCAAAGCATTCTGAATGCGGGCAAGAATATTGAGCTGTACGAACAGGCCACGGCCGACTGGCGCGCATTTTCCGACCCCATCGGCCAGCAATTACTGGCCGGCACCAGTACCATCCCACAATACCTGCGGGCAATCAATGCGCCGGCTACCCTGCGGCAACTGCACACCCTGGTGTACCGCACGCCGGCCCGCGTCACCAACGCCACGCTCAAGCCCGACCCCATGGTTGACGCGGCGTTCATCAACCCTCAATACGTGGGCGCGGAGTTCATCTCCGTATTCTACAACCGCGACCTGAAGGTCTATTCCAACATTGTGACCACCCAGCTGCAAACCCGGCAAACCCGCCAACTCCTGATAATCGGGGCGCGGCACGTTAGCTCGCTGCAAGGCATTCTGGAAGACGACCCGGCCTACCGTGTGGTGCCCACCGCTCGCTACCTGGGCCACTAGCAGCAGCCAACATCGCATCGCCCCGCCGCTGGGGGCCCCGGGCGCGGCAAGGTTGTTTTGAGGCCCGTTGTATTTTGGTGCTGGGGCCGCTCGTGCAGCCCGGCACTTTTACTTCCATGAAAACTTCTGGAAAGGCTACCGCGGTTCCGTCCCCGGCGCTGTTGGCGCTGGCGAACGCGGTGCCAAACGTGCTGTGGTCGGTGCTGGGCTTGGGGCCCATTGGCGTGTTTTGCTACCAGCTCATGGCGCGGCCGTGGCTGTACGGGTTGCTGGGCGTCAGCTTGCTGGCCTACGCGGTGCCGGCTTCGTGGTTCGGCTATTGGCAGCTTAGCCGCACGCCGGCCGCGTACCGCAAGCTGGGAGTGGCGGCGGTCAACCGCGTCACGCAACACGGCGACTTCGTCAACCGCCTGCTCCGGCGCTGGTACCCGCGCCACCGCCACGTGCGCACCCGGGCGGCCGTGGCGGCGCTCGTGCGCACCACCTACCACCAGGAGCGGTTCCACCTAGTGCTGTTCCTATTTTTCTTGTTTATCAGCCTGTACGCCGCCGCGCGTGGCTACGCGGGCTGGGCCCTGCTGGTAGCGCTGACGAATGTGGGCTACAACCTCTACCCGATGTGGCTCCAGCAATACATCCGGGTCCGCCTGCCGCCCGGGGCCGAAGCGGCACGGACGCAGCCGCTTCGGCAGGGGCCAGTTGATTTTTAGGACTGATTGCCTTCGAAGGCCACGAAGCCTTGGTAGCCGAGCCATTTCCCGAGGCTGCCCACGGCTTTGGCCAGGATTTTTTGTGCAAATACGGGTGGGCCCACCAGGTAAAACTCCCCGTAGCAGTCGTGGAGGATGGCCGCGAATTGCAGGATGTTTTTGGGCACCGCGTTTTTGTTGACCTTCCCCCGGCTCGCCAGCGCGTACATCGATTCCAAAAAAAACTCGGTCCGAAACGCGGGTTGCAGGTCCACGGTCATGGCCAGCTCGTCGGGGCCGGCGTTCCAGAACTTGTGCGCCGCGTTGCTGGGCACCGTCATTTTTTGGCCGCTGGTGAGCAGATGGGTTTGGCCGTTCACTTTCAGGCCGGCGGTGCCGCTCACCACTGCAAACGTTTCTACTTGCACCGGGTGCACGTGCTCGGGCGGGCCCTGGGCCCCCGGCTCAATCCACACCTGCACCCGCAGCAATTCTCCGTGCGAATCAGCGGCGGTGACCAGGAATTCTACTTTGTCCCCCACCACGGGATTGGTGATGATGTCGTTGGTTCTGGCCATGGGCTGGTCTTTGATGCGTACATGGGGCCGTGATGTTTCAATCGGTGCGGCCCACTGTTAAGCGGCCAGCTTCCGCACCGCGCTAACCACCTGATCCCGATCTGGTGCTGTCGCGCGGCGCGGGAGCCACCGGGTCCGGGGCCACCGCGACGGCCCCCAGGTCGGTTACCTGACTGCCGACGACCACGCCCGCCCGGAAAACTGCCTGCGACGCCGACACAAAATCGACGCGGTAAGAGCCCGCTGGCAAGTTGGCCAACAAAAAATTTCCCTCGGTGTCGGAAAAAGTATGCACGGTGTCCGCAACGGCACCGCCGCCGGTGGCCCGCACCATCAGCTGCTGCGCGGGCACAACCGCTCCTTTGATGCCTCCGCCAACGGCGGTGGCCAGCGCCCGCAACACCGGCGCGAGGCCGTAGGCGCCGTCGCTGCGCGCCGCGATGGACTTGGCCACGTCAAAGTCCAGGGTCAGGCTGCACGGCGCGCCCGGCACGAGGCGGGCGTCGACCCGCACCTTCAGACCAGCGGCTTGGCCGTTGGGCAAAACCAGGGGCTTGACTTCGCCGTTGCCGAGCGTTACGGTGCTGTGCGGGCCCAGCACCAGCCGGACCTGCGGCACGGGCCCGGCCGGCAAATCGGCGGACGCCAACACCGCCGAACGACCGTTCACCAGCTGCATTACGTCGTACAGGCCGGCGTGCGTGGTGGCGAAGTCGGTCCAGCCGGCGGTGTCGTCGCCGGTTTGCACCTTTTGCACGTCCAGGGTCACGGCTTTAAAGCTGCCGGGCGCATCGACGAGCCGCACTTCCAGCCGCGCCGGGCTGGCTGCTGCCGCCTTGTCGTTTTCTTTCGTGCACCCGCCCAAGGAGAGCGAAGCAGCTGCTAGCAGCAACGGGAGAACCGAAGTAAGGCGCATATATAAAAGCCTAAGGGTTAAACATAATGCCATAACATATACAATATTATTTACAATATGTTTTCGCTATTTCTTTTTCGCGATGCACAGAAGCGTCCTTTTTTCCGGTGTTTCTGATTGGAAAAAGGCGCTGGCGGCGGGGATTATTTAGCTGCCCGGGGCCCTGGCGCGCAACGGCCCGGGCCGGGCCTTGTCCTTTTGGCCGTGGGGCCTCTGGCCAGGGGCCCCGGAGCACCGGCTTTCCGCTACCTTCAAGGCTACAAATTTTTCCCTACCCTACTTCATGCGTTTTCGTTTTCTTGCGCTGGCCGCGTTGCTGGCCGCCCACGGCCCCGCGTTGCTGCCCGGCATCACCACTCCCACCGCCCAGGCCCAGCAGAAGCAGCCGCTCACGCTGGAAGACATCTTCTCCAAATCCACGTTTCGGGCGGCCAGCGTGCCGGGCTTCACCTGGATGCGCGACGGGCGCTACTACTCGGCCCTCGACGCCGAGGGCCTCGTACAGCACGAAGTGGCCACCGGCCGCGCCGCGCAAACCCTATTGGCCGCCAGCGATTTAGCTGGGGTGTCCGTCGATGGCTACGACTTCAACGCCGACGAGCAGAAGGTGCTGTTCAGCACCGCCACCGAGCCGATTTACCGGCACTCGGCGCGGGCCGCGTACTACGTGTTCGACCGCGGCACCCGCAAGCTGACGGCCCTGAGCCCGGGCGGCAAGCAGAGTTACGCCACGTTCTCGCCCGACGGCAAGCAGGTGGCGTTCGTGCGCGACAACAACGTGTTCATCACCGACCTGGCCACGCAGGTGGAAACACCCGTGACCACCGACGGCGTGCGCAACCAGCGCATCAACGGGGCCGCCGATTGGGTGTACGAGGAGGAATTCAGCTTCGCGCAGGGCTTTCATTGGTCGCCCGACGGCCGTAAAATCGCCTTCTACACCTTCGACGAAAGCCAGGTGCCGGAATACGACATGCAGCTCTGGGGCGACCTCTACCCCAAAGAATACCGCTTCAAGTACCCCAAGGCGGGCGAAAAAAACTCGGTCGTGAGCGTGTCGGTGTACGACGTGGCCAGCCGCAAAACCACCAAGATGGACACGGGCCCCGAGCCCGACCAGTACCTGCCGCGCCTGATGTGGACGACGGCCCCCAACGTGCTCAGCGTCCAGCGCCTCAACCGCTTGCAAAACAAGCTGGAAATCCTGCACGCCGACGCCACCACCGGCCAGAGCAAAGTGGTGCTGACGGACACGAACAAGGCCTACGTCGAGGTCAACGACGACCTAAACTACCTGGCCGGTGGCAAACAGTTCCTGTTCACGAGCGAAAAGGACGGCTACCAGCACCTCTATTTATACGACATGAGCGGCCAGCTCGTGCGCCAGGTAACCAGGGGGCCCTGGGAAATCAGCGAAATCAACGGCTTCGACGCCAAGGCCGGCGTGGTGTACTTCACCAGCACGGAGGGCTCGGCCTTGCAGCGCCACCTCTACCGCATCGGCCTGAACGGCAAGGGCAAAACCCGCCTCGGCGAGGCCGGCCGCGGCACCGACGCGGTAAACATGAGCCCCGACACGCGCTACTTCCTCAACGTGCACTCGTCGGCGGGCGTACCGCCGGTGGCCAGCCTGCGCGAGGGCCGCACCGGCAAGCTGGTGAAGGTGCTGGAAGACAACGCCCCGCTGCGCCAAACCCTGAGCCGGTACGACTTGGGCACGCACGAGTTCTTCACTTTCAAAACCTCAGAGGGCATCGAGCTGAACGGCTGGATGATCAAGCCCTCGAACTTCGACCCCACCAAGAAATACCCGGTGCTGATGTACGTGTACGGGGGCCCCAGCTTCGGCAGCAGCAGCACCCAAACGGTGCTCGACAACGCCGGCGGCGGGGCCAGCTTCGGCAATTACCTCTGGTACCAGCTGCTGGCCGAGAAGGGCTACCTGGTGGTGTCGGTGGAAGGGCGGGGCTCGTCGGGGCGCGGGGCCGATTTCCGCAAGGCCACGTACGCCAACCTGGGCAAGTTTGAAACCATCGACCAGGCCGAGGGCGCGAAGTACCTGGGGGCCCTGCCCTACGTGGACAAGAGCCGCATCGGCATTTGGGGCTGGAGCTTCGGCGGCTACATGACGGCCCTGGCGATGACCAAAAACCCGGACTTGTTCAAGATGGGCATCTCGGTGGCCCCGGTCACGAACTGGCGCTACTACGACACCGTGTACACGGAGCGCTACCTGCGCACGCCCCAGGAAAACCCCGGCGGCTACGACGACAATTCGCCCGTGCAGTTCGCCCAAAACCTAAAGGGCAAGTTCCTGCTCGTGCACGGCACCGGCGACGACAACGTGCACTTCCAGAACTCCATCGCCTTCGTGGACGCGCTGGTGAAGGCCGACAAGGACTTCCAAACCCTGTACTACCCCAACCGCAACCACGGCATCCGCGGCGGCAACACCACGCTGCATTTGTACCGGCAGATGACGAATTTCATCACGGGGAATTTGTAGGCAACGAACCGCTTTGCGAAACTTACTTTTCACTTAGCGAAACCTTGCGCTAAAGCATTTCGCGCAAGGTTTCGCTAAGTGAAAAGTAAGTTTCGCAAAGTGATTTTAAGGTGCCACAGCCCGCACCATGCGCGGCCGGCCGAACAAATCCGCCGCGCCGCGCACGTCGGCGTAGCCCTGGCTGCTGAGCAGCGCCTCGGTTTCGGCCGACAGGGCCTCGTTGATTTCCAGGTAAATGCCGCCGCCGGACCGCAGCAGCGCGCGGCCCAGGGCCCCCAGGCGGCGGTAGAACAGCAGCGGGTCGGCGTCGGGCACGAACAGGGCCCCGGCGGGCTCCCAGGCCAGCACGTTTTCGCGCATCAGGGCCCGCTCGCTTTCGCGCACGTAGGGCGGGTTGCTCACCAGCACGTCGAGGGCCCCCGGGGCCAGGTTGGCGGGCATTTCATTCAGGATGTCAACCCGTTGGAATTGCACCAGCGGCGCGTAGCGGGCCCCGTTGCGGCGGGCCACGGCCAGGGCTTCGGCAGATATATCCACGGCCAGCACCTGCGCTCTGGGCAGGGCGCGGGCCAAGGCCAGGGCCAGGCAGCCCGAGCCGGTGCCCACGTCGAGCACCGCGAGGCCGGGACGGCCCTGGTTTTCCTGCGCCACCAGCCGCGCCAGCTCCTCGGTTTCGGGGCGTGGGATGAGGGTGGCGGGCGTCACTTCCAGGTCCATGCCGGCGAAGTGGGCGGTGCCCAGCACGTACTGCACGGGCTCGTGGGCCAGCAGGCGGGCCTCCAGCGCGGGCAGCCGCCGCTGCACGTCGGCCGACACCGCCTCCCGGGCCCGCATCCGGCGCTGCAACGGGTCGAGGCCCAGCAAGTGCTCGGCCACCAGCGCGGCAACGGCAGCAGCTTCCGGGGCCGGGTAGGCGGCGGCCAGGGCGGCGGCGAGGTGGTCGGTGAGGGCGCGGGTGGTCATCGGCGCAAAAGTAACCCAACGCGGCAGCGGGGCTACTTTTACGGCATGGCTGACGACTCCTCCGACGATGCTTTGTTCATGCGCCGCGCCCTCGACCTGGCGCTGCTCGGCACCGGTTACGCCCGGCCCAACCCGCTGGTGGGCTGCGTGGTAACGCACCGGGGCCGCATCATCGGCGAGGGCTGGCACCGGCAGCACGGGGGCCCCCACGCCGAGGTGAACGCGCTGGCCAGCGTGGCCGACCCGTCGTTGCTGAAAGAAAGCCGCGTGTACGTGACGCTGGAGCCCTGCGCCCACCACGGCAAAACGCCGCCCTGCGCCGACCTGCTCATCGCCCACGGCGTGCCCGAGGTCATCGTCTGCAACCCCGACCCGTTTCCGCTGGTGGCCGGGCGCGGCATCGAGAAGCTGCGCGCCGCCGGGGCCCGCGTCGAAACCGGCCTGCTAGCCACCGAAGGCCGCTGGCTGAACCGGCGCTTTTTCACGTTTCACGAGAAGAAGCGGCCTTATTTGGTGCTGAAGTGGGCGGAGACGGCCGACGGTTTTCTGGCCGGGCGCTACTTCCAAACGGTGGCCGTGAGCGGGCCCCAGGCGCGGCTGCTCACCCACCAGTGGCGGGCCGAGGAGCAGGCCATCCTGGTGGGCACGCGCACGGCCCTGCACGACAACCCGCACCTGAACGTGCGCGACTGGCCGGGGCCCGACCCGTTGCGCGTCGTCATCGACAAAAACCTGTGCCTGCCGCCCACCCATCACGTGCTCGACGGCCGCCAGCCCACCCTATTTTACACTTATCGCCAGCGCCCCAACGCCGAAAACCGCGCCTACGCCACGCTCTCCGAAGCCGACGACTTGATGCCCCAAATCTTGGCCGACCTCTGGCAGCGCCAGGTGCAGTCGGTGCTGGTAGAAGGGGGGCCCACGGCCCTCAATGCTTTACTAAATGCCGGGCTGTGGGACGAAATCCGAGTCTTCCGTAGCGCCAAGAAACTGGGGGCCGGCGTGGCGGCCCCGCGACTGGGCCTCAGCGGCTTGCACAGCGTGGAAAACGTCGGCGAGGACGAGCTGTTTCGGTACTTTAACGGGTAAAGCAGTTTCTAAATATGCACGACTTACTACGACAATTTGAAGCCGAACTGATAGCGCAGGGATTTGACCCGGGCTATTTTTTCCAACCCGGTGCTTCGGCGGCGGCGGTAACGAGTGCCCTGGCCGAAACCGGGTTTCCGGTGCCAGCGGATTTAATGGCTCTTTACACCTGGAAGAACGGCACGGCAATGCAAAGCGCGGCGGAATTTGCCGCCTACTTCGCGAAGCTGGATACTGGCAATCAAGCCGTTCTATGGCCCGACCAATCCCAGAAGCCGCCGGGGTACTGCTACCGGACCACCGATTTTCTCCCGGAAATCGGCGTGTTTATGCCGCTGGGTGAGGCGGCTACTGCATATTGGGAAGCCAAGCAAAAAAACTATTGGCCCGCCAATTTCTGGCCTGTTTTTCACGACGATGTCTTGCTGCTTGACCTTGACCCTGACAGCGCCACTTATGGACAGGTTCATTATCACTCACCCAGTTTGATGATATTCGAGCCAGAGCCATATTATGACTCACTCGAAAGCATGTTTATCGGTTACTTAACTGCTTTGCAAAGCAGAATTGTGCCCTTTGGACCGGATTCCGAACCAGGATTCAGCCAATACCACGAGCTGGCGACGCGGCTTAACCCTCTTTCTACCTTCTGGCGCTCGTAACGCCCCCGTTTGCTCATGTCCGAAACCCTCCTCCTCACCGCCACCGCCAAAGCGGCCCGCTACGCCGAGCTGCTGCCCCAAATCGAGGCCCTCACCGCCGGTGAGCCCGACCTCACCGCCAACCTGGCCAACACCGCCGCTGCGCTGCGGCAGGCGTTCGGCTTCTTTTGGGTAGGTTTTTACGTCGTAAAAGGCGACGAATTGGTGCTGGGACCGTTCCAGGGGCCCATTGCCTGCACGCGCATTCGCAAAGGGCGGGGCGTGTGCGGCGGCAGTTGGGCCCAGGCCCGCACCCTGCTAGTGCCCGACGTGGAGCAGTTCCCCGGCCACATTGCCTGTAGCTCCGACTCGAAATCGGAAATCGTGGTGCCCATCCTCAAAGACGGCGCAGTGGTGGCCGTGCTCGACGTGGACAGCGACCAGCTCAACGACTTCGACGCCGACGACCAAGGGGCCCTGGAGCTGCTGATGCAGCGAGCGGCGCGGTGGTTCTGAAGGCGGACGGTACAACTTTTTGCGCCATTGAGCGGCCCGGGCCAGGCAAGTACCGGCCCCTGAAACAGCGGCCGCGTCGGGCCAGCGCAGCGATTCTTGAGCACGTGACCAGCCGCCGCGTTGCAACAACCTCGTCCCTAACAGCCACTCCGCCAACCCAATAGGAGTAAACAAAAAAGCTGCGTCAAGCTTTTGATTTTACTTCTTCACTTAACCCCCCTTTCTCAGTATGCGCAAGCAACCCCTGTTCACCGCCCTGCTGGGCTTACTGCTGCTGCTGGGCGTCCAGCTAACAGCCGCCGCCCAAGCCACCAACAAAGACCTGGCCGGTAGCGCCGCGCTCTCGCCCGACCACACCACGCTGCTCAAGGCGCTACAAGCCGCCGGCCTGGCCGACAAAGCCAAGGGCAAAGGGCCCTACACCGTGTTCGCCCCCACGAACGCCGCTTTCGACAAGCTGCCCGCGGGCACGCTGGACAACTTGCTGCTGCCGGCTAACAAGAAGACACTGAGCAACATCCTCACCTACCATGTGGTGCCGGGCAGCTACAAAGCCGCGGCGCTGACGGACGGCCAGAAACTCAAAACCGTGGAAGGCGAAACGCTGACCGTGAAAAAGCAAGGCGATACCGTCACGATTACGGACGCCAAGGGCGGCTCTGCTACCGTAGAAAAAGCCGACATTGTGGCCACCAACGGCGTCGTGCACTCCATCGATGCCGTGCTGATGCCCGCCAAGTAAAGGCCGTTAAAAACTCCAGCAAAAGGCCCGGCCGCTCGATGAGCGGCCGGGCCTTTTGCTAGCCAAAAATCTCCGCTAGTCTTTCTCGAACACCTTCACCACGAACACAAAGTCCTGGAGCTTCTTAATTTGCTGGGGGCGTGGAGTGCCGGCCAGGCGGTTGGCGCGGGGCAGGCGGTAGGGCTCGGCGGGCTGCCTTTTGGCCAGCGAATCGACCAGGCGCAGCAGCAGCGACGACTTGGTGGCGAAGGCCGCGCTTTGGGCGTCGCTCTGGCGGCCGCTCACCACGCCGATGAGGTTGCCGCGCTCGTCGAGCAGGGGCCCCCCGGAGTTGCCCGGGTTTACCGGAATGCTTACTTGGTAGAAGGCCGTGTCGCCGCCGAAGCCCGAGCGGGCGCTCAGGGCCCCTTCGCCGTACACCACGTCTTCGCGCGGGTAGCCCAGCGTGAACACCCGTTCGCCCAGCTCGGCCTGCCCGGCCTTGAAGGTGTAGGGCAAGCGGCCGAAGCCGTTGAACCCCTTGTCTTTGATGCGCAGGATGGCCAAGTCGTGGGCCCGGTCCGAATACACGGGCTCGGCGTGGTAGCGCTGCTGGTCGCGGCCCTCAATCAGCACCGAGTCGGCCCCTTGAATGACGTGGTAGCTCGTCACCAGGTAGCCATCGGCAGTAAGGGCGAAACCCGTGCCGCTGAACTTGCCGTTGTTGACGGCCACCGGGGGCCCCGCCTTGTCGTCCACGTCGCGCAGTTGCTGGCTCAGGGCCCGCTGGTTGTTTTGCAGCTTGTTCAGCTCGCGGCGCAGCACGGTGTAGCCGTAAAGCGACGGCTTGGCATTGGCGGCCCGCCACCCCTCCAGGCCCAGCAGCGAGGCGAACACAGCCAGCACCGCCACCGACGCGGCCACGCCCACCGTGGCCCGGTGCCCGCTCCAAAACTCGCGCAGCACCCGCTCGGTGCGCGAAATGCGCAGCACGGGGTGCACGGCATGGCGCAGGGCCCCGGGAGCGGCTGCGGCCACGGGCTGTTCGGCTTGCGTTTCGGCCACCATGGCGGCGTGCAGGCCACGCAGCTGCTGGCGCAGGGCTTGGCGCTGGCCGGCGGCGCGCAGCGTGGCCGTCAGCTCGGCGAAGTCGGCGTAGCGCAGGGCCAGGTCGGGGTCGGCGGCCAGGCGAGCCTCCAGGCCGGCGCGGGCGGGCGCGGCCAGCTCGCCCCGGTCGTAGGCTTCGAATAAGGCGTAGTAATCGGCTTCGGTTTGCATAGCGGAGGGTTCATTTAACAACTACCATTTGACATTCAGCAAATCCAGGACTTAGCGCGTGGAAACGGGCAATTGCCAACTGTTAAATGTTAATTGATAATCGTCAAATGACTAGATGGGCGCTTCCTTGTAATGAACGAAAAAGAGCTTTTTGAGGCGCACGAGGCATTTGTATTTTTGGTTCTTGGCGTTGTCGGCATTGGTGTAGCCGAACTCCGCCGTCAGGTCCTGCATGGATTTCTCCAGCAGGTAAAAACCTTCCAGCAGCGAGCGGCACGGCTCGCCGAGGTGGGCCAGGGCCTCGCTCATGGTGCTGAAGCGGCGGTCCTGTTCCTCGGCGGCGAGCAAGTCGTCCTCGGCCCCGGTGTGGTGCAGGGGCCCCAGGTCTTCGTCTTCCTGCAAGCGCACGCCGAAGCGGCTTTTGCTGGTGAGGCGCTTGAGCCAGAGCCGGCGGCACACGGCGTAGAGGTAGGTTTTGATTTGGCAGTTGAGCTCTAACGAGCCGTCGCGCACCTTTTCATAAAATACCATCACGCCTTCCTGGTACACGTCCTGGGCGTCGTCATCCGAGCCGCTGTTTTGCAGCACGAAATGCGACACCATGGGCCAGTGCAGCCGGTAGAGCTGCGCCAGGGCCCGCTCGTCGCCGCCGCGGATGGCGGCAATCAAGGCTTGGTCGGGAGCGGGCACCACGGAGGGAGTCGAAGAAGAAAAAGAAGAGTCGCCTCTGCTCATTCGCTTTGGGGGTTAATACAAAGAAGGGGGGAGAAGTAACCCACCAAAAAAAAGTTTTGCCGGGCGGGTTACCTTTTGCTGAACGCCGGATAAAGGGCGTTCCTAAAGCTAAAATTTTTCAAAATTACCCAAAATGAACAACCTCCTGAAATTTGCTGCCCTGGGCCTCGCCCTCACCGCTGGTCTGTCGTCGTGCGAGTCGAAGACCGCCGAAACCACCACCACCACCCCGGCCACCACCGAAACCAGCACCACGGCTACCACCGACACCACCGCTATGGCCGCTCCCGCTACCGGTGCCACGGCCCCTGCCGACGCTACGGCTCCCGCTGCTGGCGCTGACGCTTCGAAAATGAGCGGCACCCCGGCTCCCGCTAACGGCGCTTCGACCACCACCACCACCGAAGTGAAAAAGTAATTGACGGGTTGGCCGCCCGTCCAGCCGCTCAATTATTCGCAAAAGAGCCCGGTCTTCCGCTTGGAAGGCCGGGCTCTTTTGCGCGTCGGCGGCTACGCCACCAGGGCCAGCAGGTCGGCGGCAATGCTCGGCCAGGGCTGGTGCAGGTCGAGGGTGGCCACACGCACGGGGCGACCGCCGAGGGTGTAGCGGGCGTCGAGGGGCGCGGCGGGAGCCGGAGCGGCAGGGTACAGCAAAATGCCCTCCAGGGCCTGGCCGGGAGCGGGGCGCTGGTTTTGAAGGTAGGCGTAGAGCTGGTAAAGGTGCGGCGCGATGAGGCGCTGGCGGTCGTAGCGCGGGCGCAGGGCGGCCGCGTAGTACTTGGTGTCGAGGATGATTTTGCGCGCCGGGCTTTCCAGCGTGGTGTCGGTGAGCATGGTGGGCAGCAGGTCGAGGGCGGCGGGCGCGGCATCGGTCACCTGCCAGGCAATGGTTTCGGCAAACACCCGGTACCGGCGCTGCTCGCGGCGGTAGAAGTTGCGCACAAATTGCTCGAAGAGGCGTGCCATCAGGGCTTCGTCGCGGCGAAAATCGACCACGCGGCTCCGGCCCAGGGTCCCGGGCACGGGCAGCGCGTGCCGCCAAATCAGCTCGCACAAGTGCAGGGCAAACGCCGCCTCGCCCGCCGGCCGTTGCCGGCGCAAGGCCTCAAGCAACGCCGCTGTCGGGGCCGCTGGGGGCCCTGCTGGGTTGCCGGGCAAGCGCCGCCGCAGGTGCTGCACCTCGCGCCGCAGCGCCACGGGCAGGCTGGGCCGGACGGCCAGCGCGGCCAGAGTAGCGGCCAGCAAGCGGGCCAGCGGCGCATCAGGCCCCAACTCTACGAAGCGGCACACGGCGCGGCCCTGCGGCAGCAAGCCCCGCGCCAGCGAGGGCCCCAGCTCGATGCGTCCGCGCAAGGTGCCCAGCACTTCTACCTGTTCTTCAAACGCCAGCGGCAGCCCGGCGCGCAGCAGCCGGCGCGTGGCTTGCAGCAGCAATTGCGTCAGCAGCTCCAGGGGCCGGTGGAAGGGCGCGGCCCCGCCCGGGGCCCAGCCGGCCGGCTCGGGCAGGCGGTTCCAGGCGTAGCACAGCAGGTAGTAAAGCGTCGCGAGCGGAACGGTGGGGGCCATGCGTTTTTGGGTATTAAACACCAAGTATCAAGCACCGACTACTGGCTACTCAGCGCCCGCAGCTTGCGCAACTGGGCGGCGGCCGTGGCAGGCTCGTCGCGCCAGTAGTCGGCCAGCAGGGGGCCTATTTCCTGGTCGACGACGAGGCACAGCCAGGTTCCAGCATCAGCCAGCGGGCCGGGCGGTGGCACGAAGTAGCTGTGGCCAATGGCAAACTCGGGGCCCAGGCTGGGGTCGTCGGCAATGGCTTGGTTGAGGGCCCCCAGGCGGGCGGCCAAGCGTTCGGCCAGTGGCGCGGGCACACCGTGGGTGGCCAGCAGCGCCAGCAGCCGGGGCCCGAACTGCGGCCGCAGCTCCACCACGGCGAAGCGGCGGCGCAGGGCGTAGTCGAGCGGGCTCAGCGAACGGTCGGCCAGGTTGAGGGTGGCGACGACGAACAGGTTTTCGGGCACGAAGAAGCGCGGGGCCTCGGGCGGGGCGTAGGGCAGGCGCAGCGCATGGGCGGGGCCCCGTTTGTCGAACTCAATCAGGCCCAACAACTCGCCGAAAATGCGGGCCACCTGCCCCCGGTTCAGCTCGTCGATGACCAGCACGTAGGGCCGCTCCGGGTCGGCGGCGGCGCGCTGGCAGAGCAGCGGCAGCACGCCCGGCACCAGCCGAAACTGCCCGTGCGCGTCGGGCCGGAAGCCCAGCACGAAGTCTTCGTAGCCGTAGCTGGGGTGGAATTGCACCAGCTCCAGCCGGCTTTCGTCGCGGGCCCCGAGCAGCAGCCAGGCCAGGCGGCGGGCCAAAAAGGTTTTGCCGGTGCCGGGCGGGCCTTGCAGCAGCAGGTTGCGGCGGCGCGCCAGGCCGGCCAGGGCCGCGTCCAGCTCTTCCTCCGAAATGAGCAGCTCAGCCAGTGCCTCGGCTTTGGTGTAAAGCAGGGGCGGCGGGCCAGCAGGCGCGTAGCCGGCTTTCGGCTCGGCAGCTGCCGGCACCGGCTCGGCCCCCCCGAGGTAGAGGCCGTCGGCCGATTCGGCGGCGTCCGAAGCGGTGCCGGGGGCCAGCACGGGCCGTTTGGTGCTGATGGTAAAGTCGAGGGCTTCGAGCGCGGCGTTGGTGGGCGTGCCGGCGGGGTGGGGCCAGCGGGCCCCGGCGTCGCCGGTGGCCAGGCGGTGGGCCCACTCGGCCACGGCGCGCGGCGGGTAGCGGCGGCCCCGGAACACCAGTTCGTACACGGTGCTGGGCGGCAGCGCGGCCCCGGCCCGGTCGATTTGCCGCAGGGCCCGCAGCACCAGCTCGCGGGTGAGCGGCGGCACGGCAGACACAACGGATTCGGGGGCAGCGGCCATGCGGCAAAGTAAGGGCCGGGCGGTGGGCCCGGCGCGCCCAGAGGCACAAAAAAATCCCGCAGGCCAGCCGCGGGATTTATCAATGAGCCTACAAACTGTTCACTGTCAACTGTTCACCAAGAATTTACGGGGCCACCGTGAAGGTGCGCGTCACCGAGTTGTAGGGCCCCGGGATGAGCGTGCCGCCGTTGTCGACCAGCTCCAGCTTTATGGTGTTTTCGCCGGCGGGCAGGCCTTCCATCTGGAAGGGGGCCCACTTATCGAGCAGGAACTCGGTGCCGTTGACGGTGGCCCGCACCTTGTTGCCGCTGGGGTCGAGGGTGGTGTTCACCAGGTAAAAATCGAGCATGATGCGCTTGGCATCGGCCCCGGAGTACGTGTCCTTGGGGCGGCTGTAAAACAGCGTGGGCTTGGTCACGTCCAGGATGGGCTCGGCGGGCGCGGGCACGTTGCCCACGTTGATGATGCGCAAATCGTAGGCCCCGCGCTGCTTCAGGCTTTCGTGGTAGGAGCGCGAGAGGAACGAAAGCACCACGTGCTGCCCGTCGGGGATGGGCTTGGCGAAAGTGGTTTCGTAATGGGCGGTGTAAGGCTGGTCGTCCACGATGTTGTGGATGTGCTGGCCCTTGGCCGAGTTAGCCATCTCGCCCATGTGGGGGCCCCCACTCATTTTGGTGAGCTGGAAATTGCTGATCTGGTAGTTGAAGCGCACGTCGCCGCTCGGCACGGTGGAGCCGGGTGGGGGCGACATCAGCCGCATCTGCGCCTCGGGGAACTTGGGCGAGTCGTTGTACGGGCTGAGGCGGATGCCGTTTTTCTCCATCGCGTCCGGGGCCAGGGCGTTGCGCTGCGAATCGGTGGGCGTGGTGACAGGCACGGTGCTGCCCGACGACGCAGCGTCGGCCGTCGATTTGCTGGTATCGCAGGCCGTGGCGGCCAACAACGCCAGGGCCAAGGGCAGGCCGGTGGGCAGCCAGGAAGCGAAAAGGTGTTTCATAAGAAGTGAAGAGGCAAAAAAGTAGACGTGGCGGAACAATAACTGCGCAAAGAACGCAATACTTTGCCATTGGTTGGCGCGGCCGGCCGCAAACCAACCGCCGCCGGCCGCAGTTTCTTAACTTGCGGCCCGATACCGCGCTTGCGCGCCGGCTGTTTTCATACCCGCCTTATTACCTGCTTTTTGGCCATGCAATACCAACTCCTGGACCAGATTCCGTCCCTCGACCTCGCCGACTTCCGCTCCGGCGACCCGCAGCGCAAAGCCCAATTTGTGCAACAACTCGGCGACGCTTACCAGAGCATCGGCTTCGTGGCCCTGAAAAACCACGGCCTCGACGACGCGCAAACCAAAGAGCTGTACGCCAACGTGCAGGCGTTTTTCCAGCTGCCCGACGCCGCCAAGCAAGCCTACGAAAAGCCGGAACTGGCCGGCCAGCGCGGCTACATCAGCAAGGGCAAGGAGCACGCCAAGGGCCGTAACACCGGCGACCTCAAGGAGTTTTACCACGTGGGCCAAGAGGTGGAAGACGCCGCCGACCCGGTGAAAGGCGAGTACCCCGACAACATCTGGCCCCGGGAAGTGCCCGGTTTTCAAGACAGCACCTTCACCGCCTACCGCACCCTGGAAGCGGCTGGCCAGGACGTGCTCCGCGCCATCGCGCTGTACCTGGAGCTGCCCGAAAATTACTTCGACGACAAGGTGCGCCACGGCAATTCCATCCTGCGGCCCATCCACTACTTCCCCATTGAAGACCCCGATGCGGTGCCGGCCGACGCCGTGCGCGCCGCCGAGCACGGCGACATCAACCTGATTACCTTGCTAATGGGGGCCAGCGCCGACGGCCTGCAAGTGCTGCGCCGCGACGGCGAGTGGATTGCCATCACGGCCCTGCCCGACCAGATTGTGGTGAACGTGGGCGACATGCTCCAGCGCCTCACCAATGGCGTGCTCCGCAGCACCATCCACCGGGTGGTGAACCCGCCCCGCGAGAAGATGAACACCTCGCGCTACAGCATTCCGTTCTTTATGCACCCGCGCTCCGAAATGAGCCTGGCGGCCTTGGAGCACTGCGTAACGCCCGACAACCCCAAGAAAGAAGTCGACATTACGGCCGGCGAGTTCCTGAACGAGCGACTGATTGAGTTGGGGCTGAAAAAGAAATAAGGATCTTTTGCAGATAAAAAAGCGGCTGGCCTTCTCGCAGAGGCCAGCCGCTTTTTTGTGCACGGCGGGGCCGGCTGTTCCGCTTTGATTGACACCGTGCAACGCTGTAAGGAGCGGGGTTCGCCCCTGCCCGTCGCTGCTCGATGTCAACGCGGCCCGTTCACAGCGGCGGGCGGGAGCGAACCCCGCTCCCCACGCCAAGGGCTCTACCTCATCAAACGGCGTGGCAAAGGCCAGGCAGATAATATATATTTGCCTAACTATACATATTTCTTGCTCCTGTGAACAGCCGCCCGATAAGTCCTCACTTGGGTCAATTTCAGTACCACAGCGCTTCCGGGCTTGCTGATGGCACGGCTGCTGGCTGGCTGGCCCATGCCGATGGGAGCTGCGCCTTTCCTGTTGTACATAACCTGCTGTTGCCCAATCACCTCGAATGGCCTTTGCCGGAGGTAATGGAGCCGCTGGTGCAGCAGTTGCGGGCCGCTATAACGCAGCGGCTGCCGGCCTACGACGAGTTTGTGCGGCGCAAAAACCGCCGGCCGGCCTACGATGCCTACGTATGCTTCCAGCCCTTCAACGAAGCCGCCCGGGCCCTGCTGCCTTTCGTGCAGCTGCTGCGGCAGCGGTTGCGCCCCGGCGACGTTATCCTGAACATTTGGGACCGCTCGGGCTGGAATACGTCGCTGCTCGCCGTGCTTTTTCCTGAGCAAACGGTGCTGACCACGTGGGACGGCGACCGGGACGTGCTCGGCTACAAAGGCTACGCGTACTGGCTGACGGGCCCCGGGGCCCCCGCCAACGTGCAGGTGTTGTTTCAAGAGCTGACCCAGCCGCTGCCGCTGGCCAACGACAGCGTGGCGCTGGTGGTGGGCATGGACGTGCTGCACCGCTTCGAGCAGGCCCGGCTGCTGCGCGAGTTGCTGCGCGTGGCCCGCCCCGATGGGGCCCTCCTCTTCCCGCACGTGCACCTGGCAAACAACGAGCCCGACCCATACTTCGCCCGCGGCGGCCGGCTGCTGCACGGCCAGCAGTACCAGCGGCTGCTGAATGGGTTGGCCGGGGCCGACCGCGTTGCTATGGTGTACTCGGAACCGGCACTTTTTCAGTTTAATGAGTACGGCACGGCCGCGACTTTGCCGCCCGCAGCCGACCCCACAACTCCGGATTACAACGGCCTGGTGGCCCTGCTGCCCGCGACCTGGCTGGCCGATGACGGCGGCGTGGCGCTGCGCCCTTACCGGGCCCACGAGGAAACCGACTGGCTGGCGTGCCGCGTGTTGCGGAACCCTTTGCTGGCCGTTGATGCCGCGACGGGCACCGTCGGTGTGCGGCCGGATCGCTTTGCCGGAGCGGTCGGCCATTTGCTGGAACGCCACCCGGTATACCTTCAACACCTGCGGCTGACGGACGGCTACCAGCTTAGTACGGAGGCCCTGTGCCTGCTTTATTGGGCCGACCGGCAGCTTCCCGTAGCCTCTATTGCCGGGCAATTGAACCTCTCGCCGCAAGCCCTGCTGCCGCTGGTGCAGGAGCTGTGCCGCCGCGACATCGTGCAGCTGGTGCCGGTGAATGCGCAAAGCCACCGGCTCCAGCATTACCTCAGCTTTCAGGAATACTGCCCGGCCGCCGCCGAGCAAACCATCCCGCGGCTGTGGGCCCGCGCCACCGCGCAGTACGCGGGCAACGTGCTGCTGACATCGCTGGAAGACAACAGCTCGTTCACCTACGCCGAGGCCAATTCGGTGGTTCAGCAGGCAAGGGCCGCGCTCCGGCGCGACGGCCGGGCCCCGGGCGAAACCGTGGCGGTGCACGCGCCTTTGCACGCGGAAGTACTGCTGCTGTGCTGGGCGGCCTGGCTCGAAGGGCTCGTGGTGGTGCCCATCAGCACGGCGCTGCCGCTGGCCACGGTGCAGGATATTCTGGTGTCCATTGCCCCGCCGCTCGTCCTCACCACGGCCGGGCGGGCCCCGCTGCTGGCCACGGCGGCCTCGGTGCTGCTGCTCGACCAGGAGGAAGCACTTGACCCAGCCCCGGCGGGCAGCCGCTGGTTTGCGGAATGGCTGGGAGAAGACGGGCCGGAGGCCGAGGGCCCTGGCGCGGCTGTTCAGCCTGAGGACGTGGGCGTTATCCTATTCACGTCCGGTTCTACGGGCGTGCCCAAGGGCGTGCCGCTCACCCACGGGCAGCTTTACCGCAGCGCCCGGCTGGTAGCCGAAACGTTTGGCTGGGAGCCAGCCGACCGGTTTTTCGCCGTTGGCGACGCCGACGCCATGAGCGGGCTGCGCAACGCGGCCCTGGCCCCGCTGGAAGTGGGCGCGGCGGTCGTCATTCCCGGCCCGGCCGACAAGCAGCACGCCGCGGCGCTGGCCGACGGGCTGGCCCGCGGCGGGGCCACGCTGGTGGCGGCCAGCCCGGCGCTGCTGCGGCAATGGGCGCAGCTGGGGCGGCGCGTGGCCGGCGACCTGCGCACCTTGCGGCTGGTGATGAGCACGGGCAGCCAGCTCACGCCCGCCCTCCGCGAGGAGTTCGGGCGGGCCTTCGGCGCCCCGATTGTCAATTATTACGGCCTGACCGAGACCACCGGCATCTGCCTGGCCGAACGGCCCGACCAGGTGCGGCCGGGGGCCGACACCATCGGCTGGCCGGTGGGCTGCCTGGCCCAAATCGTGGACGAGGCGGGCCGGGCCGTGGCTCCGGGGGCCCCGGGCGAGCTGCGCATTTACGGCGACAACGTGCTGCGCGGCGGCTATTGCGGCCCCGGCGGCGGCGCGCCGTCGCCCGTGCGCGCGGGCTGGCTGTACACCGGCGACATCGCGGTGGGCAACCCCGACGGCAGCGTGCGCCTGGTCGGGCGGCTGAGCGAGCGCATCAAAAACGCGCACAGCGAAGTGGTGTACCCGCTCGAAATAGAAACCCACCTGCTGGCCCACGCCGCCGTGCAGGAGGCCGCCGTGTGCGCGTTTCAAAGCGAGGAAACCGAGAAGATGGCGGCCTTTATCACCCTGCGCGCCGGGTACGACGCGGCCCTGATCACCGCGGAATTGCTGGCGCACCTGGCCCTGCGAGCGGGCGCGCACAAAGTGCCTTCGGTGCTGCGCGTGATGCCCGAGCTGCCGTATTCGCCCAACGGAAAAGTATTGAAACGTGCTCTTTTAGAACTACTTTATTAATTTATTTCAGTATGCTTGTTTCAATTCCCGCAATTTTATCGCCCGATGTGGTCGCCGCCACGCAGCGCTGGTACGAGCCGGCCCAACAGTCGGCGGTATTTCTGGATCTGGGCAGCCGCAAGGTCCCCTACCGCTACCTCACGGAGCGGATGGGGCAGCTGGCCAGCCTTTTTGCCCGGGCGGGCCTGCGCGAGGGCGACCGGATCGTGGTGTCGGTGGTGGACGAGGTGGAAACCGCCTGCATTTTCTGGGCCCTGCTCCGCTGCGGCCTCCCGGCCATTCTGCTGGACCCCGAGATAAAGCCGGGCCGGGCCCGGGCCATCCTGCACACGGCCGCACCGGCGGGCTTCATCGCCGACGAAACCTTCCTGGACCGCCACGCCATCGACCGCAGCGTTGGGTTCGTGCTTCCCGTGCGCACGGAGGAGGCCCCCAAGGGGCAGTTGTTCCGCAAGCTGCTGGGCCGGCCGACGGCCCCGGCGGCCCCCACCGCGTACCCGGCCGTGCTGGCCCAGGAGCCGCAGGGGGCGTTGCCCGCGGCGGTGGGCCCCGACACCGTGGCGTACGTGCTGTTCACATCCGGCACCACTTCCGACACGAAGGGCGTGCAGATTACCCACCGCAGCCTGTTCGCCCACCTGCGCACGCTAACCGCCGTGTACGGCCTCGGCTCCGGCTCCCGGCTGCTCAACATCCTGCTCCTGTACCACGCCGACGGCATCATTCAGGGGCCCATCCTGGCCGCTTACAATGCGGCGGCCTGCGTCCGGCCGCTGCGCTTCGAGCTGAGCCGCATCGGGCTGCTGCTCGACGCCATCTACAAGTACCAGGTAACCCACATGGTGGCCGTCCCGGCCATGCTGGCGCTCATCCAGCGGTTTTCGAACGGCTACGAGGACTGCTTCGGCACGGCGGATTTTCGCTTCATCATCTCGGTTTCTTCCCATTTGGAAGAGGCCCTGTGGGGCGCGTTCTCGGTGCGGTTTGGGGTGAGAATCGTGAACGTGTACGGCCTGACGGAAACCGTCGCCGGGGGCCTCTTTTGCGGCCCCGGCGACGACACCTACCGGATTGGCACCGTGGGCAAGCCGGTGGACATGGCCGCGCGCATCGTGGACGACCACGGCCACGAGCTGGCCGACGAGCTGGAAGGCGAGCTGCTGCTGCGGGGCGAAAACGTGATGCGCGGCTACCTCCGCAACGACGCGGCCACCGCGGCCGTGCTGCGCGACGGCTGGCTGGCCACCGGCGACATGGCCGTGCGCAGCGCCGACGGCTTTTACCGCATCACGGGCCGGAAGAAAAACATCATCGTTTCGGGCGGGGTCAACATTCACCCCGAAGAAATAACGGAGGTGCTCCACGCGCACCCGGTCGTGGCCGAAGCCGTCAGCTTCGGGGTGCCGGACGAGGTGTTTGGCGAGAAGCTCGTCAGCTGCGTCGTGCTCAAACCGGAGATGACGGCCCCGGAAGTGGCCTTGATCGCCTTTTGCCGCGAGCATTTGGAAGAGGAGAAGATTCCCACCGCCATTCACCAGCTGGCCGCGCTGCCCCGGGGCCTTTCCGGCAAAGTGCAATTGAACGCTGTTCGGGAGCAACTGACCGAACACGTCACCCGCGCGGCGGGCACGGGTCCCGATTTTCAGGCCCTGGTGCGGGAAGCGGCGGCCTCTTCCTTCAAAGTGCCGCTCGACCAGCTGCACGCCGGCACCACCTCCAACAACCTGGCGGGCTGGGATTCGCTGGCCCACCTAGACTTTGTCGTGCGGCTCGAAAAGGCCTTGGGCACGGAATTCAGCACCGCCGAAATCATGGTAATGAACAGCTTGCAAAACGCCGAAGAAGTTGCCCGCAAGAAACTCGCCCGCCGCTAAGCCGCCGCCCCTTTGGGTGTGGGGCGTTGCCGGCGGGGTGCTGCTGCTGGCCGGCAGCCTGTTCATGAAAAGCTTCCTGGCCTCCTACCGGGCGTTTCACCGCAATCTATCTCAGACGGTCGAAACCGTGTTGCGGCGCGAGTACGCGGCCCGCGACGACACAACCGTTCGCGTCGTGGTACTGGGCACTTCGCTCACCGGCTGCGGCGTTTTATCGCCCGAATATTTTGCCAGGCAAACAAACGGACACTGCCGGGTAATTAAATTATTTAGACATTCGGCTAACCTGGAATCGTACACGGAAAGGGCCCCCATCTTTCAATTATTAATTAAATACCCGCCGGATATTTTATGCATCGAAGAAAACCTCCTGTTCTTTGATTTAAAAGACACGTCCGCGCTAACCCCCGACTCGCTGCTCACGCAAAACATTCTGTTTTATTTACCGCACCTGGTTGAACGGGGAAAAACCTGGCTTAAGGAAGGCAGCCTGCCGCCGCAAATGCCGCCGCAAAACCCATTCGCGGACATGCGCCCGCCCGCCCCGGACTCTTTGCGCGACGCGCTTAACGACACCATCAACTACGGCCCGCAGCTGCGGATCATCGGGCAGCGAGCGGTGCGCCCCTACGCTTCCCAGCACCCGCTGCACCGCTACCTGCAAGCCTTGCGGAGCAAAGGAACGCGGGTGGTCATCCTGCATTTTCCGCGCCCGGGGCCCCTGGAAGGCGCTATTTACGGCGGGAGCACCCGCGCCCAGCTGCTGGCGCGGCGGGCCCAGTACCAGCAAATCGACCATGTTGAGTATTGGCACGAGCCGGACGTTTATTCCTTCAACGATTTTTATGATTACGCCCACCTGAATTTGAAAGGCCGGGAAATTTATTCGGCTTGGCTGGCCCGCCGCCTGGGGGCCCAGCCAAATGCAATGGCCCGACGGGCGGGCGATTGATTAATTATTAAACTGTTTTGACTTTCTATTTCTGGTCGTGCATAACGTTCTGCATAACGTTCGAGAGGCTTTTTATGAAGCCCTAAATAGCTTCCATTCTTCCATGCAAGTCCTCCACGCAATTGTTTTTTTTGGGCTGCTGGTGATGGCCCCGACGGGCTGGCTGCTGCCCGAACGGTGGCAGGTGAACGCCCTTAGCCTGCTGACGGCCAGCTTTCTGCTTGTGCTGGCTCCGTTGTCGGCCGCCGTGCTTTTGCTGACGGCGGGGCTGAGCTTTTTCGTTTTTCAGCTCCCGCGGCTGCGCCCGGGCGGGGCCGTGCTGCTGGCCATTGGGCAGGCCGTGGCCGTGTGGATGGTTTTCAAGTCGGAGTGGGCCACGCAGGCGGGGTGGTGGACGCAGGTGGGCGTGCCCCTCGGGCTTTCTTATTACACGTTCCGGCAAATTCATTACGCCGTCGAGCGGTACAAGCAAACGCTGCCCGCCCACACTTGGGCCGACTACCTGCGCTATTTATTCTTTTTGCCCACCATGCTGGTCGGGCCCCTCAACCGATTCCCCGATTTTTACCGCGATGCCCGGCGGCGGCGCTGGGACGCCACCCTGTTTTCGGCCGGTTTGGAGCGCGTGCTGTACGGATACGTCAAGATTGTGGTGCTCGGCAACGCGCTGCTGACAAATAAGTTGGGGCTTTTGATAAAAGAGCTGGCCCCGGCGCATCCGGCCCTGGCTACCTACCTGGGCATCGTGAAGTTTGCGGCCAATGCTTACGTGCAGTTTGCGGGCTATTCGGACGTGGCCATCGGCTTGAGCCTGACGATGGGATTTCGGATCATGGAGAACTTTCGGGCCCCTTTTTTAGCCCCCAATTTGAGCGAGTTCTGGAAGCGGTACCACATTTCCCTTTCCTCCTGGTGCCGCGACTACGTGTTCACGCCGCTGCTCAGCCTCACCCGCCGGGGCGCGGTGGCCGTGGCGGCTTCGATGCTCGTGCTGGGCCTGTGGCACGAATGGTCGTGGCGCTACCTGATCTGGGGCGCGTTGCAGGGGGCAGGCATTCTGGCCTGGCACCGCTACGGCCGGTGGCAAGTGCGCCGCCAGCCGGGGCCCCGGCTGGCGCACCTCTCGTACTGGGGCGGGGTGCTGGTGACCCTGCATTTTTATTGCTTCAGCTGCGTCATCATCCGCGAAAATTCCTGGCAGGCCATCGCATCGACCTTTCATCACTTAATTAATTAGCCCGTGTACTCCTTCCTGTGCCGGTTTATGGGCGCGCGGCCCGCCGGCGTCCTGACGGGGTTCTGGTACGCCGGCCTGCTGGTTCTGATCCTGTATTACTGCCTGCTTCCCAGCGGTCAGTTCCGGTACGCCCACTGGTAGCCGCGGCCGGCGGCTTGTTTGCCCGGCCCGGGGCCCCTGAACCGGCACAATGGCCGGCCCGGCCCGGCGCGTTTGGTTTCCCGTATCCTGCGGCGGCGCCTATCTTCGGCAGGCAGAAGTGCTCCCGTGCCCGTGTCGGACGACTCCAACCCCTCCCCTGCTCCGGCCTTGCCCGTGCCCCTGGCCCCGCTGCGGCGCACGGGGCGGCGCTTGCGCCGGGCCCGCAACTTCGTGTTTTTGAAGGACGTGGCTGCGCTGGCGTGCACGGCTTTTGGGGGCCCCTCGGCGCACCTGGCCATGATGTTTCGGCTGCTGGTGGAGAAGCGCCGCTACCTCAGCGCCGCCGAGCTGCTGGAGCTGCAAGCCTTATGCGCGCTGCTGCCGGGGCCCACTTCCACCCAAACAGTCACCGTGATCGGCTACCGGCTGGGCGGGCCCAACCTGGCCTACCTCACGCTGCTGGTGTGGATCACGCCGGCCACGCTACTCATGACGCTGGCCGCCCTCACCCTCAGCCGCTTGAACCCGGCGCTGGTGGGGGCCCTGGTGCAATTCGTGCAGCCGGTGGCGGTGGGCTTCGTGGCGTTTTCGGCCTACCGCATCGGCGAGAAGGTTATCCAAACCAAAACCGCGGTGGCCCTGACGGTGGCCTCGGCCATGCTGGCCTATTTTTTCCAGCTGCCGTGGGTGCTGCCGGTGCTGCTGCTGGCCGGCGGGGCCGTCACCACGGCGCGCTACCGCAAGCACGCCATCGAAACCGAGAAGAAGCCCTTGCAGGTGGAGTGGGCCAATTTTGGGCTGTGGCTGGGCATTTTGGTGGCGGCCGCGCTGCTGGGGCACTACACGCACTGGCTGCCGGTGCGCTTGTTCGAGAATTTTTACCGCAACGGCTCGCTGGTGTTCGGGGGCGGGCAGGTGTTGGCCCCGCTGCTGTTCGCCGAGTTCGTCGAGTTCAAGCACTACCTCACGGCCCCCGAGTTTTTGTCGGGACTGGGCGTGGTGCAGCTGGCCCCGGGGCCCAACTTTTCCGTCGCCGCCTACATCGGGGCCCTGGCCATGCGGGGGGCGGGGGGCGGCACGGCCGGGCAGGTGCTGGGGGCCCTGGTGGGCACGGCGGGCATCTTCCTGCCCGGTACGTTTCTGATTTTTTTCGTCCTGCGCTTCTGGGAGCGGCTGCGGCAGTACCGCATCGTAAAGGCCTCGCTTGAAGGCATCAACGCCGTGAGCGCCGGCCTGGTGTGCGCGGCTACGCTGCTGCTTTACCACCCCCTGCCCGACCGCCTGCTGGCCCTGCCCTGGCACTGGCACGTGGGCCCCATCGCCGCCGTGCCGCTGAACCCGCTGCTGGTGGGCACCACGTTCCTGCTGCTGCTTTGGGAGCGGGTGCCAGCCGTGGTGCTCGTGGGCGGGGCCCTGGCGGCGGGGGCGTTGGTGGGGTAAAGGGTTCCGGCGACGGCCCGGCGACTTGGGCGGGGCTTCCCTGGCAGCTCCGGGGCCCTGGCTAGTCTCATTTTTCGGGCTCTTTTAGTTTTCTTAAATATGTAAAAATTTAAATTTTTATTATATTAGCAATAGATTTTAAAGGCTTTGTTCTACCCCACGCTTCCATTGCCATGCTCCTGAAAACATGCTGCGTTTTGATTGCAGTGGCGGCGGCCGCCGCCACTGGCTGCAAGAAAGACGACCCGGGCCCGCTAGCCGACCCGACCACTTTTACCGCGCAAACCCTGGCCAGCGGCCTAACGCTGCCCATCGGCATGGCCGTTGATGAGCAAAGGCAGGTCTGGGTCACTCAAAGCGGCACCGGCAAAAACGACGCGCAGGTTTCGCTTATCACAACGGACGGGAAAGTTTACCCCGTGGTGACGGGGCTAAGCTCGGTGGTTGCCAACGGGTCGGCAGAAGGCATCGGCCACGTCTTGTACCGCGGTGGCGTGCTGTACGCGCTGGACGGCCTGGCCGGCAAGCTTTACACGCTGGACGTCACTGGTTTCAAGCCGGGCGATGCCGCCTACGAAGCCCAGAACCTGAGCGCCGAAGACATCGGCACCTTCGTCAAGGCCCAGCAGCTCACCAATCCCATCAACAGCAACCCCTACAACCTGACGATGGGCCCCGACAACAACTTGTACATTGTGGACTCGGGGGCCAACGCCGTAATCAAGCGCGACAGCAAAACCCGGGTGCTCAGTGTGTTCGCCAAACTGCCGAACGCGACGCCAAAGGCCGAGGCCGTGCCTACCGGCATCATCTACGACGGCAACAATTTCCTGGTCAGTGGCTTGAGCGGGTTCCCGTTTGCCGCCGGGGCCACTAAAATCTACCTCGTCAGCACAACCGGGGCCGTGAGCGAGTACCAGACGGGCTTCACCGCGCTCACCGACGTTACCTTATCAGCCGGCAACAAGCCCATTGCGGTAGAGTACGGCCAGTTTTCTCTGGTGCCGCCCAACGTCGGCTTCACCCCGAAAACGGGCCGGGTGACGGACGGCAGCAAAGCGACCCTGCTGGGCGGGCTGGACCGGCCCACTGACATCGAGCGCGTCGACGACAGAACCTACTACGTGCTAACCTGGGGCGATGGCACCGTGCAGAAGCTAACGTATTAGCTCTTCAGATGCAGTAGGGCGTGCAACAGATAATAGAAGAGCCGCGGGCTGGCCATTTATTAAAGCTCCGCCGGGCCCCCGAACCGGTTGGCTCAGCGCGCCTTTGTTTCCGTTTGCTGCGTCGGCCCCAGGTATTGCGCCCGCGCCGCCGCCAGCGTGGCCACAATGGCGTCCCGCTGGCCCAGCAGGTCTGCTCCCACCGCCGGGGCTTGCCGGAACAAGCGCAGGGCCCGCAACCGGCGGCGTCGGGTGGCTAGCTCGGCCCCGTAGCCCAGGGCGTAGAAGCCGCTAATGGGCAGGCTGAGCACGTACAGGGCCGTCAGCCACCAATGATGGGTGAGCCAGTGCTGCACGGCCGCGGCTTGCAGGGCGTAGAATACGGGGAATGCCACCAGCCCCACGCCGAGCATCACGGCCGCCCGGAACTCGGGCTCGGTGGGCGTCACGCGGCGGGCCACGGCCGCCGGCAATTGGTAAGGCAGGTAGTTGTTGATCAGCCCGTAAAGCCACACCGGCAGCCCCAGCACCAGGTTGAGCAGGCCCGCCCAGCGGCCGCGGCGATGCGCGTCGAGGGCCGCGTCGTCGAGGCCGTGGCGGTGCAGCGCCGCGAGGTAGTCGCCCAACTGGGCGCGCAAGGCGGCAAGGCGGGCGGGGTCGTGTTGTTCAAAATAGGCCACGGCTTGCAGCAGCGTGCGGCCGAGCTGGAAGTTGTCGTAGAGCGTGTCGGGGTCGTCGTCGGGGTTGAGGTGGTCGCCGAAAGTATCCTCTATTTGCTGGGCCAGCGCATCGCCCGCCGCGTCGTGGCTGATGACGAGCCGCCGCTCCAGGGCTTCCTGGATGGCGGCGGTAAGGGCATCAGCGGCGGCGTCCGGGTCGGCGGCGTAGGCGGCGGCGTAGGTGGCCACCGCGATGGGCGGGGCCGCGTTCAGCAGCACATCGGAACGGAAGCGGGTGGGGTCGAAGTAGTTGAGGCCCACCGGCACCACGTGCAGGCCCAGCCGGAAGCCGTGCCGGGCCTCGGCCCCCAGCGCAATGCGCGCGGCCCCGCCCTTGAGCGGGCGCAGCTTGCGCTCGCTCACGCTGGTGCCTTCGGGGAAAATCATGATGGCGCGGCCCTGCTCCAGGTAGTCGTAGCATTTGCCGAAGGCAGCCTCGTTTTGGGCGTGCAACTGGGCGGCGTCCAGGGCCCGGCCGCTGGCGGCGGCGGCGGCTTCGGCATCTTGCCGGCGGTAGATGGGCAGGCAGTTGGCCGACTCAAAAACGGCCCGCAGTGCCGGGTTTTTGAAGAACGTACTCTTGGCCAGGAAAGCCGTCGGCCGGGGCATGTTGGCGGCCACCAGCAGCGGGTCCATCAGGGTGTTGGGGTGGTTCACGGCCAGCAGCAGGGGCCCGGGCAAGGCCAGGCGCTTGCGGTGCCGCACCTCGGCGCGCCGGAAGAATACGCGCAGGGCCACCTGCACAACGGGTTTCAGGACGTGGTAGGCCAGCATAGGCGGCAAAGTACGCACGCCGCGCCCATTGGCGGCGGGCGTTTTCGGTGGGCTCGGCCGGGTTTTCGGCCGGCGGCGCGTACTTGCCGCCTCAACCCTGCTTTTTGGTCGTCATCTTAGATATGCGCGTTGTTTGCACTGCCGTTGTTTTGCTGGTTGCCGGGGGCCCCGAAAACCTTTGGGCCCAAGCTCCTGCAAACACGTCTAGGCCCCCGGCCGGCTCCTACGCAGCCCTGAAGGGCGCCAGTCGCGGCAGTGGCCGCCCACTTACCTTAGGCCCTGGCACTTACCGACCGGCTATTCTGGCTCACCCCCAGCGACGACCACATGTGTAGCGACCTGATGAACATGTACGAAGCTGAAAACGCGGCCCCGGCCCCGGCCCGGCCGGCTTTTCACTGGCAAGCTGCCCAGGGCGCAGGGCTTTCCGCACTTCTAGGGGTCGCCCCGGAGTCGAAACAGGAAGCATCGGCAGGGAAGACCTGCGCGGATTAGTTGCCTCAAAAAACGAATAATTTACCGTTATTCACCCCACCTGGGCGGGCCTACTGGCAGTACCACGCCGCACGCTTGAGCTGCGTGCACAAGCGCCGCTCAAAAAACGGAATTATTGCCGAAAAACGCCTTAGTGCAACATTATTCCGGCCGACCGGTCTCATGCCTGGATGAGCAACCTGCCCGCCTCCCCCGCGACCGACCAGCAGCTTGTTGCGCAGGTGCTGGGGGGAAACACCGCGGCTTTCGGGCACCTCGTGCAGCGCACGGAAGGACTGGTGACGCAGATGGTATTCAAAATGATTCGGCATCCCGCCGACCGCCCGGATGTAGCGCAGGACGTGTACCTGAAGGTTTTCAAGAATTTAGCCGGCTTTAAATTTCAAGCCAAGCTCTCCACCTGGGTTGGCCAAATAACCTATAATACGTGCCTGCACTACCTCGAAAAGAAGCAGTTGGTGCTGGTGGACCCCGCGGAACCCGAGCCGGATAATCCGTCGGAAGAAGGCCGCCGGGCCCCGCCCGCGCTGGCCGCCGGTGCGGACTACGACCCCGAAACGGCCCTTTTCGGCCAGGACTTGGCGGGTATTTTGGGCACGGCCATCGAGCAGCTGCCTCCGCTCTACCGCACCTTGATTTCCTTGTACCACCAGCAGGAATTGAGCTACGAGGAAATCGCCCAGATGACCTTCCTGCCGGACGGGACCGTGAAAAACTACCTCTTTCGAGCGCGTCACCTATTAAAGCAACAATTACTGGCCCGCTACCGACGCGACGACTTATGACAAGCCCCCATCTTTCCGAACGCGACCTCCAAGAGGCTGCGGAATCCAACTTCCTGCTGCCGGCCCCCCAGGCGGTCCACCTGCGCGGTTGCCGCCTGTGCCAGGGCCGGGTCGCTACCTACCAACAACTGTTTACGGCGGCGGCCCACCTGCCGCCGCCGGCTTTTGCTTTCGACCTCACGGCCGCCGTCTTGGCGCAGTTGCCCAGGGCCCGGCCCGCTTTTCCCTGGGTACTCAGCGCGGTGGCCGCCCTCGTGCTGGGGGTCGTAATCACATTTCTTGCTCTGTTCGGAGGAGCTATAGCGCAGGCGTTCCAGGGCTTGTCCACCGGGCTGGGGGCCGGGCTCGCGGTAGTGGCTGGCTTCGTCGTGGCCGGGCAATGCCTGGCGGTGCTGGCCCAACACCGCCGGCAAATGCGCTTGCTGGCTTTTTCGTAATTTTTTTGCAACCCGAACGGCTCCGGCCGGTCTCATCCGGTATCGCCCCCACTGCTTGACTTATGAAAGGTTTTTTGCTGCTACTTTTCTGCCTGCCCACCTGGGGAGCTTCGGCCCAAAGCGACCCGGTACCGGCCCTTGACTACGACGCGTTATTACCCCTCGCGAAGGGGGTCGTTCTGCCCGCATTAGCGCTTTTCCTGCTCGGTTACTTCGTTTTAGCTGCCATAAAATTGGTCTTGAATTACCTGCTGAAACGGCAGATAGTGGCGGCGGCCGTTTCGGAAAGCATTGTCGAGCGCCTGCTGCCCGGCCCGCAAGACGAACAAAACAAGGTCGTGAAGTGGGTCGCGTTGCTTCTAAGCAGCGGTATGGGGCTCACGGTGTGCAATTGGTACCTGCCCTTGGGCATTCACTCCGTCATCATTCTGCTTTTCAGCACCGCCCTTGGCTTTCTGGCCTATTACCTCTTCCTGCGCCGCCAAACGAAGTAACCTCGCGCAACGCCTTTCTGGAATAATGCTTTGCGGCACCTTCAACCGCAAGGGTCACAACTGGTCGGGGAGACTATTACCCCAACTGCGCTTTTTTTCGTCACTTCAAATCTAAATCCCATGAATCAGCCGGTATTCTCTGCTCAATCTACTGGGTATTGCCTGGTAACTTGTATTGCAATAAACTTTGTTAATCAATTGATTATTAAACAAAGTGAAAAGTCAGCGTCTCGATTGCTGCGTCAACTACCCGACCGCTTACCGGTGGTACGCCGGAGCGGATGGCGGTTTTGGTTGCTCGTGCTAGTAGCGGTTGGCTTGTTGCCCAGCACGCTATCCGCCCAGATCTTGGGCGAAGTGTCCGGCACGCTGCTGGACCAAAGCACGCGCCAACCGCTCCCCTTTTCCAACGTCTTACTCCTGCGGCTGCCGGACTCGACCCTGGCAGGAAGCACCCAAACGGCCGAAAATGGCATTTTTACGCTGGCTAACGCCCCGCTGGGCCGTTACCTGCTGCGAGCCGAGGCACTGGGCTACCGGCCCGCCCGCCGGCTCGTCACGCTGGGCGCGGCTACTCCGGTGGTCCACTTGGGCGAGTGGCTGGCGGCCCCAGCGTCCGTGCAACTCGGCAGCGTGGTGGTGCAGGGTGAAAAAGCAGCAATTGTCGACGACCTAGACAAAAAAATTATCAACGTGGGCAAAGACCTGAACAGCGCGGGCGGCACGGCGGCCGACGTACTGCAAAAAGTGCCTTCCGTGGCCGTAGACGAGAACGGGCAAGTGAGCCTGCGGGGCAGCGCGGGCGTTACGCTTTACCTCGATGGCAAGCCCGCGCCCAGCAGCCTACGCCTCGACCAGTTGCCCGCCAGCCGCCTCGAAACCATCGAGGTTATCACCAACCCGGGGGCCCGGTACTCGGCTCAGGGGGCGGGTGGCATCATCAACTTGGTGCAGAAGAAACAACGCCAGAATGGCTGGAACGGGGAGGCCCTGGCCACCGCGGGCACCCGCGACAAGTACAGCACCTCGCTCAGCCTCAACCGCAAAGCGGGCAAATTCAACTTTTATGGCAACGTCAACAGGCTGAATAACCAGTTCCACGGCCGTTCGGCTTTGCAGCAGGTGGCCACGGCCGACGGTCGCACCACCGGCATTGACCAGACCGGTCGCACCGCGCGCCACCAAGCCAATGAGGCTCTCCGCCTGGGCGTTGACTACGCCTGGCGCCCGGAGCAGACGCTGACCCTGACCACCGAGTTTTATAAGAACGACCTGCACCAAACCAGCGACTTCACGACCCTGCTTACGCGCGGCACCGACCCGGCCATCACCCTGCAAAACCAGAACCTGGAAGCCGATAACCTCTACACCGTTCGCATTTCGGGCAATTACCGGCACACCTGGGCCGCCCACCCCGGCCGCGAGCTAACGGCCAGCGCTACCTATGTTCTGGATGGCGGCACGGTGACAACCGAACAGCGCGTGCTAGATGGGCCGGCCAGCTACGCGCGGCAGGCGCGCCAGCAGTTCCTCGACGTAACCATTCACCTGCCCTCCGCGCAAGTAGACTACGTGTATCCGCTGGACGACAAGCGCCGCTGGGGGGCGGGCTTTAAGACCGATATTATGGTGACGCCCGGCACGGCCGACTATGCGGTGCAATCGGCGCCCGGCGCAGAATTCATTCGCCAGGAAGCTGGCTCGTACCGCTACCACTACCAACAGGTTATTCCGCAAGCTTACGGCTCTTACCAGCAGAAGGCCGGCCGGTGGGACTATCAGGCGGGTCTGCGCGCCGAATTTACCGGGCTGCGCGCGCAGGTACTGCCCAGCGGCTCGGCCAGCCAACGCATTTTCAACTTATTTCCCTCGGCCACGGTGGCCCGCACGCTTCCCCATGACCAGCGCCTGCAACTCAGCTACTCACGCCGCCTGAACCGGCCCAATTTTCTGCAAATCATTGCCCTGCCCATCTACTCCGATGCCCGCAACTACGTGGTGGGCAACCCCGACCTGCGCCCCGAATACGTGCACGTCGCGGAACTCGGCCATCAGGTAACGTGGCAGGCCACGACGCTGAGCACAACCCTTTTCGGGCGCTTTGCCAGCCAATCCATTCAGAGCCTGCGCACGATTGATACGCTGGCCACGCGCCTGAGCGGTCAGCCCGATTTTATTACCCGCACCAGCTACGCCAACTTGGGCCGCACGGCCAGCTACGGGCTGGAACTCTCGCTGACGCAGCCCGTGACCACGTGGTGGAAACTCATCGCCAACGGCTCCTTCTACCGCAACCAGGTGGCCAGCTACACGGGGGGCGACGGGACCCGCGCCAATTTCACCGGCACGGCTTATTTGCTCAACACCTTTAGCCCCACCAAGACGCTGACCGTGCAGCTCAGCGGCAACTACCGCGCCCCGCTGGTGGTGCCACAGGGCCGCTTGCTGGCCGTGTACGGGGTTGATGTGGCCCTGCGCCAACGCTTGCTCCACGACCGGGCGGCCCTCACGCTGCGCGTGAGCGACCTGTTCAACACGCGCCGCCAATACACCCAACTGGGGGCCGCAGGGCTCACCGCCGACTTGCAAACCAAGTACGAAACGCGCGTGGGTTACCTAGGGCTTACCTGGTTCCTGGGCACCAACAAACCCGCCAGCGCCATCGACAACCAACCTAAGGGCGACACGGGCGGTTTCGGGGGGTAGCGCTAGGCCTGTGAGTGTCGCTCCGTTTTACAGAATCCTCTGATTTGATTGATAATCTGCGCGGCTCTTACGCCGCCGCCAGCACCTCGGGGTCATTATGGGCGGGCGAATTCACGCGCTTCGTGATTTCGTATTCGCGCATGGCGGCCGCGTCGAAGGGCACGAGCAATTGCTGGTGGGCGGCGGGCCCCAGGCCGTCGTCTAGCCAGGCGCGCTCGGCGGCGGGCCCAGGTAGGATGACCGGCATACGGTTGTGCAGCTTGGCCATCAGTTCGTTGGGCTCCGTTGTGACAATGGTGAACGTAGGACGTAGCTCGCCGGTGGCGCGGTCGAGCCATTCATCCCATAGCCCAGCGAAGGCAAAAGGCTGCTCGTCGCGCAGCAAAATGCGGTGCGGCACCTTGCCCGTGGGCAGCGCCTGCCACTCAAAAAAGCTGTCGGCCAACACTAGGCAGCGGCGCCGCGCCAGCAGTTGCCGGAAACTTGGCTTCTCGGCTAAAGTTTCGGCGCGGGCATTGATGGGCTTGGGGCCCGCGGCCGGGTCGCGGCTCCAGCTGGGCACCAAGCCCCAGGAAACCAGTTGGATGCGGCCCGGTGCGGCATTGGTCACGATGGGCAGCTGCTGCGAGGGCGCGGCGTTGTAGCTAGCCGGCACGGGCGCGTCAAAAGTCGCGTTAAAGCGTTTTTCCGCCGATGGCGCGGGGATAATGAAAGTGTAACGACCGCACATAAAAATTCAGGGGTTTTTAGGATTAATACGGCTAGGACGAGTTGAAGAATGAGTTTGAGTTGAAGAAAATGCTGCGCCGAACGGCTTCCAAATCAATTTTATCGCCCACAATCACCATCAAAAGCCAAGAGCTATGCTGGTACCATATCTAAACTTGGCCTTACTCCTCGCAAGACAGTTTTACCAAACCGAAGAAATCCACGAATACGGGCGCAATATGGGTTTCGGGAGCAAAACCCTGAATGGCAAACAAGGCGACGTAGCGGGGCTCGATGGCAAAGTCGCCGCTTGATACCTCTTTAAAGGCAAAGCTTTCCGTAGCACCCGTAGTGTACAAGAACCGGAAGTGTCGGCCTTTCTTCTCAATCTTTAAAGCGGACTTGCGCAGATTGGCGGCCACGAGGGAATCGCCGCGGTGTTGCAGGGCAAACAGCGAGACGTGCACAAACTCTTCGGGTTTGCTGCGGCTGTCGGCTTCCGTGGAGCTGATGCCTTGCACCAGTATTTCGGGCGAGTGGGGGTAGCCGCCGAAGTAGTCGTTGTACGACAGCGACAACCGTATCACCTTGCCGGTAAACGTATCGTTCTCCGAAAGCAGCAGGCCGGCCTGCTGCCAGTTGTGCTCAGGAAAAAAGTTGCGAAAGTGGATTTCCGTCGAGAAGCAACCGGCGGGGATGCGGCGCACCAGCAGGTTCTTGATGGCGGCAGGGCGGGTGGCAGCGGGCCAATTATCGCCGGGCAACGTGTACAGGGTCAGGCATCCGGGTTGGGCCGAGCGTTTACGCCACCACGTGGTATCGGGGTGGTGCACGGCCCACCCGCGGGCGCGCAGCGAGTCGGGCGCAATGCTGGCGAAGGCATCGGTGAAGTCGGCCGGCACGGCTGGCGGCCACAGGCGGCTCCCCTGCCACAGGCCCAAGGCAACGAGCCCGACCAGGGCGGCGAGCAGGACGAGCTTCTTCGGGGCCCGCCGTCGCGCCGTTGCCACGGCTGGCTCGGGGGCAGTGGGGGCAGTAGGGGCAGCAGCGAGGCGATTTCGGTATTGAAACCAATAAGGGTAATGGCTTTCGTTGGTTTTGCGCTGCACTTCATCGGTGAAGGGCACGCGCAATACGAAGCGCGCCAAGGTGTCCAGCGTGGCCACGGACGGGTTTTCCTTTTTGCCTTCGGCCCCGTTGAGCACATAGAAGGAGTAGTTCTTAAGGCTCTTGCCGCCCACCACGAGGCCGGTTTGTTCGAAGATGGCGGCGGCCAAGGCTTTGCTATCGGTTTCGGAAAGCGGGGCAACGAGCGGGTGCCCCAAGCCCACGCGGCACGTCTCTTTGAACAGGGTAATAAAAGCTGCCTCGTCGCTCGCTCTGCGCATATACCGCTAATTCTACAACATTTCCGCTGCATTTCCCAAGGTTTCCGGAGCAATTCCACGTTTCCGTTTGGCACGCTGACACCTTTGCCGCAGGCCAAAACAAAACCCGGCAACCATGAAAACTCTACTTGCTGGCGTGTGCTTGCTGCTGGCGCACCGCGCGCAAACGCAAAACTTACAACTGCATTACGACCTGCGCCACACGCTTAGCCCGGCCGTGAACAAGGCCAATTTTCCGTCGTTTAGTTTCGAGTATTTCAAAAATATCGACACGCTCAACCACGGCTCGTTTTTGCTCAAGATGCAGGCCGACTTGACCGGCCAACGCCACAACGTGGGCCAACTGTACACGCAAGCGACCCAAACGCTACGTTTTTGGAAGCCCAACGTGCTGCTATCGCTGAACTACAGCGGCGGGCTGGGTGCAACGCCGGACGGCTACGGTTTTTACTTGCCCAACACGCTCGGCGCGGGCCTTTCCTACCCGTTTCGGTGGAAGGGGGCCTGGTTTACCACCTCTTTGGTGTATCGCTACACGGCCTTCGATCGGGCAAGCTACGACCCACAGGCAACATTTTATTTTGGCAAAGGATTTTTTAATTACAAGCTGCTAATAGCGGGCAGCTTCGTAGGCTGGACCGAAAACCGAAACCACGGCACCCTGCCCACAGCGGACCTAAACGGCAAAAAAATCGCCTTCTTTGGCGACCCCCAGCTGTGGCTCACCGTGAAAAAGAACTTCTCGGTTGGCACCCGAATAAACGTATTTTACCACCTGCTAAGCGAAACTAACGCCGTGCAGGTTTACCCAACTATCGGAACCAAATACCAGTTTTGATGCGAGTATGTACTTATGCCGGCGTGCTGTCGCTCACCCGGCCCGCCCCGTAGGACGGGCCATGTGCCCTCTCTCGGTAACCCGCGCTAAAGCTTATATAGCTTCTCGTAATATTCGCGGGCCATGCGGGTGCTTTCAAACGCCGGTTCCACGTCTTTCATTGCAGCTTTCACCACTTTGAGAAAGTTCTTGGGCTGGCCATAATACAGCGGGAGCACTTGGTTTTCAAGCACATCGAGCAGGGCGGTGGCTTCGGCGTCATCCTTCACAGGGTCGGGCTGCGCTTCCGGGGCGTGGGGGATGACGAAGCCGTTTTCGCCGTCGCGGATGAACTCCGGAATCCAGCCGTCGGCGATGCTCAGGTTCACCGAGGCGTTCATGGCGGCGGTCATGCCGCTGGTGCCGCTGGCCTCGCGCGGGTAGCGGGGCGTGTTCAGCCACACGTCGGAGCCTTTTTTCAGCTCGGCCGACAGCGCCAGCTCGTAGCCCATGAGCACGGCGCAGTTGGGCAGGTTTTTGGTGCGGGCAATCAGGCTGTTGAACACGTTGATGGCCCCGTAATCGAGCGGATACGGCTTGCCGGCCCAAATCACCTGAATCGGGTGCTGGGCGTTGGTAGCCAGCGCCACGAAGCGCTCGAAGTGGTGCAGAATCAAATCGGCCCGCTTGTACGCGGCAAAGCGCCGGGCCCACACGATGGTCAGCACGTCGGGGTCGAACACATTGCCCGTCTGGTCGGCCACTACTTTGAACAACGCCTGCTTCAATTCGCGCTTGCGGGCCAGCAGGGCCGCATCGTCCTTGCCTTTGAGGGCCGCGGCCAGCTGCGGGTCGCGCCAGTAGGTGCCGTTCTGGCTGTTGGTAATGGGGATGATTTCGCAGATGCCCTCGTAGTGGCCCCACATCTCGTTGGCCACCGTGCCGTGCACTTTGCTTACGGCGTTGGCGCGGTGCGCGAAGCGCAGGGCCGTGAGCGTATAGTTGAGCGAATCGCCGTCGAGGCGCGCCACGCGGCGAATTTCCTCCGCCGGCACCGGGCCGAAAAAGCTCATGTCCGTCAGCAGCTTCATCGGGCGCTCCTCGTTGCCGGCCAGCTCGGGCGTGTGCGTCGTGAACACGAGGCGCTTCTGCACCTCGGCCAGTTGGCGGCCGTGCTTCTCGTACAAGTAGAACGCCAGCGGCAGGCCGTGGCCTTCGTTGAGGTGGTACACGTCGGTTTGGCGGCCCAGCAAATCCAGCAGCTTACCGCCGCCCACGCCCAGCAGGATGGACTGCGCCACCCGCGCCGCCGCATCCGGGTCGTAAAGGTGGTGCGAGATGGTGCGCGAGATGTAGTCGTTCTCCGGGATGTCGGTGGTCAGGAAAAACATCGGGGCCGTGCCGAACGTCTCCGGGGCCAGGTACAGGGCCCGCACCTGCACGTCGGACCCGTGAATGGTGATGGGAAACACCAGCCCGGTGTCCTGCAAAAAAGAGTATTGCTTCTGCGTATAGTCCACGCGCAGGGTGCGGTCGGGGTTGCGGCCCTGGTCGTAGTAGCCGTAGCTCCACAGAACGCCGATGCCGACCAGGTTTTGCTTCAGCTCGAAGGCCGAGCGCATGTGCGAGCCGGCCAGGAAACCCAGGCCACCGGAGTATATTTTCAGCGCTTGGTCGAGCGCAAACTCCATCGAAAAATACGCCGCCGCTTGCTTGTACTTGGCAGCCGGAGTGTAGGGTTTGAATGTGAAAGCCATGAAAAGGGCCGCAGAACCGCGGCGAAAAGAATAGGTGGTGAAAGCGGTGCAAGATACGGGCCCCGGCCGCAGCACGTTGCCGCAAGTTTTGCGCTACAACGCAAAAAAAGCGGCAACCGGATGATTTATCCAGTTGCCACTTGCATTGTTTTTTACGAAAAAAGCATCCGGTTGGTCAGCTATTTAGCGCAGGGCCACTTCGCGCACCTGCCCGCCAATGCCCCAGACGAGCAACCAGTGGCGCACGGCCTCGGCCTGGGGCCGCTCGCCAAAAGTGCCCACCAGCACACGGCTGCGCTGGCGGCCGTCGAGCAGGTCGTTGGTCAACTCCACGTGCATGTTAGGGTCGAGGGCCTGGATTTTGGCCGATACGGCCTGGGCCTCGGTGGGGGTGGCAAACTCGCCCACCTGCACCTGAAACGCGGCCGGAACAGCGGCTGTGGCAGCAGGTTCGGCCACCGGAGCCGGGACCGCGGCGGGGGCCTCCGGGGCCACCACATCGTAGGCCGTATAGGGCGCGTGGGGGTGCGGATCAGCCAGGCACAGGGCCAGCAGGTTATCGGGGGCCACGGTGGGGCCCAGGGGCGTTTCGGGGGCCACCACTTCGGCCACAATCGTGGCAGCGCCCAGCTCTACCAAGTTAAGCTCGCGGCCGGCCGCCTCGCTCAGGTCGATGATGCGGCGGTTGCGGAAAGGGCCCCGGTCGCTCACGCGCACCACCACCGAGTGGCCGGTGAGCACGCTCGTTACCCGTAGGCGGGTGCCAAACGGCAGGGTTTTGTGGGCGCAGGTGTAAGCAAACCGGTTGTAGCGCTCGCCGCTCGCCGTTCCTTTCCCCTGGAAGTACTTGCCGTACCACGAGGCGCGGCCCCGCAGCACCAAGCTGGCGCGGGCTTCGCGGGGCTCCTGCACGTGCTTGCACATGTGCGTGTGGGCCTGGTGCCGCACCCGGGCCGCCCGCTTGGAGCGGGCCAAGCCGGGGAAGCTCAGCGTTGCCGTTAGGAAAAGAAAGAACAGGGCGGAGGTAGAGCCACGGAATACAATCATCGATGCCATTGGATGGTGAACCCGTCAAATTTACCGGCTGCCCCCGCGGCCGGTCAAGAAACCCCCGTTCCTGCCAAGCGAATTAGTCGAAAAATTGCCTTTTTCCCATAAAACTTGTATTAAATTTATTCATTTACTAAAAAGTAAAACGGCCTTGGGGCGGCAATAGGCTATTTTTTAAAAATCCGGCCCGATTAGCTGCGCCTATGTCGAAATAAGATTATGCGACGGGTACAAAATTTTGGCTTTGTACACCGCCGCTACCCAATTGCCGGGTTGCAAAATCCGGCTTTATGTCGTATTGCCTGAAGTGACACTTTAAGCCCGGCGGCGGGGCCCCGGCCTTACCTTTGCCGGCATGGATTTTGGCCGCCTGCCCGACCTGCGCTACGTCAATTTTGGCCTGCCCCCCGACCACCCCGACACGGCCCGCCTGCTGGCCCGCGCCCGCCCGGCGCAGCCCCGGCCCCCGGCCCTGCACGTGGGCTGCCCCATCTGGACGAACAAGGAATGGCTGGGCTCGTACTTTCCGCAGGGCATCAAAGAGCCTGACTACTTGCACTACTACGCCCGGCAGTTCAACAGTTTGGAGCTGAACACCACCCACTACCGCATCCCCGACGCGCCCACCGTGCGGCGCTGGCGCGGGGCCGTGGGGCCCGGCTTTAAATTTTGCCCCAAGCTGCCGCGCAGCATCAGCCACGAGCGGGAGCTGTTCCAGACCGATGACTTGGTAGTGCCCTTTGCACGCTCCATTGAAGAATTGGGCGACAACCTGGGCTGGGCGTTTTTGCAGCTGCCGCCGCACTTCGGCCCCGAGCACCTGCCCCGGCTGGAACGGTTTCTGCTCGACTGGCCGGCCGCCGTGCCGCTGGCCGTGGAGCTGCGCCACCCCCGCTGGTTCGCCGACCGGGCCCTGGCCGACACAGTCTTCGCCACACTGGAGGCCCTGAACAAGACGCTGGTTATTACCGACGTGGCCGGGCGGCGCGACGTGCTGGCCATGCGCCTGACCACGGCCACGGCCTTCGTGCGCTTCAACGGCCACGGCCTGCACAGCACCGACTACCAGCGCGCCGACGCCTGGGCCGAGCGCCTGGCCGCTTGGTACGCGCAGGGCCTGCACGCGGCCTACTTTTTCGTGCACCAGCGCGACGTGCGCCACGCCCCGGTGTGGGCCCAGCACTTCCTGGCCCGCATAGAGGAATTGACGGGCATCGTGGTAGAGCCGCCGAAGATTATTCCGCAGGCGGTACAGGGAAGCTTGTTTTAAGAAAGTGTTGTTGAGCCTTCGGCTCTTTTTTCAAAGCCGAATCGTTCGTGCCTAATCCGTCGGAGCCCATTGCAAAACCTTATTTCCCCGTCCTGACGGGCGTTCGGGCACTGGCCGCCTACCTCGTCTATTTTTTCCACTTCAACCCGTTCGCGGCCGCGAGCGGGGGCCCCGGCGCGGCGGGCCGGGCCCTGTTCAGCAAATTTGGCTTGCTCGGGGTCGCCACTTTTTTCGTACTGAGCGGCTTCCTGATTGCCGTGCGCTACGCGGCGGGCGTCACCCTGTCGTGGCGGTGGGCGGCCCGCTACCTCTGGCACCGCGTTGCCCGCATTTACCCGCTCTACGGGCTGCTCACCGGCCTCACTTTCTACTTGTTCTGGCGAAGCCCCGCCTACGATACGGCCCGGGTATTTGCCTTCTATTCCGAATCCGACCAATTGCTGGCCCTGCTGCTGAACCTCACGCTGCTGCGGGGTTTCTTCAGCCAATTTCTGTATAGCGGCTTGTTGCAAGGCTGGTCGCTGACGGTGGAAATGTGCTTCTACCTGTGCGCCCCCTGGCTGCTGCTGAGTAGCCGGCGCAGCCCTTGGAAACTCTTTTTCTGGCCGCTGGGACTGCTGGGCCTCGGGGCCCTGCTGGTGGCCACCTGCGCCCGGCACCCGGTCCACGGCGGCTTTTTTGACTCCTTCCAGCTTATGAGTGAATCCACCTTTTTTGGTCGGAGCAGCGAATTTATTGTCGGCATAGCCCTTGCCTACTTCCTAAAGCGCCAACCGCCGCCCATTAAAAGCTCATTCTGGCGGCTGGCGGGCGGGCCGATTAGCCTGCTATTGCTGTTGATTTTAAAAATTGCGGTGCCGTTTGATAACAACGCTGCGATGGCCACAAGCCCGCTGGCCCTGGTAGTCAATCACGTTTTTTTGCCGGTGAGTATTGCCTGGATTTTTTACGGATTATTGACCGAACGGAGCAAGCTCGGAAAGCTATTGGAGTCCAAATTATTCCAACTGCTTGGCAAAAGCTCGTACAGCTTTTATTTAATTCACACCGGCGCATTCCACGTGGCCTTGCGTAACCACTTGACCACTAACATATTTTTGATTTTTCTATCGCTCGTCGTCATGGCGGTGCTGTTGTTCAAATTTGTAGAGCATCCTTTATACAAATGGCTCGTGGCGGCCGTTCGCCCGCTGGCTCCTGCCCATTCGGTGCATTCGCCTGAAACCATTTGAGCGCGGAGCCTGCCTGTAAGCGGCCGCTTTTTGTGCATCAGCGCGACGTGCGCCCCGGTGTGGGCGCAGCACTTCCTGGCCCGGGTGCGGGAATTGATCGGTATTGTGGTCGAGCCGCTGGCTATTATTTATTCCGCAGGCCGTGCAGGGGAGCTTGTTTTAGACTAGAAAAGCTGAAAATGTCGCTTATTGGTCCCATCCTTGTGTTTTTTGTTAAAACTTCAAGGGCACGCTTCCACCTTCTTGGGTTAATCTGGTATCAGAACTGTAGATAACGAGCAATTTTGTAGCAAAGACTAAATATTAGTACAAGCGACGAAATTGCCATTGCCGTTTTAGTCACTACCTCGATCGACTGGTCGTTTTTCCACCTAGTAACGAATCTTTCATAGCTATTTCGGTAGTGAAGATGGGTCAGGTAGCTTATCGTACACCACAGGAGCATCACATAAAGTAGGAAAAGACGGCTGTATTTGTTGAGCCAGGAGTGTCCCGCTACGGTTCCACCCATCACCGCACAGAATGCGCAGTAACTAAGGGTCCACACTACTACTGTATATAGCGCGCTTACCACTACCACAGCTCGAGAACCACTGGGCCCATCACTGCGGTAGAACCAAGTGGCAAATCGATAAAAAAGGTAGTCCGGAACAAACATAAACCCAAGTCAAAAGCGTCGTAAAAACCTGCTCACTAACCGTATCGATTTCAATAGCTGGCTAAACAAATTGAGTGTTTCAACAAAAAACGTGTGCTTTAACGCTTTCCGCAAGAAAGTCTCCTACCCAATCACTCACAGCAGGGGCCCCAGCACCGCCCATACATTCTCCGCCAAAATCATTTGCCCCGCCGCATTCGGATGCACGCCATCGGCCAAATTAAGCTCGCGGCGGCCCAGCACGCCGTGCAGTAAAAAGGGCACGAAGGCCGCGCCGCTTTGCTCAGCCAGCGGCCGGAACAGCGCTTTGAAATCGGCGGCGTACTGGCCCAGGCGGTGGCCGCCCAGGGGCCCCAGGTCGAACGGAAATTCCAGGCCGGCCACCACCAACTGCGCGGCCGGCAGTTGCTGCCGCACCGCGGCTAGGATAGCTTGCAAGTTGCGGGCCGTTTCGGCGACCGGAATGCCGCGCAGGCCGTCGTTGGCCCCCAGGGCCAGCACGAACACGTCGGCGGGCTGGCGGGTGAACACGGCGGGCAGGCGGGCGCGGCCCCCAGCGCTGGTTTCGCCGCTCACGCCGTAGTTGAACGCTTTGTAGGGCAGGCTTGCCGCGTCGATTTTTTGCTGGACGAGGGCGGGGAAGCTGGCGGCGGCGGGCAGGCCGTAGCCGGCCGTGAGGCTGTCGCCGAAGAAGAGGATGTTTTTCATGTGCCTCCCTAACGCGGGGTGCCGGTGAACAGTTAGTTGCCTTTTACTTGCCGGGGCCCAGCCATTCGAGGGCGAAGAAAAACAGCAGCTGCACCACGTAAAGGAAGGGTACGAGGGCGTTGGTTTTGGCGAAGCGGGCGCGGTTAAACAGCATCTGGGCCACGCAGGCCAGGATGAACCAGTCGCGGAAGTTGCGGAACGGGATGACGCCGCCGGTCCAGTGCCAGAAGTCGTAGCGGCTGGCGGGCAGCTCCAGGCAGAGGTCGAAGCCCACCATCAGCAGGGCCGCCACCAGGGTGCGGGCCAGCTCGCCCAGCGGCAGGCGGTGGGCCAGCACGCCGGCCAGGTAGGTGATGATCACCCAGTTGAGGGCCATGAGCGGCGGCACGTCGAGCCACTTGGGCCCCAGCGCGTCGCCGTAGGCGTAGTGCCCAAACACCTGCCCGGTTTGCACGCCCACCACTTCGGCCACGAAGCCCAGCAGGCCCACGGTGAGGCAAAACTGCCAGAACGCCGCGTTGCGCCCCGGCTGAAACGCCACCAGCAGCGCCGCCGACAGCAGCAGCGTGAGGGGCGTGAAGCGGAGGTAGAACCCGGGGTCGTGCGAGAACAGCAGCCCCACCAGCCCCGTGGCGTGGAAGAGCAGCACCAGCCCCTGCGCCGCCCGCAGCCGGGGGGCGCTGACCGCCGGCGGCGGGAAAGAATCGGACATCAGCAAGCAATAGAAAGTAGGCGGGGCGCGGGCCCCCGGCAAAATTAGCGCAAATGCCGGCCGGTTCCGTTCGTTGGTTCTGCCCGACCTTTGCGGGCATGATCCTCCGCGCCGACCACCTGGTGAAAAAATACAAGGCCCGCACCGTCGTCAACGACATGAGCGTGACCGTGGAGCAGGGCGAAATCGTGGGGCTGCTGGGGCCCAACGGGGCCGGCAAAACCACCTGCTTTTACATGATGGTGGGCATGGTGAAGCCCAACGGGGGCCGCATTTTCCTCGACAACACCGAGATTACGACCATGCCCATCTACCAGCGGGCCCGGCTTGGGGTGGGCTACCTGGCCCAGGAAGCCAGCGTGTTCCGCGACCTGAGCGTGGAAGAAAACATCCTGGCGGTGCTGGAAATGACGAGCATGGCCAGAAAAGCGCGCCTCGACAAAATGGAAGAGCTGCTTCACGAGTTCAGCCTCACCCACGTGCGCAAAAACCTGGGCAAGGTGCTGAGCGGCGGCGAGCGGCGGCGCACCGAAATCGCGAGGGCCCTGGCCGTGGACCCCAAGTTCGTGCTGCTCGACGAGCCCTTTGCCGGCGTGGACCCCATCGCGACGGAGGAAATCCAGGGCATCGTGTCCAAGCTCAAGCACCGCAACATCGGCGTGCTCATCACCGACCACGACGTGAACTCGACCCTCAGCATCGTGGACCGCGCCTACCTGCTCTTCGAAGGCAAGCTGCTGAAAGCCGGCACCGCCGAAGACCTGGCCGGCGACGAAACCGTGCGCCGCGTGTATTTGGGCAAGAATTTCGAGCTGAAGCGGAATGTTTAGGGTAATTATAAATTTTGAATTATAGATTATAAATTGACTTTTCATAAAGCAGTTGCGGCTTTCTTGCGAACGTTAATAGTTGAAATTAATTATTGCACTGCCGTTGGGTTGAGAAATTAGTAAGTGCTTAACAACTATAATTAAAACAAAAAAACACCCGCCTAAATGCCGCACCGCGAACCAATTTATAATTCATAATTTAAAATTTATAATTCAAAAAGAAGTGCTCGACCAGCTCCTTGCCGCCGCCGTGCAGCTCGAAAGCCGCCCCCGGCTGGCGCGGGTGCTGGCCGAGCCGCACGCGGTGCAGGCGCGGGTGCTCGCCCACTTGCTGCGCCGCGCCCAGGGCACGGACTGGGGCCGGCGCTACGGCTACGCCGGGGCCCCCACGGCGGCCGAGTTTGCCCGGCGCGTGCCGGTGAGCACCTACGAGCAGCTGTACCCCGAGCTGGAAAAAGTATTGCGCGGGGCCCCCGACGTGCTGTGGCCCGGCCGGCCGCAGTGGTTTGCCAAGAGCAGCGGCACCACCAACGCCCGCAGCAAGTACGTGCCCGTGACGCCCGAAAGCCTGCGCCAGGGCCATTACCGCGCCGGGCGCGACATGCTGGCGCTGTCCACCAGCTTGTACCCCCAGCACCGGCTGCTGGCCGGGCGCACGCTTTCGTTGGGCGGCACCCATGCGCCCAATCCTTTTCGGCCCCAGGAGCCGGCCTCCCGGGTCGGCGACGTGTCGGCGCTCATCATGCAGCAATTGCCGGGCTGGGCCGAGGGCCTGCGCACGCCGCCCCTGCCGTTGGCTCTGCTCGACGAGTGGCCCGACAAAGTGGAGCGCATCGCCCGGCACGCCTTGCGCCAGGACGTGCGCGTGCTGGCCGGCGTGCCCACCTGGATGCTGCTGCTGCTGCGCCGCGTGGTGGAGCTGGCCGGGGCCGCCGACATCACGCAGGTGTGGCCGCGCTTAGGGCTGTTCTTGCACGGCGCGGTGGCGTTTGGGCCTTACCGCGCGCTGTTTCGGCAGCTCATTCCGGGCGAGCAGATGCGGTATCTGGAAATTTACAACGCCACCGAGGGCTACTTCGCCCTGCAAGACCAGCCCGGCAGCGAAGACCTGCTGCTGCTGCTCGACCACGGCATTTACTACGAGTTCCTGCCCGCCGACCAGTGGGAGGCCCCCGACCCGCGGCCCGTGCCGCTGCACGAAGTGGCCGTGGGCCCGTCGTACGCCTTGGTTATCAGCACCAACGCCGGGTTGTGGCGGTACGTGGTGGGCGACACCGTGCGCTTCACCAGCCTGGGGCCCTACCGGCTGCGCATCACGGGGCGCACCAAGCACTTCCTCAACGCGTTTGGCGAAGAGGTGGTGATTGAGAACGCCGAGGCCGCCGTGGCCGCCGCCAGCCTAGCCACCGGCTGCCGGGTGCACGATTTCACGGCCGCCCCGGTGTACTTCGCCGCCGGGGCCGGGGGCGAAGTGCGCCGGGGCGGCCACGAGTGGGCCGTGGAGCTGGCCCCCGACGCCCCCGCGCCCGACGCCGCCCGCTTCGCGGCCTTCGCGGCCGTGCTCGACGCCACCCTGCGGGGCCTCAACTCCGACTACGACGCCAAGCGCCGCCACGACCTGGCCCTGGCCCCGCCCCTGCTGCGGGTGCTGCCCCCGGGCACGTTTGCCCGCTGGCTGGCGGGGCAAGGCAAGCTCGGCGGCCAGCACAAAGTTCCCCGCCTGCTGAACTCGCGCCTGGTGCTGGAGCAGGTGCTGGCCGTGGCAGCGCGGGCCACTTTATAAGCCCGGCAATGAACTTGTAGCAACGCAATCTAAGTTCTACATTTGCTCTTACCTAACTGCCACAAAATAGAGACATTATAGCGAAATTATTGGTTTTTTTAGGAATTTTCCCGGTACTGTTACGGCCGGGTTTGGTTTAGCCGTTCTGCTTTATTCTGCTTTGTCCGTGCCCACCCTCTCTGCTTCCCGCGCCCCCCGCGATTCGCGCCGCTGGCGCCAGACCGCCCACCGCAGCCGCCCCGTTGAGGGGGCCGAAAACCGCCGGTTTTTGTGGCTGCTGGCCGCCACCGTGGCAGTGGTGCTGGGCGTGGTCGTGGGCCTGTTGGTGAAGGCGCTGCCCGCCGAGGCCGCGCCCGGCCAGGCCTCGGCCTACGAGCAGGTTCCATAAGAAGCTGCTTGAGTTAATTTCAGGCCCCCGGAACGGTGTAAAAACGCATCTTTGCGTCTCAATCGCTGCCCGATTATCATTCAATCCTGAGACGCCAGGATGCGTCTCTACGGCGGTGGGTTGGCTTGACAAACTAATTTAAACAGCCTCTGGAGCCATCGTGCGGGCGTTACTCGTCGAGCAAGCCGCCCACCAGGCCCCCCAGCACGCCGCCGCTCTCCTTCTGGGCGTTGGCACCGCCCGGAGCCAGCGCCCGGATGAGCTTTTTCACCGGCATGGATTGCAGCCACACGCGGCCCGTGCCGCGCAGCGTGGCCAGCAGTAACCCTTCGCCCCCAAAAATCATCGATTTCAGGCCCCCGGCGCGGGCAATGCTGAAGTCGAGGCCGGGCTCGAACGCCACCACGCAGCCGGTGTCCACACGCAGCAGCTCGTTGCGCAGGGTTTTCTCGATGATGGTACCCCCGGCGTGCACGAACGCCTTGCCGTCGCCGGTGAGCTTTTGCAGGATGAAGCCCTCGCCGCCGAACAGGCCCGAACCGAATTTCTGGTTGAAGTGCAGGGTCATCTTGGTGCCCTTGGCGGCGGCCAGGAAGCCGTCCTTCTGTACGATGAGGCCCTGGGGCAGGGCCCCCAAATCGACCGCGATGATGGTGCCGGGGTACGGGGCCGAAAACGCCACCTTGCTCTTGCCCGAGCCGCCGCGGTGGGTGAAGTGCGTGAGAAACAGCGACTCGCCCGTGAGCAGCCGGGTGCCGGCCGAAAACAGCTTGCCCATCAATCCTTGGTCGGGTTCCGAGCCGTCGCCCATCTTGGTTTCGAAGGCGATGGCTTCCTCCATGTACACCATGGCCCCGGCTTCGGCCACCACGGTTTCGTTGGGGTCCAGCTCAATTTCCAGCACTTGGATGTCAGAGCCCAGGATGCGGTAGTCTACGTCGTGCGAGGTCATGGCGCGGGGGCCGGATGGTGCGCGGCCGGCGGCAAAGATAGCGCAGCGGCCCAGCCGCCAAAACGCCCCGCCCACGCAATTCCGGGGCCCAGCGGCACGTTTCAACTAAGACATTAGTTATATTGCAACTCCTTTCGTCACCTTTTAGTTTTCCTCCGATGCGCACGCGTAACTTTTTGTACCTGAGCTTACTAATCATGGGCACCTGGCTATGCAGCGCCTGCGCTGGCACCAACCGCACCGACCGGCAGGGCCTGGGCCGGGGCCGCTGGCGCACCTACTACGACTCGGCCGGGGCCCGCCAACCCTACACCACGGGGCGCTTCCGCCACGGCCGGCCCGTGGGCCAGTTCCAGTACTTTTCCCCCACCGGGGCCCTCGACCACACCGAACGCTACGCCAGCGAAGGCATTTGCGAAGTCACGTACTGGTACCCCAGCGGCAAGGTGGCCCGCCGGGGCCAGGCCCAGTGGGTAACCGGCCAAAAAGGGGCCCGCTTTTTTTGGTTTGGCCCATGGACGTACTACGACGAAAACGGTCAGATTAAAGCTGTGCAAACTTACACCGACGGCACGCACACCGCCACCGACGTGTACACCAACGGCCACGTCACGGCCACTCAAATCTACAAGAACGGCAGGCTGGTGGAAACCCTGCCCGTGCAGTAGCCGGGGCCCTACTCTTCGCTGGGCAGCTCGCTGCGGGTTTCGGCGGCTTCGGCGGCGGCGTCGCCCACGGTTTTCTTGCGCTTGGCCTCGCGGCTGGTGCGCTTCATGAAGTCCTCGTCGGTTTCTTCGGGCTCGGGGGCAAGGTCCTCGTCGTCCTCGGTTTTTTCGCCGAACTGCCCGGCGCGGTCCACCAGCTTCTTGTCGCGCACGTGGCGGCCCAGGAACTGATTTATTTGCTCGATGGAGTAATTAGAGGTGATTTCGCCCAGCGGGTTCACCCCGATCTCGAAGCCTTCCAACTCTTTGTGCACGCGGGCTTTCTTGTCGGGGTCGGGGGCCGCTTTTTTGGGCTTGACGGGTTTCTTGGCCATAATGGTTGTCGGTTAAATTAGGCAACAGAGAGTAGTTAACAATTAACAGTAAGTCGTCAATAGTTATTAGTCGTTAGCGAGCAAATAGCAGGACCGAACATTAACAGCCAACTGCTCACTGCCGACTAGCAACTGGTAACTGACCCACCCGGCCGCGCCGCAGTGCATACGGCGCGGCCTTGGACAAAGGTTTGGCGGACGGCAACGACCAGGATTTCAGAAGCCGTGTACCTTGCGGCGGCCGGCGGCTCCGCAGCCTTTCTCCCCGCCTACACTTGCACCCTCATGGCCGAAACTCCTGCCCCGCTGCCCGCCCTCGGCCCGCGCACGGAAGCCGAAATTCTGGCCGACCCGCGCTTGCGCGAGCCGCTGGCCGGCTACCACCCGTTGCAGCACGAAACATTTCTGAAGAGCTACGCCCGCGTGCTCGACGACCTCCACCACTACGGTTCCAGCTACGAGTCCAACCTGGAGCACCTGCTGCACCAGCACGACAAGGCAGCCTACCGGTCCATCTGGGCTATTCAACACCAGAAGCTTTTCGACCTGGAATGCCAGTGGCGCACCGGCCGCGTGGAAGTGCCCGGGGCCCGCCTCACCGCCGACTTTGAGGACTGGCACGAATTCATTGAAAATTGCCGGGCGGTGCCGCCCATCAGTCCCGACGAGCTGGCCCTGCTCGACGCTTTCCTGGAGCAGCTTGCCAACCCCGACGAGCTGGAGGTGGGCAACCCCTCTCGCGACTTCTGGATGCAGCGGCGTTACCCCAGCAACGGCTACCTGGACGACGACGAGGACGACGAGGACGACGAGTCGCCCCTCAAGCCTTGGACCGAGTTCTGGGACCTGCGCCGCGGCACCGGCTACCTGCGCGCGCTGCCCGACCTGCGCGGCGAGCGCGAGCACCGCTATGAGCAAGCCGTGTTCGACGAGCACCACCGCCTGCACCCCTATACGCCAGCGGCCGAAGACTCCCGCCCCCATGTGCCCACCTGGGGCGCGGCCCACGACGCGCTGGTGTGCGAGCTGCTCCGCCGCTTCGAGCCCGCCGTGAAGCTCCGCCAATTCCAAACCAAGCAGCAGCTCGAAGCCTACGACGCCACCGAAGACCGCCAAGACCTGCCCCTGGCCTTGGAGCGCCTCCAGAACGCCGGCCCCGTACCGGTGCCCATTGAGGCCCACGCCGACTGGCGGCAAGCCGTGATGGCCGCCGCCAACCGCCACTACTTCGGCCAGCTGCGCGCGGCCCTGCTCCGGGTTTACGAAGAATATTGCCAGCGCGAGGCCTTCGGCATCAGCCACTCGCCCGCCAACGACAACCCCTACCGCCGCCGCAAGCCCGGACAGTACTTTGAGCGCCACGCCAAGCAAATCCGCGAAGGCCGCCGCCTGCTCGGCGAACCCGACGACCTGAATTTTTGATTTCGGACGCCGTAAAGCAAAAGCCCCACCAGCAGAGCTGGTGGGGCTTTTGCTTTACGGGCCAATTGGCTGGCGCGCCGGCCGGGACCTACGCAGTAGTGGAAATGCGGGCCACGGCGGCGCGCAGGCGCTGGGCCACTTCGGGGGCCCCCAGGATGGCTAGCGTCTCGAACAAATCGGGGCCGGCGGCCCCGCCGGTGATGGCTACGCGCAGCACTTGCAGCACTTGGCCGGGCTTGAGGCCCTGGGCCTCCATCGTCTGGTTGAACAGGTTCTTGAGGCCCTCGGCCGCGGCCTGGGCCGCGCCCGCCAGGGCCTCGGCGTAGGCGGTGAGGGCGTCGGCCACGGCAGGGTTCCACCGCTTGGCGATTACCTGCTCGTCGTAAGCGTCGGGGGCCTGGAAGAAGTATTTCGCCTCCTGCCAGAAGTCCTGCGGGAAGCTCACGCGCTCCTTCATCACGCCCACGATTTGCTCGGCTTTTTCTTGCGTGCAGCTAATGCCGTGCTCGGCCAGGGCCCCCAGCAGGTAGGGGGCCAGCTCGGCGTCGGGCTGGGCGCGCAGGTAGTGCTCGTTGAACCACTTCACCTTGTTCTGGTCGAACTTGGCGGGCGACTTGCTCACCCGGTCAATCGAAAAAGCCGCAATCAATTCCTCCATCGAAAAGATTTCCTGCGCCGTGCCCGGGTTCCAGCCCAGAAAAGCCAGGAAGTTCACCAAGGCCTCGGGCAGGTAGCCGTCTTCGCGGTAGCCGCGGCTGAGGGTGGGCTCGCCGGTTTCGGTGTCGATGCCTTGCCATTCCAGCGGAAACACCGGAAAGCCCAGCCGGTCGCCGTCGCGCTTGCTGAGCTTGCCCGTGCCGTCGGGCTTGAGCAGCAGCGGCAGGTGGGCAAACTGCGGCATGGTGCTCTCCCAGCCTAAGTAGCGGTACAGCAGCACGTGCAGCGGCGCGGACGGCAGCCATTCCTCGCCCCGAATCACGTGCGAGATGTCCATCAAGTGGTCGTCCACGATGTTGGCCAAGTGGTAGGTCGGCATGCCGTCCGATTTCATCAGCACCTTGTCGTCCACGGCAGAGGAATGCACCACCACCCAGCCGCGGATCATGTCCCGGAAGCGGATTTCCTCCTTGCGCGGCACTTTCAGGCGAATGACGTAGGCCGTGCCGGCGTCGAGCAGGGCCTGGGTTTCGTCTTCGGGCAGCGTCAGCGAGTTGCGCATCTGGGCCCGGGTGATGCTGTTGTACTGGGGGTTGGGCACCTTGGCGGCTTGCAGGCGGGCGCGCATGGCGTCCAGTTCCTCGGGCGTGTCGAAGGCGTAGTAGGCAAAGCCGTCGGCAATGAGCTGGTCGGCGTAGGCGCGGTACATGGGCTTGCGCTCGCTTTGCTTGTAGGGCGCGTGGGGGCCCCCAACGCCCTGGCCCTCGTCGATCACGATGCCGCACCAGGCCAGCGCCTCCAGAATATACGCCTCCGCGCCGGGCACGAACCGGTTCTGGTCGGTGTCCTCGATGCGCAGAATCATGGTGCCGCCCAGCTTGCGGGCCAGCAGGAAGTTGTACAAAGCCGTGCGCACGCCGCCGATGTGCAGCGGGCCGGTAGGCGAAGGCGCAAAACGCACCCGAACGGGTCTTTCGGTCATATCACTAATAAAAAGCGCGTTCCGCCAAAGCCGGAACGCGCCGCAAAGGTAAGGCCAGGGCCCCGGCCTTAAAGTTGAATGGCAGAACGGCGTGCCACTCCGTGCTACTTCTACCCGCGCCGGCCGCCCACCCGCCAGAGCACCAGCCCCAGCAGCGCAATGCCGCCCCGGATGGCCCAGGCCACATTGGGCCCCCAGTTGTCAATCCACTGCAAAAAGACGTAGTGAATATTGGGGTTGATGAACGGCAGCGCCAGCGAGATAAGGCCGACGATGAGCAGGAAAAGTCCGAGTTCTTTCATGGAATGAAGTGAATGGGCAAATGACTTATTGGCGGCTCCAAGGCGGGCGGCCGGCTTTTCCGCCGGCCGCCCGCTAATCGTTGCCTTCGTTACAGCAGAAAAGCTGGTTGCTGCGCGCAAGGCCCAGCGATTACCGGGCGGGCGGCGAAGAGCCGGCCGCCCGGCCCAGGGGCCCTAAGCACCCACGGCGATGCAGGAAATTTCCACCTCCACATCGCGCGGCAGGCGGCTCACTTCCACCGTTTCGCGGGCCGGGGCCGTGGCATCGGCGAAGTAACTGCCGTACACCTGGTTGATGGCGACGAAGTGGCCGAGGTCTTTCACGAAGATGCTGCATTTCACCACATCAGTCAGCTGCAAGCCGGCGGCAGCCAGCACAGCCGTGAGGTTGCGCAGCACCTGGTGGGTCTGGGCCGCCACGTCGCCGGCCACGAGCTGCCCGGCGGCATCCAGCGGAATCTGGCCCGAGACGTACACGGTGCTGCCGGCGCGCACGGCCTGGCTGTAGGGCCCGATGGGCGCGGGGGCCTGGTCGGTGAGAATGATTTGGTGGGGCACGGGAAGTAAAAGCTATGAATAGTTTTGGTGCAAAAGAACGTTATGCTGAGCGCAGCCGAAGCATCTCTCCCGCAGCAGTAATCATTTACTCAGCGGGAGAGATGCTTCGGCTGCGCTCAGCATGACGTTCTAAAAGCCGTCGTCGGAGCCCCCAAAAACTACTCCACCGTCACCGACTTGGCCAAGTTCCGGGGCTGGTCCACGTTGCAGCCGCGCATCACGGCGATGTGGTAGCTCAGCAGTTGCAGCGGGATGACGGACACCAGCGGCACCAGGGCCTCCGAGGTGTGGGGCACTTCGATCACGAACTCGGCCATGCCAGGAATCACGTCGTCGCCCTCCGTCACGACGGCGATGATGCGGCCCTTGCGGGCTTTCACCTCCTGGATGTTGCTCACCACCTTCTCGTAGGAGCTGTCTTTGGTGGCGATGACGACCACCGGCATGTTCTCGTCGATGAGGGCGATGGGGCCGTGTTTCATCTCGGCGGCCGGGTAGCCTTCGGCGTGGATGTAGCTGATTTCCTTGAGCTTGAGGGCCCCTTCCAGCGCCACCGGGAAGTTGTAGCCGCGGCCCAGGTACAGGAAGTTGGGCACGTCGCAGAACGTGGCGGCAATCTCGCGGATTTTATCGTCCAGCAGCAGGGCCCGCTCCACCTTGGCCGGGATGGTGTCCAGCTCCACCATCAGCTCGCGCAGCTTGGTGTCGGACAAGGTACCGCGCTTCTGGCCCATGCGCATGGCCAGCAGCGTGAGCACTGTCACTTGGGCAGTGAAGGCCTTGGTGCTTGCCACCCCGATTTCGGGGCCCGCGTGGGTGTAGGCCCCGGCGTCGGTGGCGCGGGCAATGCTGCTGCCCACCACGTTGCAGATGCCGAAGATGGTCGCGCCCTTGCTCTTGGCCAGCTCGATGGCGGCCAGCGTGTCGGCCGTTTCGCCGCTCTGCGAGATGGCAATCACGATGTCGCGCTCCGTAATCACGGGGTTGCGGTAGCGAAACTCCGAGGCGTACTCCACCTCCACCGGGATGCGGGCCAGGTCTTCGAGCAGGTATTCGGCCACCAGGCCGGCGTGCCAGCTCGTGCCGCACGCCACGATGATGATGCGCTGGGCATTGATAAATTTCTGCTCGTAGGCCCGGAAGCCGCCCATGTTCAGGTGGCCGGCCGTCAACTCCAAACGTCCGCGCATCGAGTCCATGATGGAGCGCGGCTGCTCAAAAATCTCCTTCAGCATGAAGTGCTCGTAGCCGCCCTTCTCAATGCTGTCCAGCTCCATTTCCAGCTTCTGGATGTAGGGCGTCTGCTCCACGTCTTCCTTGCTACGCAGCTCCAGGCGCCCGTCGCGGATGATGGCAATCTCGTAGTCGTTCACGTACACCACCTCGTTGGTGTACTCGATGATGGGCGTGGCGTCGGAGGCAATGAAGAACTCGCCGTCGCCGATGCCAATCACCATCGGCGAGCCTTTGCGGGCGGCGATGAGCTGGTTGGGGGCGTCGCGGCTCATCACCACGATGGCGTAGGCACCCACCACTTCGTGCAGGGCCAAGCGCACGGCCTCTTCCAAGTTGCAGTGGTTGTGCTGCTGGATTTCTTCGATCAGGTTGACGAACACCTCCGTGTCGGTGTCGGAATGGAACTCGTGGCCCTGTTGCTCCAGGTGGGTTTTCAGGGCCGCGTAGTTTTCAATGATGCCGTTGTGGATGATGGCCAGCCGCTCGGAAGTGGAGTAGTGCGGGTGCGCGTTGGTGTCGTTGGGCTCGCCGTGGGTGGCCCAGCGGGTGTGGCCCATGCCCACGCGGGCGTGGGTGTCCTTCTCGGCGATGAAGCTTTCCAGTTCCGCCACCTTGCCCTTTTTCTTGTACACGTTCAGTTCGCCGTGGTTCATCAGGGCCACGCCCGCCGAATCGTAGCCGCGGTATTCGAGCCGGTGCAGGCCCTTGAGGATGATGGGGCAGGCCTGGCGGTGGCCCAGGTACGCAACGATTCCGCACATAGCAGTAAAGGATTAAATAATTGGAGGACGGGTAGAAAAAAGTCGGCGGCCCCTCCGCCATGAGGAAGGGCCGCCGTTACAAAAATGGTGCTACGAAGGTAGCTGCAAACGGCAACCGCGCAGCCGGGCCCTAGTGGTGCCGGAAACAGCACGGTTCAGCGGCAGCACCGTTACTTGGCAAAAAGCAAGGCGGCTAGCTGGCCAGCTCATTGTAGAGCGCAAGGTAGGACGAATGCAGGTTCTCGTCGGTGGCCACTTGGCTCAGGCGCTTGCGCGAGGCGTATTCCTGAAACATGCCGTTGAGGTTGTCCGAGAAGTCTTCGTCGGAGCGCACCACGATGTCGGCGTAGTCCATCCCGATTTTCACAAAGCCGCTGAAGTCGGCCGTTTTCAGCGAGTTCAGCATCTGGTCGTCGATGTCGAGCATCTTGGCTTTCTCCAAAATGTTGCCTTCAAATTTGTCGAGGAACTCGTTGTTGTAAATCGAAAACACCGACTTGGCGTCCTTAAAAACCGGGTCTTTCTTGTACGTCGTTTTCAGGTAGAGCGGAATCAGGCCCGTCATCCAGTCCGAGCAATGCACGATGTTGGGCGACCAACCCAGTTTCTTCACCGTTTCCAGCACGCCTTTGCAAAAGAAGATGGCGCGTTCGTCGTTGTCGGCGTGGAAGTGGTCGTTCTTGTCGACCAGGGCCGACTTGCGGTGGAAATAGTCCTCGTTGTCAATGAAATACACTTGCAATTTGGCCGTCGGGATGGACGCCACCTTGATGACCAGCGGCTTTTCGTCGTCGCCCACGGCAATGTTGATGCCCGAGAGGCGCACCACCTCGTGCAATCGGTTTTTGCGCTCGTTGATAATGCCAAAACGGGGCACGAAAATCCGAATCTCGCAGCCCATTTCTTGCATACCGGCCGGCAGGCGGCGCAGCAGTTCCGCGACTTTCGTCGTGTTCAGGAACGGGTCTATTTCGGTGGCCGCGTAAAGGATGCGCAACTTCGACATATGGGTGGATTTAAAAGAAAAAAGGATGGGACATACTATGGGTGCACAAAATTACACAATTTTGCGCAGAAATTCAACCCTTTTACCCTTGGGGCCCGACAAATAGCCTCTTTTTCTATGCAAATACTTTCTTCCGTGGCCGAGCTGCGCGATTTTGCCGAGGGCGCGCGCCGCGCCGGCCTACGGTTGGGCCTGGTGCCCACCATGGGGGCCCTGCACGCCGGCCACCTCCAGCTGGTGGCCGCCGCCCGCGCCGGGTGCGACGCCGTCGTGGCCAGCGTGTTCGTCAACCCCACCCAATTCAACAACCCCGACGACTTCCGCCTCTACCCACGCCTGCCCCAGGCCGACACCGACCTGCTGGCCGCCGCCGGCTGCACGGCCGCTTTCCTGCCCAGCGTGGAGGAAATGTACCCCCAGCCCGCCGCGCTGCGCTTCGACTTCGGGGCCTTGGAGCAGGTGATGGAAGGGGCCCAGCGACCGGGCCATTTCAACGGGGTGGCCACCGTGGTGAGCAAGCTGTTCCACATGGCCCGGCCCCACCGGGCGTACTTCGGGCAGAAGGACTGGCAGCAGGTGGCCGTGGTGCGGCAGCTGGTGGCCGACCTGTCGTTTGACGTAGAAATCGTGGCCTTCCCCACGGTGCGCGAGGCCGACGGGTTGGCCATGTCGTCGCGCAACCGCCGCCTCGACGCCGCCGCCCGGGCCGTGGCCCCGCGCCTGCACGAGGCCCTGGCCGCCGCCGCCGCGCAGGTGCGCCAGGGCGTGCCGCCCGCCGTGGTGCAAGTACAGGCCGAAGCTTTTTTAAGCCAAACGCCCGCCATCGGGCTGGAATACTTTGCCGTGGCCGATGCCCTCACCTTGCAGCCGCTGGCGCGGTACGAGGCCGGCCGGACTGCCGTGCTGTGCCTGGCCGCGCACCTGGGCGGCGTGCGCCTCATCGACAACGTGGTGGTGCCCAGTGAATGAATGGACGAATGAGCGAATGGGTGAACGGGGGGCGTACCTTTGCGGCCCGAATCCCCACCCTTCCGCAATATAAATTCAGTCCGACGCGCTATGGCGATGTACATCGAGGTGATGAAATCCAAGATTCACCGGGTCAAGGTCACGCAGGCCGACTTGAACTACGTGGGCAGCGTCACCATCGACGAAGACCTGCTGGACGCGGCCAACATGGTGGAAAACGAGAAAGTGACGGTCGTCAACGTCAACAACGGGGCCCGCTTCGAAACCTACACCATCCGGGGCGAGCGGGGCTCGGGCACGGTGTGCCTCAACGGCCCCGCCGCCCGCCTGGTGGCCCTCGGCGACCTGGTCATCATCTTCTCTTACGCCCAGATTGACTTTGCCGACGCCCGGGCCCACCGGCCCACCGTGGTGTTTCCCAACGAGCACAACCGCTTGGTTTAGCTTTTAGCTGGTAGCTGTTGGCTTTTTCAGCGTGCGTGAATGACCTATGACAGAAAGCTAACAGCTATCAGCTAAAAGCCAAACCTTGAAGCCGCTTCTCAACATCCTCAAGTACGCGCTGCTGCTGGCCGTGTCGGGGGCCCTGATGGTGTACGCCGTGCGGGGCCAGGACCTCTCGCGCATCGGGCACTACATCCGCACGGCCAACTACTTCTGGCTGGGCCTCACGATGGCGCTGTCGGTGCTGGGCTACTTCAGCCGGGCCTACCGCTGGCAGATGCAGCTCACGGCTTCGCGGCACAAAACCGCTTTCTGGGACGTGTACCACGCCATGATGGTGGGCTACTTGGCCAACCTCGTGCTGCCGCGCATGGGCGAGGTCATCCGCTGCTCGGTGCTGCGGCGCAGCAGCCGCGTGCCGGTGGAAGTGTCGCTGGGCACGGTCGTCACCGAGCGGGTGATTGACGTGCTGGTGCTGGCTTCGCTGCTGGCCGCGACGCTGCTGCTGGATTTCCACACCTTCTGGGCCTTCGTCACGGACAAAATTCTGGCCGGGCGCTACGACGCGCTGGCGCGCAACCGCACGCCCCTGCTGTGGGCCGCCGGCCTGGGGGGGCTGCTGCTGGCCCTGGCCGCCGGGGCCCTGGTCCGCAACCTGGAGCGGCTGCGGCAGCACCGGCTGTTTGCCCGGGCGGCGGTGTTTGCCAAAGGCCTGCTGGCGGGCGTGTTCAGCATCCGGCGCATGGAGCGCAAGGGCGTATTTCTGGCGCACACGGCCTTCACGTGGGCGGTGTATTTTCTGATGGATTACCTGGCGTTTTTCTGCTTCCCCGAAACCTACGGGCTGGGCTGGCGGGCAGGGCTGGCGGTGCTCACCTTCGGCGCGTTTGGCATGGCCGCGCCGGTGGCGGGGGGCATCGGGCCCTTTCACTTGCTGGTGCAGAGCACCTTGGTGGCCTACGGCGTGAGCCTGGAGGCCGGCATTGCCTTCGCGCTGGTGGTGCACGGGGCCCAGACGCTGCTGGTGGCGGTGCTCGGCGGCATCAGCTTCGTGCTCAGCATGGTGCAGGCCGGGCGGGTGGGCCAGTTGGTGGCCGCGGAGGCAGCCTGAGGGGCCCGGAAATTGGGCCGGATGCAAGCGCCATTTTTTGGCTACAATGCGGTAACTTTGACGCCCTACTTTTGGCCGCCCCGCTCGCGGGGCGGTTTTTCTTTTGGCTCCCTCCCACCCTGTTTATATGTCCGAACTCAGAAAATCGCCCAAAACCAGCAAAACCAAGCTGGCCGACGACATCCAGAACGCCGGCAGCGGCAAAACCATCAAGCAGCCCAACGTCAACGACGACAAGCTCACCACCATCACGGAGATGCGCGAGCAGGCCCACGGCAACACTGGCGTGGCCATCGACGACGAGCAGCGCCTGCGCAAGGCGTTTGTGGACAAAGACTGGAACGAGATTAAGATTGCCGACAGCTGGCAGATTTTCAAGGTGATGGCCGAGTTCGTGGAGGGCTTCGAGAAAATGTCCAAAATCGGGCCCTGCGTGAGCATCTTCGGTTCGGCCCGCACCAAGCCCGACAACCCCTACTACCAGCTGGCCGAGGAAATCGCCTCCAAGCTGGTGCGCCACGGCTACGGCGTCATCACGGGCGGGGGCCCCGGCATCATGGAAGCCGGCAACAAAGGGGCCCGCGCCGAGGGCGGCAAGTCGGTGGGCCTCAACATCGAACTGCCTTTTGAGCAGACCCACAACATCTACATCGACCAGGACAAGTGCATCGACTTCGACTATTTTTTCGTGCGCAAGGTGATGTTTGTGAAGTACGCCCAGGCCTTCGTGGGCATGCCCGGCGGCTTCGGCACCCTCGACGAATTGTTCGAGGCCATCACGCTGATTCAGACCAAGAAAATCGGCCGCTTTCCCATCGTGCTGGTGGGCTCGGCCTATTGGAGCGGCTTGTTTGAGTGGATTGAAAACGTGATGCTGAGCGACGAGCACAACATCTCGCCCGAAGACCTGAAGCTGGTGCAGATCGTGGACGACGCCAGCGAAGCCGTGAAAATCATCGACGACTTCTACCACAAGTATTCGCTCTCGCCGAACTTCTAGATCACTGATTTTCGCGGATTAACCGTGATTCCGCTGATTTTTTTTGCGGTTGGCCTTCGCGGAATGTGCATTTGTTTGTTTTGAAAGCCGGGCTGAGAAGTCCGGCTTTTTGTTTGTTGCGCGTCGTCCCACCTTTGCTCCTCCAATCACCCGCGCTCATGCCCGCCGCCGACCGTTTTGATTACGATTACCTCATCGCGGGTGGCGGCGCGGCGGGCCTCAGCTTGGCTTACCACTTCAGCCAGGAGCCGCGGCTGGCCGGCAAAACCGTGCTGCTCATCGAGCCCGAAGCCAAGGACCAGAACGACCGCACCTGGTCGTTCTGGACGGCCGAGCCGCACTTGTTCGAAGCCATCGTGGCCCACGAATGGCACCAGATTGCCTTTCGCAGCCCCGGCTTCGAGCGCGTAATTGGTCTGGGGCCGTACCGCTACCAGACCATCCGGGGCCTGGATTTCTACGAATTCGTGCGCCGGGCCCTAGCCGCTGACCCGCGTTTCACGCTCCGGCGCGGCACCGTCGACGAGCTGGCCGACACGCCGGCCGGCGTGCGGGCCCGCGGCACCGCCGGCACCGCCACGGCCCGCTACGGGTTCGACAGCCGCCCGCCCGCCGTAGCCCAGAACCCCGCCAAGCACCGCTACCTGTTGCAGCACTTCGTGGGCTGGGAGGTGGAAACCGACGCCGACACGTTCGACCCCGACGTGGTGGAATTCATGGATTTCCGGGGTGCCCAGCACCACGAGGCGCGGTTCATGTACGTGCTGCCGTTCGGCCCGCGCCGGGCCCTGGTCGAGTATACCTTGTTCTCGGGGCAGCCGCTGCCCAAGGCCGAATACGAAACGCACATCGTTGATTATTTGCAGCATACACTGGGCCTGACGGCCGCCCAGTACCGCGTAGTGGCCGAAGAAATGGGGGCCATTCCAATGTCCGACCACCCGCTGCCGGCCCGGGCCGGGGCCCACCTCGTCAACCTGGGCACGCGCGGCGGGCGTGCCAAGCCCAGCACCGGCTACGCTTTCCAGCGCATCCAGGCGCATTCGGCGCGGCTGGTGGCCGCACTGGCCGCCACCGGCCGCCCGCCCGCCGATGCCACCGGCGACCGGTGGCAGTTTCGCCTCTTCGACACGCTGCTGCTCGACATCATGCAGCGGCGCGGCGAAACCACCCGCGACATCTTTCAGCAGCTATTTGAGCGCAACCCGGTGGGGCGCATCTTCCAATTTTTGGACGAGCAAACCACCTGGGCCGACAACCTGCGGGTAATGAACTCCGTGGCCCCGGGGCCCTTCCTGCGCTCCATCGGCCACGTGCTGCGCGGCCGCCCGGGGCACGAAAGAAAAGGCTAGCGGGCCGCGTTTCTCATGAGAAACGCGGCCCGCTAGCCTTTTCTTTCGTAAATTATAAATATTTAATTATAAATTATAAATGGCATTGTTGAGCATTTATAATTTATAATTAAATATTTATAATCATCGTTAATACTCGTCCTCGTTGAACATGAAATCCTCTTTGGTGGGGTAGTCGGGCCACACTTCCTCGATGCTCTCGTAAGGCTGGCCGTCGTCTTCCAGGCCTTGTAGGTTTTCCACCACTTCCATGGGCGCGCCCGAGCGGATGGAGAAGTCAATCAGTT